>JAFABC010000193.1 GCA_023426275.1 Pseudomonadota bacterium | reverse complement strand
GGCTCTGCCTGGGGGAAATTGCGCCGACAAACGTTCGAAGCCCCACCACACCAGACGCCCGGCCATCCGTCCAACCTACCGTCCGCCCCCCCTTTCGGGAGGGTCCGGGAGGGGCAGTGCCCCTCCCGGCCGCCGGAGGCATTTCTTCCCCCGCTTCCCCCAATAAAAAACCGGACGGCCGCAAGCGGCCGTCCGGCTGGCAATCCGGAGGTTCACCGGTAGGATCAGTCGGCGGCAGCCGGGGCTTCGGCCTTTTTGAAGACGATGAGCGGACAGTTCTTGCAGATGTCCGCGCCCGGGAAGGGCTGGCCGGTACGGGTGATGGCCGCGCCGCCGGTGGCTTCCTTGCGGGCCATCAGGCGATCGACCACAAGGCCGATGTCCTTGCCGGGGATGGCCACGTTGATTTCGCCGCGTTCGGTCTTGCCGGCGTTGTAGCTGCCGCTGCAGGCCAGGAACACGTTGGCGTCGCCGCTGTTGTAGGCAAAGACGTTGCCGGCGCAGGCGGCCGAATTCATGGTCATGTTGGGACGCAGCGGATGGATGTCGCGGGCCGACATCCAGTCCACGACCAGATGGTAGGCCTGCATGTTGTCGCAGTAGAAATGCACGACGTCGGGATCGTAGACCGTATCGCCCAGGGGCGAGACGGCCACGGCCAGCAGGTTCCCTTGCAGACGCGGCTTGGAGCGCACGAAGCGTTCGGCCTGTTCCAGGTCACGCACGTACTTGAGGTGCCCCTTGATTTCGGCCGCGTCGATATCCTTCCAGCCGAACACGCACTTGGCGTTGCCGCAGCCCAGCTGTTCCTTTCCCATGAGCACGGTCAGCCCTTCCATGCGCGCGCCGATTTCGCCCTGGCAGAAGGTCAGCGCCTTGGCCGGAACGTAGTAGTCGCCTTTGGCCTTGAAGGCGTCGAGCTCAGCCTGGTCGAAAAAATACTTGATGGCGATGGGGTGGTGCATAAGCCGCAGTTCATCCATAAGGATGCGCTGCATTTCCTGGTAGGACCGCTTTTCCATGATGACTCCTTTTGGCTGGCCACACAAGATAATACCGCCCGGGTGTCCGGACGCGGGCCGGCGGCGTCGCGCCTTCGGGCGATCGTTACGATGGTGTGATGTTCCGTGAGGTAGCGATACAGGCAAGACGATGTCAACAACAAAGCGACCTTGCCTGATTTATCACGTAAAAAATGCCGTGTTGGTCCGGTTGGAGCAGCAGGCTTGTTCTTTTTCGCACAAGCCTGCTGCGATCAGGAAACCGCCCGTCAGGGGGAAACGGCGGCTTTCTTACACGGATATGAGAGAGCAAACACCATTTCACAACAAAGCGTGATCAGCTAGGCCGGGGGATAGCCCACACTCTGGGCCAGGGTGATATGCCGCCCCCCGGACAGGCCCATGGTCTTGGCCAGGGCGGGGCGGTCCACCGAGCCCCGGACCACGGTGGCCAGTCCCATGGCGGCGCAGTACAGGTAAACATTCTGGCTGATAAAGCCCGTATCGGCCCCGGCGTAGAAAAGCTTCTCCTCGGGCGAGCCGCCGGCCACCCTGTTCATGTCGGCCACGTACACGAGATTGACCGGCGCGATGGCGGCCAGGGACTGCTTGCCCGTGGCCGCCCGGATGTCGGCCCCGGACAGACGGGTCAGCCCGTGTTCGGCGGGTTCGTAGAGAAACAGGCCGTCGGCCTTGGCCACGTAGATGGCGATTTCCTGACGATTCTGCGCCGTCGGCGCGGTATGCTTGCCGGCCTGGGGCCGGTTGACGCCGTTGGCCGCCCACAACAGGCCCGAAAGGACCTCGGCGGGCAGGGGCCGGGGGTCGAATTTCCGTTGGGTCTGCCGCTGTTGCAGGGCCTCTTCCAGGGTCTTGCCGCCGGGCATGGCCGGCCGCGGCAAAGCCGGGCCCTGGCTCCGGGCTTCCCGGGGGGCGGCGGTCCCCAGGGCCATGACGCCCGCCGCCAGCAGAAACGCTCTTCGATCCATACGGTACCTCCTGGGACGCCTGACGTCCCCCTACCTCTATAGCCCCGACCCACGGCCCGGGCAATCGGGCCTGCCCGGCCGCGCGCGCCGGTCCTTGCCGCAACGCCTAAAAAGGGTCATAGTGGATGTTCTAAGACCACCACCTGAATCGGCACCCAATCCCCATACCCCATGCAACAATCGCCCGAGCCTTTTCCACCTTTCCCGGCCGACGCAACCACCCTGCTGCCGGCCTTGTGGGAACTGTCCGGCGATGTGGCCGTCATGCTCGACGCCGGGGCGCGCCTGACGGCCATCAGCGACCAGGGGCTCGCCTTTCTCGGGATCGGGCGCGGCGAGGCCCTCGGCCGGGACTGGCTCGCCCTGGCCGTGGCTCCCGAGGCCCGAGCGCGCGTAAGCAAGGCCCTGGCGGGCGGCCTGACCGGGACCGCGCCCGGACCGGTCGACTGGCCCGAACACGACCTGCGAACCGCCTCGGGCGTGCGGCGCGTCCGGTGGAAAGCCGTCCGCCTGCCGGCCGGCGAAGCCACGCCGGTCCAGGTCGTTCTCTGCGGCCGGGACGTCACGGACTGCGCCGAGGCGACGCGCACCGCCAGGATTTTGGAGGCCAATTACCGGACCATCTACAACACGGCCAGCGACGCCATGTTTCTGTACGATCCGGTCACCGCCATGGTGCTCGGCGGCAACGAACAGGCCTTCACCCTTTTCGGCTACGCGGCGGAGGACTTCCACCACATGGCGCCGGGCACCCTCAGCGCCGGCTACGCCCCGTATTCCGAAGTCGAGATCCGCGAACGCCTGCAACTGGCCCGGGATGGGCAGCCCCAGCTTTTCGAATGGCTGTGCCGGGACAAGAACGGCAAGCTGTTTTGGACCGAGATCAACCTGCGCTGCATCCACCTGGACGAACAGGAACGCATCATCGCCGTGATCCGGGACATCACCGAACGCAAGATGGCCGAGCGCAACCTGCGCGAAAGCGAAAAGAAATTCCGCCAGCTGGCCGAGGCCATCGGCGAGGTGTTCTGGCTGGGCTCCCTGGACTGGAAACGCACCTTCTACATCAGCCCGGCCTACGAACGCCTGTGGGGCCGCAGTCCCAAAAGCCTGTACGAGTCTCCGCTGTCCTGGCTCGACACCATCCATCCCACGGATCGCGACAAAATTCTCAACTATATCACTTCACTGGCCGGACGCCCCATGACGCCGGGGGAATTTCCGGAATTCCGTCTCGAACGCCCTGACGGTTCCGAACGCTGGGTGCAGATCCGCTATTTCCCCGTGACCGACGAAAACGGGATCGTCTACCGTGTGGCCGGCATCGCCGAGGACATCACGGATAGGAAAACGGCCCACAAGGAGCTGGAACGCATCAACGAGCGGCTGGAGGACATGGTGCGCGAACGCACCAGGACGCTCAACCGCATGAACCAGGAACTCATCCGGGAAGTGGCCGAACGCCGGGAAGCCGAAACGGCCATGACCCAGGCCAAGGAGGCGGCCGAGGCGGCCAACCAGGCCAAGTCGGTGTTCCTGGCCAACATGAGCCACGAAATCCGCACGCCCTTGAACGGGGTTCTCGGCATGGTGCAATTGCTGGCCACCACCGGGCTCGACGAGTCGCAGCAGGGCTTTTTGCGCGATATCGAGGCCTCGGCCACGGCCTTGCTGACCATCATCAACGACCTGCTCGACTTCTCGAAAATCGAGGCCGACCGCATGGAACTGACCTGGGAGCCGTTTGGCCTGCGCGGCCTCCTGGCCTCGGTGGAAACCTCGCTCGGCGTGCTGGCCACGGAAAAAGGACTCGGCCTGTCCGTGGACGTGGCCCAAAACGTGCCCGAGCTGCTGGTTGGCGACGCGGACCGTTTGCGGCAGGTGCTGGTCAACCTCGTCGGCAACGCCATCAAGTTCACCAAACGCGGCGGCATCGTCATCAACGTGCAGTGCATCGACGCCTGCCTGCCGGCCGAAAGCGTCGACGAAAACGCCACCCAGGACCTGCTCTTTTCCGTCAGCGACACCGGCATCGGCATCAGCCCCGAGGACGCCAGCCGTATTTTCGAACCCTTCACCCAGGTCGACGGCTCCTACAGCCGCCGGTTCGGCGGCACCGGCCTGGGACTGGCCATCACCAAACGCCTCGTGCGGCTTATGGGCGGCGAGATCGCCCTGGAAAGCGAACCCGGACAGGGCTCGGAATTCAGCTTCACGGCCACCTTCGGCCTGGAGGCGTCCCCGCCCGAACTGCCCGAGGTCCCCCGCCAGCCCGAGGCCGACAGCCCGTATGTGCCACCATTGCGCGTGCTTTTGGTCGACGACAACCGCGTCAACCGGGACATCCTCGAAAAATGGCTGCGCCGGCGCGGCCATACCGTGGCAACGGCGTCCAACGGCGAGCAGGCCGTGGAGGCGGCGCGCACCGAGCCGTTCGATCTGGTGCTCATGGACATCCAAATGCCGGGCCTGAACGGCCTGGAGGCCAGCCAGGCCATCCGCGCCCTGCCCGATCACGCCGCCTCGGCCACGGTCATCGTGGCGGTCACCGCCCACGCCATGGCCGGCGACCGGGAACGCTTCCTCGCGGCCGGCCTCGACGATTACCTGCCCAAGCCGGTGTCCCAGGAAGCCCTGGACCGCGTACTGGCCGCGGCCGCCAGACGCACCCACCCGGACGGGACCAGCTGACATGGCGTGAAAGACGCCTCCGGCGGCCGGGGGGCATGATGCCCCCCGGACCCCC
>JAFABC010000182.1 GCA_023426275.1 Pseudomonadota bacterium | reverse complement strand
GAACCAAAGGGACCGGAAGAAACAACTTGCGTTTCCCGTCGAGGGGGTTCGGGGGGCATCATGCCCCCCGATGGAGAGGTCTAGGAGAGGCAACGCCTCTCCTGGCAGGGTCCGGGGCAGCGCCCCGGCCGCCGGAGGCCAACACATGATCACCAAGGCCCTTATTCTCGCCGCCGGGCTGGGCACGCGGCTGCGGCCCCTGACCGACGTC
This sequence comes from Pseudomonadota bacterium, assembly GCA_023426275.1. Lineage (GTDB taxonomy): Bacteria > Desulfobacterota > Desulfovibrionia > Desulfovibrionales > Desulfovibrionaceae > Solidesulfovibrio. Next base: position 3,096 of record JAFABC010000182.1, on the reverse strand, counting down.
ATGCCCAAGCCCATGGTGCCGATTGCCGGCCGGCCGCTGCTGGAGCATCTGGTACGGCTGTGCGCCCGCTTTGGCGTGTGTGATCTGGCCGTCAACCTGCACTACCTGCCCCACGTGGTCATGGACCATTTCGGCAACGGCGGGGCTTTCGGCGTGCGGTTGCTCTACGGCCTGGAGGCGGAGCTTCTGGGCACGGCCGGGGCGGTCAACAATTTCCGCGAGTTTTTCAGCGAACCGTTCCTGGTGCTCTACGGCGACGTCTACCTGGATGTCGATCTGGCCGCTTTTGCCGCCGCCCACGAGGCCAGCGGCGCGACGGCCACCGTGGGCCTGTACCGGGTGGACAACCCCACCGAATGCGGGCTGGTCGGGCGCGACGCCGCCGGCCGCATCACCCGGTTCGTGGAAAAGCCTCCCGTGGCCTTCACCGATCTGGCCAATGCCGGCGTCTACGCCATGTCGCCCAGGGTGCTGGACGCTATTCCCGAAACCGGGTTCTGCGATTTCGGCCGCGACGTGTTTCCGGCCTTGCTCGCGGCCGGGGAACCGCTTTACGGCCATGTCCTGGACGGGTATGTTATGGACATTGGGTCGCCGCAAAAATACGAACGGGCCAAGGCCCACGTGGCCGGCGGCGGCAGCGACGCAAGTGGGTAGGGGGGCGGACACGCGGCGATGGAATTTGCCTGTCTGACGCGCCAGGACTTTGATTCCAAGGCCTTTGGCTGCGATTTCTACCGGGTGGCGACTCGTGCCGGCGAGACCCTTGGGCGCGAGCTGGACCGGCTGCGCACCCTGTCCGGCGTCATGGCCGATGCCCGCATCGCGGCTTCCGACCGGGAAGCCGATCTTTTTTTCCAGCGAAAGGGCTTTCGCAAGATCACCGTCCAGCTCCGTTTCGCCGCCCCGGTCGAGCCGGCCTGGGCCGACGCGCCCGATCCCGGGGACACGGTGGAAAACCGTCTGCCCCGGCAGGCCGTGCGCCGGCATGTGGACAATCTGGTCTACGACCGGTTCAATCTGGACGCGGCCGTGCCCAAGGCGGGTCGGGACAGGTTCCAGGCGGCCTGGATCGGCAACACCCTGGCCTCCCCAACCCTCCGCAAGGTCTATGACGGGGAGAGTTTCATCAGTTTCAGGATCGCGGACCGGGAAGCGGTGGTGGACATCGTGTCGGTGCTGGTGCACCGACAGGGCGTGGGCTCAGCGCTCATGCGGCGGGTGTTCGCGGCGGCTGCCCGGGCCCGGTGCCGCCGGCTGGTCGTGACCACCGAGGTGGAAAACGAGCCGGCCTGCCGGATGTACGCGAAAAACGGTTTTGTCCCCGAGGCGCATTTTTCCCGCTTTCACTACGTCGCCCTGGGGGACGCATCCCAAACGAGGCAAGCATGATCATTTCCAAGGCTCCGGTGCGCCTGAGTTTCGGCGGCGGCGGCACGGATTTGCCCGCCTACTACGAACGCCATGGCGGCGCGGTGCTGTCCGTCACCATCGACAAATATTTCTACACCATCGTCGAGCCGGCCAAGGGCGGGCCGGTGGAGATCGTGTCCTCGGATTACCAGCTGCACCAGCGCATCCCGGACATGGACAAGGCCAACCTGACCGACGCCCTGAAAATCCCCAAGGCCGTGCTCAAACGCTACGGCGTGCATGACGGCGTGTACATGGCGCTCAAGGGCGACGTGCCCACGGGCTCGGGGCTCGGGCTGTCCGGCGCGGTCACGGTCAGCATCGTCCAGGCCGTGGCCACCTTCACGGGGGAGTGTCACTCCAAGGCCGAGCTGGCCGAAATCGCCTCGGAAATCGAGATCGGCGCCCTGGGCCGGCCCATCGGCATGCAGGACCAGTACGCCGCGGCCCATGGCGGCCTCAATTTCATGACCTTTTCCAAGGACGGCGTCACCGTCGAGCCCGTGGCCCTGCCGGACGGCGTGCTGGCCGGGCTGGAACGCCGGCTGCTGCTGTTTCACACCGGAGCCTCGCGCGATTCCGCCAGCATCCTGGCCGGCCAGAAAAAGTCCACCGAGGCCAGCGAATCCGGCGTCATCGCCGCCCTGGACGCGCTCAAGGGCCAGGCCTTCCGCATGCGCGACGCCCTGGCCGCCGGCGACCTGGACGGCTTTGGCCGGCTGCTCGGCGAGGCCTGGGACTTCAAGAAGCATCTGGCCAAGAACATCAGCAATCCCGACATCGACCGCTATTACGAGGCGGCCCTGGCCACGGGCGCCCTGGGCGGCAAGATCGCCGGGGCCGGCGGCGGCGGCTTCCTGCTGCTCTATTGTCCGCCGGAGCGGCAGACGGCGCTGATCGAGGCCATGACCGAACTCGGCCTGGAGCGGCTGCCTTTTTGCTTCGAAACCGAGGGCGCGCAGCTCACCCTGGACCACACCGGGCAGTTCAGCGCCACCATCACCCCGGAAGGCTACCTGCTCGGCATGCGGGCCGTGGTGAGCCGCCTGGACAAGGAGCAGATCGGCCGCATCGCCGACGCCATCTGGGAAGCGCGGCGCTACGACCGGCAGATTTTCATCATGGGCAACGGCGGCAGCGCCTCCACGGCCTCGCATTTTTGCTCCGACCTGTCGAAAACCACGCTCGTCCCGGGCAAGAAGGGCTTTCGCGTGGTGCCGCTGACCGACAACATTCCGCTCATGACCGCCTGGGGCAACGACGCCGGCTTCGAAAACATCTTCTACGGCCAGCTGCTCAACCTGCTCAATCCCAATGATGTGGTCATCGGCATTTCCGGCGGCGGCATGTCGCCCAACGTGCTCAAGGCCCTGGACCTCGCCCGGGAACGCGGGGCGCGCACCATCGGCATGGCCGGATTCGCCGGCGGTCGGCTCAAGGACGCGGTGGAGGAATGCTTCATCGTGCCGAGCGACAATTACCAGTTCATCGAGGACGTGCACATGATCCTCGTGCACCTCATCGCCTCGGTGCTGCGCGAACGCATCGCCAAAGAGTAGGAAGCAAAGAAAGAGAAGATGCCTCCGGCGGGGGGGGGGGGGGGGGGGGGGGGGGGGGGGGGGGGGGGGGGGGGGGGGGGGGGGGGGGGGGGGGGGGGGGGGGGGGGGGGGGGGGGGGGGGGGG
>JAFABC010000348.1 GCA_023426275.1 Pseudomonadota bacterium | reverse complement strand
GGAACGGATGCTCCGGGGACGCGCCGCCTGAGACGACGGAGCGGGGAGAGGCGAGAAGATGCCTCCGGCGGCCGGGAGGGGGTCACCCCCTCCCGGACCCTCCCGAAAGGGGGGATGACAGCCGGCTGTCGGGAGGCGGAGCTTCGAACGTTTGGCGGCGCAATTTTCCCCAGGCAAGGCCTGGGGAAAATTGCGCCGCCAAAGTGCGCCAGCGTCGCTTCGCGCCGCCAAAGACACGTCGAGGGGGACCGGGGGGCATCATGCCCCCCGGCCGCCGGAGGCGTCTTCAACGCTTGCGGGAAGGCATATTCATTTTGACACCGGTCACGGACAGGCCTAGAAAAAAATCAAATGCTGCGGATGACGGAGAACCGGCCAATGGGCCTGTTGTTGCCTGTATCCATGCGTCAGGAGAAAGGTGTAGGCTGTTTCAAACATGCATTTCGGAAGGTTAGGCCTTTAATGCCTGTGCTGTAGTCGGGAATATGGCGTGTTTGAAAAACGGCGTGACGAAGGCTCTCGCGCACGGAACGGGAAGAGTGCATCGGCGGCGGCGTGAATTTCAGGATGGGAAAAGGGTGGTCCCGCTGCTTGTTCGGGAGACATGAGGAACTTGTGGACCGAGGCTTGTCTGTGGGCAGGCGTGCATGAAACGACCACCACGTACATATTTTTTTGCTTGGAACGGATGCTTTTGTTTTGAAAGAATCGCTGTGACGTGCCTGCCAGAGAGCCTGCCTTTTGCGTTCATCCCTGCGGGTATCGCCGCGACGAAGCTGTTTCAGAAAGATATTTCCCGACGGTTTGGGCCGCCGGTTGCCTGTTCCAAGACGCGTGCGGCCGTCCGCGCGGTGTCGGGCAAAACACATGGTTTGCATGTTTTGGTGGCACAAATTGTGTTTTTTTATTCAGACTGTCACAGGGATGCGTCAGGGCCGGTTGCGGCTTGCGGCCTGAAGAACCGGTAAAGCGGAAAACGTTCCTCCCGCCCGGACGGTGCGGCGGGAAGCGGCATGGTCATGGGTGCGCCAACACAAGACGATGTCATCTGGTGCGAAGGGAACCTGTTCTTCATCAGCGTGGCCCTGCGCAAGGGCCGGGTGGTGGACGCCTGGAGCACGGGAAGAATGCTCCACAACATGGAGTATCTCCTGGGGGCGTCGATTGCCGGGGATGAATCCTTTTTCGTGCAGCGCCCCCATTGCCTGTGCAATGCCGGCCACGCCCTGGCCGCCACCAGGGCCCTGGAACAGCTCGTCGGCATCCGCCTCCCGGAAGCGGCCCGGCTGGTGCGCAACATCGTGCACGGCCTGCAGTTTTTGCTCGACCATCTCACCAATTTCTATGTCTTTTACGCCAACGACTGGCTGAGCCCCGGCGCGGCCCTGCGGGCCACACCCGCGAAAACGGCCGCCTTTGCCGGCGAGGCCAATCCATGCCTACGGGCCGGGGCCCGGTTCTACGCGGCGGCGCAGGAGCGTCTGGCCGCCCAGGCCGCCAGCGAGGGCGGCGGCTGGTTCCCCGGCCGGGACGGGGAAGAACCCGGCTATGCCGTCTCGCCCGAGGCCAGCCTCTGCATCCTGAGCCACGTCCCGGCCGCGTTGGCGATCCGGGCGAAGCTGGCCCAGGCGCAAAAGATCCTGCAAGGCTCCCTGGCCGCCGTGGCCACCTGGCATGTGGGCGGACTGCCCAAAAGCGCCGGGCTTGCCCCCGGTGACAATCCCGACCTGTCCCCGGCGGCGCGGGCCGCCTGCGCCGCGCTGGTCGGGGAGTGCCGGCGGTTTATTGAAGATGTCTTCTGGCCCGATGTGCTGCACGTGGGCCGGGCTTACCGGGAGTGGGCCGCCATCGGCCGCACCGACGTCCTGCTGTCCTGGGGGGAGTTCCCCGGACCGGGGGGCGGTGAGCCCCTGTTTCCCGGCGGCGTCTTTCGTCTGGGAGAGGCCGTCGCGGTCCGGCCGGCCGGGCTGTCAGCCCTGGCCGTGGACCAGGACCCGGACTGGGCCGCGCCGGACCGGGCGCGCTACCGGCTGCGTTTCGGCCCGGGAGAACCGGCGTATCGCTGGCGCGGCGAGGCCTTTCGCTGGTTCAGCGCACCCCGTCTGGACGGGCAGGCCTGCGAGGTCGGTCCCCTGGCGCGGGTTGTCGGCGCGTACGGCCAGGGCAACGCCCTGGTCCGGTCGCTTGCCGACGCGGCTCTGGCGGCCCTCGACCTGCCCCTGGCCGCGCTCAATTCCACCCTTGGCCGGGTGCTGGCCAGGGGGCTGGAGGCGGTGGCCTGCATCCGCGCCGCCGGCGACTGGCTGCGCGACCTCGACGTCTGTCTGGACCGGGACGACGCCGCCCTGCGGGTGGACTGGGAGCTGCCCGGGGCCGGCGAGGGCGTCGGGCTGGCCGAGCTTGGCCGGGGCGCGCTTGCGCATCGCCTGCGGCTGCGCGACGGGCGTATCGTCGAACACCGGGCCCTGGTCCCCTCGCTGTGGAATTTCTCCCCCCGGGGCGGCGACGGAAGCCCCGGGCCGCTGGAGCGGGCCTTGCGGTCCGCGCCCGTGGCCGACCCGGCCCGGCCGGTGGAACTGTTGCGCATCATCCATACCTTCGATCCCTGCAACGCCTGTGTGCTGCGCGTCGAGGACGGCGACACCGGGCGCGTCTCGCGCACCAACGCGAAATAGCGGGGCAAAGGACGCGGCTATGAACAAACAGGAAATCGCCGAGGCCCTGCGCGACCCCACTGCCGGGGAAACGCTTTTTGCCGAGGCCGACCGCGTCCGCCGCCAGTTTTGCGGCGATGCGGCCCAATTGCGCGGCGTGGTGCATTTTTCCAATTACTGCTGCTGCGACGACCTGTACTGCGGCCTGCGCAAGAGCAATCGCACCATCGAGCGCTTTCGCATGTCCGAGGACCAGATCGTGGACACGGCCTTGTCCGTGGCCGCGGCCGGACTGCGCACCGTGGTCCTCCAGTCCGGGGAGGACGGCTTTTTCACCCGGGAGCGGGTCTGCGCCATTCTCGGGCGCATTCTGGAGCGGGCCGACGTGGCCATCACCCTGAGCCTGGGCGAGCGCCCGCCCGACGACCTGCGCGCCTTTCGCGAGGCCGGGGCCAGCCGCTACCTCATGAAGCACGAGACCATGAACCCGGACCTCTACGCCCGGATGCGTCCCGGACGCACCCTGGCCGACCGGCTGCGCGCCCTCGAAACGATCCGCGCCCTGGGCTACCAGACGGGCGTGGGCAACATCGTGGGCCTGCCGGGGCAGACCCTGGACGACCTCGTGGACGACATCTCTTTTTTTCAGGACTTCCAGCCCGACATGGTCAACATCGGGCCGTTTATCCCCGACGCGAGCACCCCCCTTGGCGACGCCCCGGCCGGGGACATGGAGCTGATGCTGCGGGTGTTCGCCCTGACGCGCATCGTGACCGGCAACACCCATCTGGCGGCGGCCAACACCGTGGCCACCCTGGACCCCGGGGAGGGGCAGTACCGGGCCCTCGTGCAGGGCGGGGCCAACGTCATCATGCCCAACTGCAATCCCTTTGCCCAAAGCAAAAAGGACAAGGTCGAGTACGAATTCCAGATCACCACGAAAAAGCGGTACGTCTCCGTCGAGGAAGCCAGGAAGGTGTTGCGGCGGGCCGGGCGCACCGTTGCCGCCGGGCGCGGGGACTCCCTCAAAATGCAAGGAGCGGCGCATGATTAAAATCGCCATCTACGGCAAGGGCGGCATCGGCAAATCCACGGTGACGTCCTCGCTTTCCGCCGCCTTGAGCCTGACCGGGCACAAGGTCATGCAGATCGGCTGCGATCCGAAAACGGATTCCACCATCAATCTGCTGGGCGGCGAGACCCCGCCGCCGATCCTGCAATATCTCCAGGAGCGGGGCAGGCCCGAGCGCCTGGGCGACATTGCCCGGACCGGCTTTGGCGGCACGACCTGCCTGGAAGTGGGCGGCCCCACGCCCGGGGTCGGCTGTTTCGGCCGGGGGATGCTCACCGCCTTCGAGTTGCTGGAGGAGATGGACGCCTACGCGACCTACGCCCCGGACGTGGTGCTCTACGACATCCTGGCCGACATCGTGTGCGGCGGCATCGCCGTGCCCATGCGCGAGGGCTTTGCCGACAAGGTGGCCATTGTCACCTCCGGGGAAAAGATGGCCCTGCTGGCCGCCCGCAACATCATTCTGGCCCTGCGCCATTTCGCCGACCGCCACTATGCCGGACTGGGCGGACTGATCCTCAACTGTCGCGACATGGCGGACGAACAGGAGCGGGTGGAGGCCTTTGCCCGGGAGATGGACACGACCATTCTCGGCGTCATCCCCCGCGACCGGGCCATCCACGCCTTTGAGGAAGAGGGCAGGACCATCGTGGAAGGCGACCCGGACTGCGACACCTCGGCGCGGTTTTTTGATCTGGCCCGGGCCCTGGCCGCCTTTGCCGGAAATCGTACCCCGGCCTGAGGGCGGGGCAGGCGGGCCGGGCCTTTTGTCCCTGCCCGCGGGAGGCAACGCATATGCGCGCATCACAAGCCAGCATCGAACTGGCGCGGCTTTCGCGCCGGGAGGATTTCCCCTTCGCCCCGCTGGAGGGCGTGGGACCCAATCTGGCCGGCTGGGGCGTCATCGAGACGTCCCTGCTGTTGCCCGAGTCCCTGTGCATCATGGCCGGTCCCTCGGCCTGCCTGCGCCATTCGGCCTTCATGGCCCACGCCCGGGGGGTCGGCGACCGCTTCTACATGCTGTGCCTGGAAGAAGTGGACATGACCATGGGCCGGCATCTGGAAAAGATCGAACCGGCCGTGCGGGACATCGTGGCCGGGCGGCCGGAAAAGGCCGTATTCCTCATCGTCGGCTGCCCGGACTACATCCTGGGCACGGATTTCACCGGCGTCCTCGAACGCCTGGAGGCCGCCACCGGCCGCCGCGTCATCCTGGGGGCCATGGCCCCCATCACCATCGGGCTCAAGGAATCGCCCTTCACCTCGGCCTACACCTCCTTTTACGAGTTTTTGAAGGACGCGCCGCGCCGGCCCGAGCCGGACGCCGTCAACCTGCTTGGCACGTTCATGCCGCTGGCCGAGGACGGGGAATTCTACGGCGTGCTGCGGGCGGCCGGGGTGTCGCGCCTGACCCAGATTCCGCTGTGCGCGACGCTGGACGCGTTTTCCCGCATGGCCTCGGCCGGCCACTCCCTGGTGCTCCATCCGCTGGCCAACGGACTGGCCGGCCGCATGGACAAGGAAATGGGCATTCCCTCGCTCTTCGTGCCCACGGCCTACGGCTTCGAGGCCATTGCCGACCAGTACACCGCCATCGGCCGGGCCTTGGGCCGCAGCCTGGACACGACCGCCGCCGAACGGGCCGCCCGGCAGGCCGCCGCGCCCCTGCTCGACGCCCTGCGCGGCAAGACCATCGCCATCGGCAGCGCCATCAACGGCAGCTCCTACGAACTGGCCCTGGCCCTGGAGGTGGCCGGCTGCCACGTGGACACCATCTTCGGGCGCGGCACCTTCAAACCCTACGAGTGGAAGCTGATCGAGCGCCTGCGCGGCATCGCGCCCCATATCCGGGTCTACAACGTCTCCCATCCCAACCTGTGCGGCGAGACGGCCGCCTTCGACCACGTGGACGTGGCCTACGGCGTGGACGCCGGCATCTTTTGCGCCAAGGCGGTCAATGTGCCCCTGTCGCGCTACCAGGAGCAGCACTACGGTTTCGAAAACGCCGTGTGGATGCTGGAGGAGACCCGGCAGGCCTTTGCCCGGCCGGTCAGCAACCACGATTGGATCTACCGGCACCAGTTTCTCATTTGAAGCCGGCCCGCGCCTCGCCGCCACGGTCCTGCTCGCAGACAACAGCGCAAGGATGAAGAGCATGAAAATCTTCCACAAGCTTCTCCCCCTGGCCACCGGTTATTTCGGCGTCAGCTCGGCCCTGTACGATTTCGACGGGCTGGTGGTGATCTACGGTCCGGCCGGCGGGGCCTGGCATATCAATATCGAGGACGAACCGCGCTGGTACCGGGGACCGGCCACCGTGGTCGGGGCCGGCCTGCTGGAGATGGACGTGATCCTCGGCAACGAGGACAAGTTCATCGACAACATCGCCAAGGTGGCCACGGAACTGGACCGGAAGTTCGTGGCCCTGGCCGGCACGCCCATTTCCGAGATCATCGGCACCGACCTCAAGGGCTTTGCCCGCACCCTGGAAACGCGCACCGGCTTGCCGGTGTTCATGGTGCCCACGGCCGGCTCCGAGCCGTATCCCGAGGGCGCGTCCAAGGCCTTTCTGGCCCTGGCCCGCAAGTTCATGCGTCCGCCGGAAGCCACGCGGGAAAAAAGCCTCAACGTGCTCGGGGCCATCCACCTGTCCACGGGGAAGCCGCAGCACATCGAACCGCTGTTGGCCGCGCTGGAGGAGGCCGGGTATGCGCTTACCAGCGTGTTTTCCGTGGCCCGGCCCGGGCAGGCCGATCCGTTGCGGGCCGTCGGCGAGGCCCCCACGGCCGCCTGCAATCTGGTGGTCTCCGCCAGCGGGCTGGCCCTGGCCGAGCACATGTACGCCACCTACCGCACGCCCTATGTCGTGGGGCTGCCGGTCGGCCGGCAGGGGCTCGACGACCTGCTGGCCCTGCTGGAGCGTCGCCCGGTGGCGGAGACCACGCCGTCGTCGCGCCAGGCACCCTTTGCCCACGCCCTGGTGATCGGGGAACCGGTGGTCAGCTATGGCATCAAGCACTGCCTGTGCCGGGAGTTCGGTCTGCCCGAGGTGGGTGTCGTGTCCGTGACACCCAGTGAGGCGCTTTTTCACGACGCGCCCGGTTGCCTGGGCCGGCTGGCCGCGCGCGGCCCCCACGACCTGGACACCGATGCCGAGCAGGCCATTGCCGCCCGTCTGGGGGACCCGGCCGTGGACCTCGTTGTCGCGGACCCGTGCTACGAGTCCCTGCTGTCGCGGCCGGTGCGCTTTATCCCGCTGCCCCACATCGCCATGAGCGCGCGTTTTCATTGGGACATGCCCTACGAGTACGCCGTGGAGGCCGGCTCCGCCTATCTGGCCGGGGCCTTGGACGCGGGCCCGGTCGGGCGCTGAAGGCGGGAGAAGGCGGGAGGAGGATGCCTCCGGCGG
>JAFABC010000343.1 GCA_023426275.1 Pseudomonadota bacterium | reverse complement strand
CCGCCGGAGGCATCTTCCCGCCCTTGCTTACTTCGGGCGGCACTCCTTGGGGGGCGTGAGCACGCGGCTGTCCAGGTGGGTGCCGCCGTCGGTGATTCTCGTGATATACAGCGACTTGAACGGGTTGCCGTCGTTGACGAAATCGAAGGTGCCGGTGACGCCGTCGTGGGGCGGCAGGTCCATGAGGGCCTTGGTCACGGCTTCGGGATCGACGGAGCCGGCCCGGGTGACGGCGGCCAGCACCACGTCCACGGCGTCCTGGGTGAGCGCCCCCACTTCCGTGGGCGGGCGTTTGCGGGCTTTTTTGAACGCCGCCACATAGGCTTGCGAACGTGTGCCAGGGGTGCTTTCGCGCCAATGGTCCACGAAATAGGCTCCGTTGAAGGCGGTCAGCCGGGACACGGCCTGACCGTCCCAGGCGTCACCGCCGATCAGCAGACCGGAAAAGCCCTGGCGACGGGCGGCCAGGGCCAGCAGCACGGATTCCTGGGTGTCGTTGGGCAAAAACAGGGCGTCCGGCTTCCCGGCCAGCACCTGGCTCATGAGGTCGCTGAAATTCCGGTCGCGATCGGCGTAGCCGACCATGTCGGCCCGGCCGCCGCAGGCGGTGAACGCCTTGGCGAAGGCCGTGGCCAGGGACATGCTCGACAGGCTGTCGCGGTTGGCGATGACGGCCACCGTGCCGAGGTGCAGGTCCTTGCGGGCCAGCCGGCCGAGCACCTGCCCCTGAAAGGCGTTGGTGAAGGAAATGCGGAAGATGTGGGGCCGGCCGGCCGTGACCACGGCGGCCGTGGCGGCCGGAGCGATCAGCGGCACGCCGGCCGCGTCGGCGGCCAGGGCGGCGGCATTGGCCAGACCGCTCGGGTAGGGGCCGATGATGGCCATGACCTTTTTTTGCGTCACCAGATCGCGCACCGCCTGGGCGGCCTGTTCGGGAGAGGCCTTGTCGTCGGCGGGGATGAGCGTCACCTGGCAGGGCTTGCCGTTCACGGTGGGCAGGCCGGCGGCGTTGGCGGCGTCCACGGCGAAGCGGGCGGCGTCCAGGGCGTCGCGGCCCTGGCGGAAGCCCTCGCCGCTGAAGGTGGCCACGAAGCCCAGGCGGACTTCCGGCCCGGCCTCGCCGGCCAGGGCGCGGCGCGCGGCGCCGGAAACGGCCAGCAGCAGCACCGGGACCAGGAAGAGGGCGAAACGGGAGCGCAAGGACACCGGGTGCCTCCTTTGGGTTGGCGGGCCCTCAGGGGGCGATGCGGCCCCGGGCGGCGGCGAGAAAGGCGTTTTCCCACCAGCTCAGGAAGGGGACGTCGGTGAAAAGGGAAGGGCCGAACACCACTTCCGGGTCGTAGGTCCACACGGTCAGGCCTTCCAGCAACGGCGCGCCCTGGCGCAGTTTGAGCTCCACCCGGGGCGAGGTCAGGATGTTGCGGGCCTTGAAGCGCACGGCATCGGCGCGCACCGTGTCGAAGTCCTGGCGCGTGAACCGGTGCCGGTCGTGGAAGAAAAAGAGCATCCGGGGCGAGACGCCGCATTGCCGGCGCAGCATCTCCGGCAGAAAGGGCCGGTCGGACTCGCCAAGGACGGCCAGATAGGGCGAGCCGGCCAGCTCCCGGGCCTCCACCTCCCGGCCCTGGCCGCGCCAGCGCCAGATGTCGAAACCCAGGCTGAAGATGGGCTTGCCGAGATGTCCCAGGCGCTTGCGGGCCAGCTCCAGGGTCTGGGCCAGATCGGCCTGACCGGCGAAGACGCAGTAGGCCGTGGCCGCTTCCAGGGCCGGCAGGTCGCGCCGCCAGGTTCCGGCCGGAAACAGCCGGCCCCAGCCCGCGCCGAGATCCTCGGGGGTGAGGATGGCCAGCTCGATGTCCCGGGCCAGCCGCGGGTCGGCCAGGGCGTCCTGGAGCACGAGCATGTGCGGGGAATAGGCCCGCATGGCCGTGGTGACGGCCCGGACCGGGTCGGTGTCGATGAGGCAGCGCACGTCCGGGACGTAGCTGGCGAGCAGGGCCGCTTCCACGCCCGAATCGTCCGGGTCGCCGCCGGGCGTCACCTGATAGGGCACGACCGGCGGCCGGCCCTCGCCCCGGGGGGCGATCACGGCCGCGCCCACGTGCTGGGCCCCGGCCCAGCCGAGCAGCCAGGACGTGAGCAGCACCCGGCCCCGGCTTTCGGGCGACATGCCGCCCACGCACACGGTGACGGCCTCGGGCCGGCAGGCGCGGCGCAGTCCCAGGGTGTTGAACGTGTCCTGGGCCCTGCGCCACAGGCCGTAGCCGCGCGCGAGCAGGGGCAGCACGAACCGGTTGCCGGGCGCGGCGGCGCGCAGCCGGTTCGAAAAAAAAGAGGAGGGGCGTTTGCGCCCCTCCGGTCGTCGTTTCTTTTTGGCGCCGGGCACGGTGTGGTCCCTTCGCTACTGGCGGTTCTGCATGGTCGCGGCTCTCATGCGGTCAATCGACCGATGGCCTGATACATCCGTCAGCTGCGGTTGGAGCCGCTGAAAAGGCGCAGCATCATGAGGAAAAGGTTGATGAAGTCGAGGTAGAGCGTCAGCGCCCCGAGGATCGTTCCCCGGCGTACGGCCGTGGCGTCGTCGGCCGGGGCCATTTCGCCCATCACCCGGAGCTTTTGCGTGTCGTAGGCCGTCAGCCCCAGAAACACGAGCACGCCCACGCAGGAGATGACGAAGTCCATCATGGCGCTCTTGGTGAATATATTGACGATCGAGGCGATGATGATGCCGATCAGCCCCATGAACAGGAAACTGCCCATGGAGGTCAGGTCGCGCTTGGTCAGCAGGCCGTACAGGCTCATGGCCCCGAACATGCCGCCCGTGACCAGGAAGGCGTTGATGATCACCGCCTTGGCGTAGATGGCGAAGATGGCCGCCAGGGTGATGCCGTTTAAGGCGCTGTAGAGCAGGAACAGGCCGCTGGCCGTGCCGGCGGACAAACGGTTGATGGCGGCGGAGATGGCGATGACCAGACCGAACTCGGCGATGATCAGACCGAAAAACACGATCTGGTTGCCGAAAATGGCCTGCATCATGGCCGGGCTCGATACGGTGAAGGCGGACGCCGCCGCGGTCAGTAAAAGCCCGAGGCACATCCAACCGTAGACGCCGCGCATGAAGGCGTTTACAACCTCGACGCGGGACTGCGTTGTCTGCATCGAGCGAGACGGATAGCTCATGAGGAGTCCTCCTTTGGAACGACAGACTGTCCTTTTTGGGTCTATAACGCGCCGTCAGGCGCGTGGCAAGGGGAGTTGGTTCGGTGCCGGCTGAGGTGAATTTTATTTCACAACGCGTGGCCGCGCCTGAAGATCGGGCCGGCCAGCCGTTGCTTGCGGTCAAGGGGCTGACAACGGTCTTCGACACGCCACAGGGCGCGTTGCCGGCCGTCGACGACGTGGACCTGCGGATCGGGCGCGGCGAGATCGTGGCCGTGGTCGGCGAGTCGGGCTGCGGCAAGACCGTGCTGTCCCTGTCGGTGCTCGGACTCGTGCCGCCGCCGGGACGGGTGGCCGCCGGGCAGGCGCTTTTCGCCGGTCGGGACCTGCTTTCGCTGTCCCAGCGCGAATTGCGCACCATCCGGGGGGCGCGGGCCTCCATGATTTTTCAGGAGCCCATGACCTCGCTGAATCCCGTGCTGTCTGTCGGCGAGCAGGTGGCCGAGCCCGTGCGCATCCACCGCAAGGCCTCCCGGCGCGAGGCCCTGGCCCGGGCGGCGGACATGCTGGCCCGGGTGGGGCTGCCCGATCCCACGCGCCGGCTGGCCAGCTATCCCCACGAACTTTCCGGCGGCCAGCGCCAGCGGGTCATGATCGCCATGGCCCTGATCCTTTCCCCCGAGCTGCTCATCGCCGACGAGCCGACCACGGCCCTGGACGTTACGGTGCAGCGGCAGATCCTCGACCTTATGGTGGGGCTGTCCCGCGACGTGGGCACGGCCATCGCGCTTATTACCCACAACCTGGGCGTGGTGGCGCAGACCGCCGACGCCGTGGCCGTCATGTACGCCGGCCGGCTGGTGGAATACGCCCGGGTGGAGCCCTTTTTCGCCGGCCCGGCCCATCCCTACAGCCAGGGGTTGCTGGCCTCGCTGCCGCGCCTTGAGGACCGGGGCAAACGGCTGTCGTCCATCGCCGGCATGGTGCCGGCCCTGTCCCGGCTGCCGTCCGGCTGCCATTTTCATCCGCGCTGCCCCAGGGCGTTCGCGCCCTGCGCCCGGCAGGCGCCGCCGCTGTTCGCACTGTCCGACGGGCGGCAGGCGAGGTGCTGGCTCTATGGTTGACGCCACCGGCGGGGACACGCTTTTGGAACTGGCCGGGGTGACCCGGCGCTACGCCGTGCGCGAGGGGTTTTTTTCCGGGCGCTCCCGCGTGGTCACGGCCGTGGCCGGCGTGGATCTGGTGGTGCGGCCGGGCGAGACGCTCGGCCTTGTGGGCGAATCGGGCTGCGGCAAGTCCACCCTGGCCCGGCTGGCCGTCGGCCTCGAACCGCCAAGCTCCGGCACCGTGCGCGTGGCCGGACTCGATCCCTGGGCCGGCGACGCGGCCGCGCGCCGCAAACTGCCGCGGCTCGTGCAGATGATTTTTCAGGACCCCTTCGCCTCGCTCAACCCCCGGCTGCCCGTGGGCTGGACCGTGGCCGAGGGGCTGCGGGCCATGGGCGTGGGCTCGGCCAGGGAGCGCAAGGCCCGCGTGCTGGAACTGCTGGCCCTGGTCGGCCTGTCCCCGGAACACGCCGGCCTGTTCCCCCACCAGTTTTCCGGCGGCCAGCGCCAGCGCGTGGCCGTGGCCCGGGGGCTGGCCCTCTCGCCCCGGCTGATTGTCTGCGACGAGCCGGTGTCCGCCCTCGACGTCTCGGTCCAGGCGCAGGTCATCAACCTGCTGGCCGACCTGCGCGAGCGCCTGGGACTGGCCTACCTGTTCATTTCCCACGATCTGGCCGTGGTCGGCCACGTCAGCGACCGGGTGGCGGTCATGTACCTGGGGCGCATCGTGGAAACGGCCCCGGCCCGGGCGCTTTACGACGAGCCGGTCCACCCGTATACCAGGGCGCTTCTGGCCGCGGCGCCGGTGGTGGACGTTTCGCGTCGCCGACCGGCCGGTCTGGCCGGGGAAACCCCGGACCCGGCCGCACCCCCCGGCGGTTGCGCCTTTCACCCCCGTTGCGACAAAGCCGGCCCGGAATGCGCCGAGGCCGTGCCGCCGCTGGTCGAGGTCGCGCCGGGACACTTCGCGCGGTGCGCGCGTCTCGCATAAAGGAGAATGTTGCATGGACCCCATCGAAAAAGTCGCCGAGGAAATCCTGCTCGTGGTCATGGCCGAGCACTGGGCCCGGTTTTATTATGCCATGGAACAGGACGGCGTGGTCTTTCTCGACGTGCCCGGTGAGGCCATCGAAGAGTTGCGCAAGACCCGCCCGGTCCTGGCCGATTTCATCACGAGCATCAATGGGCAGCCGCTCAACCAGGAATCGTCCCAGCGTTCGGTCGGCGAATTCGTCTTTCAGGCCCTGGAGGGCGGCAACCTCCCGGCCGGCACCGTGGCCAAGGCCTTCGACAGCAAACAGTTCGCCCTGCTCATGCGCCTTTTTTCGGTCTGGCTGTCCGGCCACGAGGAACAGTTCGACGCCGAGGTCATGCCGTTTCTCCAGTGGGAAGGGCTTTTTACCCAATGGCGCCGGGACCCGGCCGTGCTGCGTTTCGGCCAGACCCTGGCCGACGGCGGCGCCTCCACGCCGTCCAGCGGCACGACGCATTAAGACGGGAAGAAAGAGAAGATCCTCCGGCGGGCGGGGGGGGGGATAACCCCCCCCCCCCCAGAAACCCGCCGGGCTTGCGGGGGGGGGGGGGGCAACCCCCCCCCCGCCCGCCGGAGGATCTTCTCTTTCTTCCCGTCTTAATGCGTCGTGCCGCTGGACGGCGTGGAGGCGCCGCCGTCGGCCAGGGTCTGGCCGAAACGCAGCACGGCCG
>JAFABC010000066.1 GCA_023426275.1 Pseudomonadota bacterium | reverse complement strand
CCCCCCCCCCCCCCCCCCCCCCCCCCCCCCCCCCCCCCCCCCCCCCCCCCCCCCCCCCCCCCCCCCCCCCCCCCCCCCCCCCCCCCCCCCCCCCCCGCCGGAGGCATTCTTTATTCCCGCGGCGCGGCCCCGCAGGCGGCAAAAACCATGTCGAGCAGCGTTTCGCCGCTGTGAAAGGCCGCGCACCGGCCGGCGGCGGCCACGGATTTGCGGGTCAGGACGTCGTGGTTGTCGACGAACCGGGCCACGGCGTCGATAACCGCGCCGGCGTCGTCGCTCCGGATGAGACTGTAGCCGCAATCGAAGCGTTTGACCTCCAGGGCGAGCGAGGTGCCGACCGGCACGATGAGCGGCACGCCCAGGGCCATGGCCTCGATGACCACCTGGGACGAACGCTCCCGGTAGCGGTTTTGTTCGTAGGGCAGCAGCAAGGCGTCGAACGAGGCGAGCAGTCGGTGGAAATCCGCGCCCACGAAACAGCTTTCGTGCACCCGCACCCGTTCGCCAAAGGCCTGCAACCGGGCGATAGTGGCGTCGTCTACGTAGCGGCAGGCGAACTGCACCGTGAAGGTCACGTCGGGATAGGCGTTCAGCACGGCCTCGATCACCTCCGGCAACAGCGCCACGCCCTGTTCCTGCCGGCCTTCCCCGGCATAGCCGATGCAAAGCGTCTTTTTGTCAGCCCGGGTCTGAAACGTCCTGGCCGGCACTTCCAGTTCCAGCGGCACGGGAAAGACCGGGCACGGCTTTTCGGCCATGCGCCGGACCTGGGCGGCGATCAGCCGGTTGCTGGCGGCCACGCACACCTTGGGCTCGTGGAGAAACGGCTTGAGCGCCAGCCGGAACACGGACCGCACCAGTTCAAGGTGTTCCCGGGCCACATAGCGGTAGCAGTGGTTCTGGAAGGTCAGGCACAGATACGGCCGCTTCTCCCTGGCCAGGGCCAGATACCAGGCGGCCACGCCCCGCAGGATTCTGGGCTCGGCCGTGTGGTAGAAAAGGATGTCCGACGGCCCGATATCCGCCCGCAGATTTTTGAAGAGGTTGAATTCGGCCACGGTGCCGGTAAGCAGGAAATCCTCCAGATAGCCGCAGTACACGTCCGAGGACTGGCTTTCGTACTGGCAGGGCCGCAGCACGGCATGGGCCTTGAGCACCTTGACCGCCTCGGGCTGGCAGTCGGCGAAAACGTAGAACTCCACCGGCAGCTCCCGCTCCAGGCAGGCCCGCAGCACCCCGAGATCATAGGCGAAATGATGACCGGCCACGAAGCGCAGTCCGGGGTCGAGCACGAGCAGCCGGGCCGGCGGCGGACCAACGCTCGCCGCCGACGGCGCAAGGGACGCGTCCGGGGACTGGCTGGCGGCCAGCTCCCGACGCAGGGTCCGCCCCCAGCCCGTGGCCGGCCGGGCGGCCAGGGCGGCGGCCAGGTCGGCCTGGGCCTCGCTGTCCGGGATTTCGCCATTTTCGGGATCGGCCCCCATGGCGAGCAGGGCCCGGCGGGCGGTTTCGCAGGAGCTGTCCAGGGCCAGGGCCCGGCGCAGACAGGCGGCGGCCTCCTCGGCCAGTCCCTGGTCGCGCAGCAGGATGCCGAGCCCGCAGCAGGGCGAGGCGTTTTCCGGATCGGCGGCAATGGCCCGGGCGTAAAAACGCACGGCGACGTCGTACTTGCGGGCTCCGGCCGCGATGCGGCCGAGCAGGTCGAGGACCAGGGCGTCCTCGCCGCCGGTATCCAGCAGGTTGCGGCAGATGGATTCGGCCAGGGCGGGCCGGCCGTGGCGCAGGCACAGGGCGGCGTCGGCCAGCCCGGCGTCGCGCAGGACCACCCGGCGCATCTTGCGGGAGCCGTCGCGCTGGGGCGCGGCCTCGTCGTCCAGGCTGGCTCCGGCGTAGCGGTCCAGATGCCCGGTCCGGCGCAGGGCGGACAGGGGCGAGCCCTCGATTTCGGCCGTGCCCGATTCCTGAAAGCTGTCGAGATCCAGGGATTCGCGGTAGCGCCGGGTCTCCTCCATCTGCTCGGGCGTCTCGCCGGGCAGGCCCACGGTGAAGGTGCCGTGCACGGTCATGCCCAGGGACTTGATGTGGCGCACGACCGCGGCGGCCTGCCTGAGGTCGAGATTTTTGCGGACAATGTTGTCCACCACCCACTGGTTGCCGCTTTCAAAGCCGATTTTCACGCCAAAGCAGCCGCTTTCGCGCATAACGCCCCAGGTCTCCAGGGAAATGGTGTCGGCCCGGCACATGGCCGACCAGGGCAGGCCCACCCGCTTCATGACCGCGCACATCTCGCGCACATGGGCGTCGCCCAGGTTGAAGGTGTCGTCGTCGAAGTAGACGCTTTTAAAGCCGAACCGCCCCGCCAACTCGGTGATGCAGCCCTCCATGTACGCGCCGGAAAGCTGGCGCACCCGGCGCACGCCCGTGCCGTCGGGATCGTTGGCCGACATGACCGCCGGCCAGACGCAGAAAATGCATTTGAACGGACAGCCCCGGCTGCTGAGCAGCTGCAATTGCGGGAAGACCTGCCCCTTGGGATTGGAATCCCAGTAGCGGCGGGCGTGCAGGTCGTCGAAAAAAGGATAGGGCGCGGCGTTGAGCTCGTCCTCGGTCAGCAGATCGTAGCCGAGAAGCCCCGCGGCCCCCTGGACGACCCGGACCAGCCCCTTTTCGTATTCGCCCTGGATGACGGCGTGCAGGGGGTGGTCGGCCAGCAGGGCCTCGCCCCGCACGGCGATGGGACCGGTCAGGACGATGCGGGTGCGCGGCGCGAGGCGTTTGATGTGGTCGATGAGTCCGGCGTCGTGGTCGAAGCTCGGGGAGGCGGATTCGAGGACGAGATAGTCGAAGTCCTCGTCCTGGAGATATTGGAAATAGGCCGAATAGTCCTCGCGCAGGGCGATGGAGTCGCGAAAGGCCACCCGCGCCCCGGTTTCCCGGGCCAGATAGCTGGCGGCCGCGCCGAGAAAAAACGGATACGGCAGGTAATCCCCGAACCGGTACTGCCCGGGGCGCGACCGCACGGGCGCGGTGAACGGCCAGCGCGAACCGGCCCGCACGCCGGCCAGCAGCCCGGAGCCGTAAATGGCGTCCGGGTCCTCGATCCACCAGGGGGGATTGCTGCACAGGACCTTCATGGCCTCTCCTTGTCAGGCCGCATCCTGCGCAATTTTTCCGCCGCCGTCATCCCCCGGCCAAAATCGC
>JAFABC010000041.1 GCA_023426275.1 Pseudomonadota bacterium | reverse complement strand
TCGCAAAACGATGCCGGCGCGATGGCGACAGCCCCTGTGAGGGGAACCGGGGGGCATCATGCCCCCGGCGGGGTTCGGGGCAGCGCCCCGATTCCTCCCCCTCCTAGATATTGCCCAACGCGGCCTTGAAGCGAGCCATGCGCGCGGCGGGCTCGTGGATTTCAGCCACCCGGGCGAGGTTTGCCAGCTCGTGGATACGGTCGGACGGGGCGGGATGGGTCTTGGCGAAGTCGTGCCCGCCGGGGGTGAGGCGTTTTTGCATTTCGGCCAGCATGTCCGGCAGGCCGGCGGCCTCGTAGCCGGTGCGGGTCAGGATGGTGATGGCTGTCTTGTCGGCCTGGTATTCCAGGGTGCGGGAATACCCGTTGTTGACCATGGTGGTCATGATGTCGCCGATGGAGTCGGCGAAGATGTTGGTCAGCCGGGCGACGTCGCTGCCGGCGGCGTGTTTGATGGCTTCCCCGCCGATGATGGCCAGGGCCTCGGTGGTGCGGGAGCGTTTGATGGCCCGCAGGGCGTCCTTGTTCTGGACATGGGCGATTTCGTGGGCCAGGACGGCGGCCAGGGCGTTTTCGCCGGAGCAGCAGCGCACCATGCCGCGCGTGATGAAGATCAGCCCGCCCGGCGCGGCAAAGGCGTTGATCTCGTTGGAATCGAGGATGAGGAAGTGGTAGCCGCCATAGGTCTGCGGCATGTCGGAAAACATGGCCAGGGACTGCCCCACTTCGTTGACGTAGGCATTGGCTTTGGAATCACCCAGGGGGTGGTATTTCGTGAGCAGCACCGCGCCCACGGACCGGCCGATGTAGTATTCCTGTTCGGGGGTGAAGTCCTCGGCCGCATGGGCCACGGCGTTGATGCTCTTGACGGCGGATTCGGCGTAGTCGCCCACGGGCGCGCCGCCGATGCTGGCCCCGAAGGAACCGAGCACCCGCGACACCGCCTCGGGATTGTTGCAGCCGAAAAGGGCGAGTCCCAGGCACAGCAGCCCCGTCAGGGCAAGCAGTACACGCAGTTTCATTGCGCGCCTCCCTGGGGCCGGACGTCGCCCTTGCGCAAAAACGCCAGCAGGGTGGTCGGGCTGTAGCTGATGCGCTCCATGGCGTTGATGGCGGCGAAGTTTCCGCCGTGGGTGCGACGGTAATCCGCCTCGACCTGGGCCGAAAAGCCCTTGCCGGCCAGGGCCATTTCCTTGCCGGACACGCCGCTGGCCGTCCCGGCCCCGCCGGACAGGGCCAGTTGTTCGGTGGTCAGGGCCGAACGGTGCATCCAGCCGGTGGCGCCGCCGGGCAGCGACACCTTGAACCAGTCGCCCTGCTCGCCGTCAACGCCGACGTGCTGGCCATAGGCGGCCTTGCCTACGATCTTCCCGAGAAAGGACGGCGTCTGGCGCACCTGGCCGTCGCGCACCGCCACGCTCATGACCTTGGCGGCCACGGCCACGGCCCCGCACAGGCAAAGCGCCAGGACCACGGCCAGAACCGGTTTGCGTTTCCCCACGATAATCTCCTTCCCATGGCGCACGATGCGCCGGCTTGCGCGCCCCGCCAGCGGGCGGACGCCGATGCGTGATGCCGCGTCAGCGCGACACGGTCACATGGGCCAGTTTCTCGAAATAACGGATGATGCTACCGTGATCGTCCTCACCGCAGCCGTCGGCCAGCATGGCCTGCAGGACTTCCATGGCCGCGGCGGTAAACGGCAGCGGCACGTGCAGGGTGTTGGCCGTCTGCATGACATTGGCCAGATCCTTGGCGTGGAGGCGGATGCGAAAGCCCGGATCGAACTTGCGGTCCATGACCAGCGGGGCCTTGGCGTCGAGCACGGTGCTGCCGGCCAGTCCGCCCCGGATGGCCTGGTACACAAGTTCCGGCTCGACCCCGGCCTTGGTCGCCAGCACGAAGGCCTCGGACATGGCCGCGATGTTAAGGGCCACCACGATCTGGTTGGCCAGCTTGGTCACGTTGCCGGCCCCGATGTCGCCCACGCGGGTGACGGCGGCGGCCATGGTTTCGAGCACGGGTCTGACCGCCTCGAAATCGGCCGGATCGCCGCCGACCATGACGGTAAGCGTGCCGTCTGTGGCCTTGGGCTCGCCGCCGCTGACCGGGGCGTCCAGAAAGCGCACCTCTTTGGCCGCCAGCGCCTCGCCGATCTCCCGGCTGGCCAGGGGGGCGATGGAACTCATGTCCACGACGTAGAGCCCCGGTTTGGCCCCGTGGATGATGCCGTTTTCGCCGAGCGTCACTTCGCGCACCTCGGGCGAATCCGGCACCATGGTGATGACCAGTTCGCAGGCTGCGGCCACGGCCGCCGGCGAGGGGGCGGCCGTGGCGCCGTGGGCGGTCACGGCCGCGACATTGGCCGGCGTGCGGCTGCACACGGTCAGGTCATAGCCGGCCCGCAGCAGATTGCGGCACATGGGCTTGCCCATGATGCCCAGGCCGATAAAGCCGATTTTTCGCATAACGCACCTCCGGTGTGTGCCTTTGGCGACCAGGGCTCCGCCCCGGCCCCCCTGGAGAGGGAATTTCTTATAAACACAGATGGATGGCGGCAATCCAGTCGAGCGAGGCGATGGTGTCCGGCGTCGGCACGTATTCCAGGCCGACGACGCCTTCATAGCCCAGACGGTCCAGTTCGGAAAAGAGGAAGGCATAGCGGATTTCACCGGTGCCGGGCTGGTGCCGGCCGGGATTGTCGGCGACCTGGATGTGGCCGATGCGCGCCATGTTGGCGGCCAGGGTGGCGGCCAGCTCCCCTTCCTCGCGCTGGGCGTGGTAGACGTCGTACTGCATGGCCGCGTTTTGCCGGTTCACGGCGGTCAGCAGGTCCATGACCTGCGCGGTGCGGGTGAGCAGGAAGCCCGGGATGTCGAAATGGTTGATGGCCTCGATGACCAGGGTAAGCCCCCTGGCGGCCAGGGCGTCGGCGGCGAAGGCCACGTTGCCGGCCAGGACCTCGCGGGCCGCTTCCGGGGCGACGCCCGGCGGCAGCTTGCCGGCCAGACAGTTGAGCCGGGTCACGCCAAGGCTCGCGGCATAGTCCAGGGCCAGCCCCACGCCGTCGCGAAATTCGGCCTCGCGGCCGGGCAGGCCGGCAAGGCCCCGCTCCCCGGCCGTCCAGTCGCCGCAGGGCAGATTGAACAGCACCTGGGTCAGGCCGTTGTCCGCCAGCAGCCCGCGCAGTTCGTCAGCGGGATAGTCGTACGGGAACAGGTATTCGACAAAACGGAAGCCGGCCTTGCGGGCGGCGGCGAAACGGTCGGGAAAGGGCAGCTCCGTAAAAAGCATGGTCAGGTTGGCGGCAAAACGCGGCATACGCACGACTCCTTACACGGCGTTGGACGCGCCCGGATCGAAACAGGGCGCGCCGGAAAGAAAGCAGGCCACCATGGCCTCGATGCTGGCCTCGCTGACCATGAGCATGTCCGTCTGGCGGGTGAACTGCAACAGCCGGCCCATGTGGCCGAGCTTTTCCTCGATAACGGCCGGGGGAAACTTCTGGAACCGTCCGGCCACCCGGTCGGCGGTGGTTTCCACGGTAAAGCCCAGTTCGGCCAGGATGCGGCCGATGGCCCGGGCCCGCCGGCCGCGCTTGACCCCGTCGGCCGCGCCGCCGGCAAAGGAAAAGGTGATGTAGTTCTTGTTGACCGTGGCCCCGCAATAGCAGTCGAGCACGCCGTAGTGGTAGCCGACCCGGGAACTGAAGTTGAGGTATTTGTCGGAGATGATGGCGTAGGACTTGTCCCCGAAACGCTCCCCGGACGCCTGCGGCGGGCTCAGCATCTGTTCGGACATGACGGAGAAAAAACCGCCCAGGCTCACCGGTCGGGGCGAGCGGGCCTCGTCCTTGAGCACCAACCCGGTCAGCAGCGCGGCAAAGGGGCGCGAGGCGATATCGTCCGGCGCGACGCGGCGTTTTTCCGCCGCTTCCTCGCGAATGCCGCCGCCCAGGTCGATGATGTGCAGGTCGAGTCCGGTCGGCGCGTCCAGGGTGACGGTCACGCCCTGCTGGCCCGAGGCCAGATCGCTGACCGCGAACATTTCGCCGTAGGACCACTCGTGCAGCAGCCGGGTGATGTCGTGCAGGCTGGTGCAGCTCTCGGGCGCGAAGGATGCCGCCTTGGGATCGAGCAGGGTCAGCGGAATCACCCGTCCGGCCGCCTCGGCCAGGATGGCGTGAACCTGCGTGCCGGCCATGAAGGCTTCGGGTTCGGCCGTGCGCTTAAGCAGCGCCTCCACCCGCCCCCGGTAGATCCGGCCCGAGGCGGCGTCCACGGTGACCACCTCGCCCCGGGCGAGGTGGCGCGTGGCCCCTTCGAGACCAAGCAGGGTGGGCACGCCGAATTCCCGCGACAGCGAGGCCATGTGCCCGGTGACGCTGCCGTGGTCGGTGACGATGGCCGCCGCCCGGCGCATGGCCACCATGAACTGGGGCGAGCTGTGGGGCGCGACCAGCACCGCGCCCGGAGGAAAGGCCGCCAGGGCCGCCTCGTCGGGCACCAGATGCACGGGACCGGCCCCGGCTCCGGCGCAGGCGGTCTGCCCGCCGGCAAGGATGACCTCGGCCCCGGGCACGGGCGCCTGGCCGGCCGCGCACGCGCCATCGGCCAGGGCCGTCAGCTGGCGCGACTGCAACACGAGCAGTGCCCCGTCCCCGTCAAGCGCCCATTCCATATCCTGGGGGCGGCCGAAATGCCGCTCCAGGGCCAGCCCCCAGGCCGCCAGCTGCTTCGCCTGGGCATCGGTCAGGCAGGGCGCGCCGCGCCTGTCCCCGGGCACGGGCGCGTCCACGAGGCCGCCGCTCGGCGACGGCACGAGCATCCGGGGCTTGTCCGGGGTGTCGCGGGCGGTCACGTCCAGGCTGTCGCGGTCCAGGCGCACGGTGTCCGGGGTGATCACCCCGTCCACGGCGTAGGGCCCCAGCCCCCAGACGGCGTTGATGAGCACCTCGTTTTGTCCGGCCGCCTCGGGCAGCCGGGTGTAGAGCACGCCGGCGGCCGTGGACGGCACGAGGAGCAGGCAGGCCACGGCCATGGTCACGTCGTCGTCGGGAATCCCCTTGAGCAGGCGGTAGGACATGGCCCGGGGCGTGAACAGGCTGGCCAGCACGAACTTGTAGGCGCTGACGATGCGGTCCGGGGCGACGTTGAGCATGGTCAGGTACTGGCCGGCAAAGGACAGTTCGCCGTCCTCGCCGATGGCGCTCGACCGCACGGCGAAGCGCGCCGTCACCCCCGCGTCGCCGGCGCAGGCCCGGGCGGCCTCCTCCACGGCCCGGGTCACGGCTTCGGGCAGGGAGGCGCGCAGGATGGCGGCCTGGATGTCCTCGGCCGCGGCGGCCATGGAGGCGGGATCGTCGGGCGCGATGCCGAGCCGGATGCTGGAGACGGTCTCGAACAGGCCGGCCTCGGTGAAAAAATCACGGAACGCGGCCGTGGTCACGCAAAAGCCGCCGGGCACGGGCAGGCCGGCCCGGTTGGCGATTTCGCCCAGGTTGGCGCACTTGCCGCCCACCTGATCGACCATCTCGCCGGTGATGTCGGCCAGGGAAAGCACCGGCTTGCCCCGGTGGGGATTGACCCGGCCCCCGATGACGGTTTTTATCTCGGCCGAAAGCCGTTCGACCAGGGCCAGCAGCCCGGGCTGCGCCCGGCCGGAAAGGCGCTCGAAGCTGTGGATCATGCGGATGGCGTGAAAAATGGCCCGGCTGGTCCGGGACCGGATGAAGGCCATGCCAAAGACCTCGCGGCCTTCGAGCATGGTTTCCATTTCCGAAAAGATCCTGAGCAGTTCGGTGTTCGATTCGAGCAGCGATTGGAACTGGTTGTATTTTTCCCGAAAGATGGCCGCCGTTTCCTCGCGGCTCGGACGCGGCGGACGCCGGGTCACCCCGCCAAACAGGCCGCGCAATCCGTCAAGCACCCTGCCCATGCCGTCCTCCCGGCGGTCCGGCCCGACGCGAAGCCCGCGCGCCGACCGCCATTCCCTTTTGCGTCCGAAGCCCTTCCCCGCTATGGTCGACCGGCGTGCGCGGCACGGCGCCTCTGCGCCACCGCGTCCGACACCCGATCCGCCCGCTGGCGCATCGCCGGCCCTCCGGGCGCGCCCCGGAAGCCGGTTCCCACGCCGCCGGCGGACAAGGAGCCGACCATGGGGTCCAATCTCATCATTGTCCTGCTTCTCCTCGTTCTGGCCGTGGTCATCGGCAATGCCATCGGCCGCAAAATACGCCGCAAGTAACGCCCGACCCGGGGATCACAGCGCCTCCCCGCCGCCGGCCGGCACGTCCAGGGAGGCCGGGTCGAGTCCCAGCTCGCGCGCAAGCGGTTCCAGCAGCCCCAGGGCCTCGGCAAAGGCGTAGCGCTCCACCGCCCGTCCCAGGGCGTCCAGGGCCGGCGGCGGCGGCCGGTCGTCGAGCACCTGGCGCAGGGCGTCCAAATCCTCGTCGGCCCGGATGTTGCCGGCCTTCAGGTGCACGGCCAGCCCCCGCAGGATGGGGGCCAGGGCCGGACCGGCCACAGCCGGACGGGCCGACGGACGGCAGACGCGCCGCGCGGCTTGCGGCGCAAACCGGGCCAGGGCGTCGAGCACCGCCTCGTGCTCGAAGGTTTTCGACAGGCAGGCGTTCATGCCCGCCGCCAGACAGCGCTCCCGCTCGGCATCCGCCTCGTGGGAGGTCAGGGCCAAAATGGGGATGGACGCGGCGCACGGCGGCTTGACGCTGCCGGCGAGCAGCCCGCGAATCATGCGGCTGGCCGTCAGGCCATCCATCTCCGGCATCTCGACGTCCATGAGAATGCAGTCAAAGGGGCGGCCCGCCTCGTGGTCGCCAAAAAGGGCGCGACAGGCCTGCTTGCCATTGGCCACGGCCACCACCTCGTGGCCGGCCTCCTCCAGAATCCGGGAAAAAATGGCCCGATTGAGCTTGGCGTCGTCCACCAGCAGCACCCGCAGAGGAGTCCGGTCGCCATGTTCCGGCCGCCGCAAGCGCGACGCGGCCGCGACCGTGGCCGCCAGCGCCCGGGCGTAGGCGTCGAGCGTCCCGGCCCCGGGCCTCGCCCCGGCCGCCAAGGCCGTTTCCAGGGCGGCGGCCGCCGCAGCCAGGGATTCGGCCGCGATGTTGCCGGCCACGCCCTTGACCGTGTGGGCCAGCCGCCGCGCCCCGGTCAGATCGCCGGCGCGCAGCAGCCCGGCAATCTCCCGCGCGCTGTCGGCATAGTCCCGCACAAAGGTGGCGGCCACGCCGGCCAGCAGCGCCTCGTTGCCGCCCAGCCGGGCCAGGGCCCGGGCCACGTCGAGGCCCGAGGGCGCGGCAGCGCAGGCGGCTGGCGCGGGAACTCGCGCCACGGCGGCCGTGGCGATCCATTGGCCAAGGGCAGCCAGCAGCCGGTCGGGCTCGACGGGCTTGGTCAGGTAATCGTTCATGCCGGCGGCCAGACAGCGGTCCCGGTCCTCGGCCAGGGCGTGGGCGGTCAGGGCGATGATCGGCAGCTCCGCCCCGCCGGGCTGGGCGCGGATGGCCCGCGTGGCGGCCAGACCGTCCATGATCGGCATCTGCACGTCCATGAGCACCGCGTCGTAGGGCGTGGCCCCGGCCATGTCCACGGCTTCCCGGCCGTTGGCGGCCACGTGCACGGTCGCCCCCTGCCCTTGCAGCACTTCCCGGGCCACCTGCTGGTTGATGGCGTTGTCCTCGACCAGCAACAGCACGGCGCCGGCCAGGGGCCGGTTGGCGGAAGCGGCTGGCGACGCCGCCCGGGGCGGGGCCGGCTCTCCGGCCGGGGCCTGTCCGCGATCCTCGGCAAATGTCGCTTCGAAGGAAAAGGCCGCACCCGCGCCGGGTCGGCTGTCGATGGCCAGTTCGCCGCCGAGCAGCGCCGCCCCGTGCCGGACCAGGGCCAGCCCGAGCCCGGTGCCGCCGTAGGGGCGTGACAGGGAACCGTCGCCCTGGGTGAAGGATTCGAGCACGGCCGGGATGGCGGCCTGTTCCAGGCCGATGCCCGTGTCGCGCACGCCAAACCGCAGCCGCACCTCGCCGCCGCGTCGCCACAGCAGATCCACGGTCATGTCCACCCGCCCGGTCTCCGTGAACTTGACCGCGTTGCCGACCAGATGGCCCAGCACCCCTTCCAGCCGGGCGCTGTCCCCGACCAGACGGACCGGCAGCAGCGGGTCCAGCCGGACGTCAAGGGCCAGCCCCTTGGCCAGGGCGGCGGCGGCGAAACGCTGGCGGACCCGGGACAGGGAGGCGGCCAGATCGAAGGGCGCGGCCACCAGTTCGGCCAGCCCCTTTTCCAGTTTGGAAAAATCCGTAATGTCGTCGATGACGCCGAGCAGCACCGTGGCCGCGTCCAGAATCTTTTGCAGGTAGTCCCGCAACGGCGCGTCGTCCGTGCGGGGCCGGGACAGGCGGGTCAGCCCGATGATGGCCGAAAGCGGCGTGCGCATTTCATGGGTCATGCGGGCCATGAAATCGGTCTTGACCTGTCCGGCCGCGCGCAACTCGGCTTCCAGGCCGGCGATGATCGTCAGGGCCTGTTCCAGGGCCGCCGCCGGGCCGGCGCGTCGGGCCGTCTCGGCCAGCAGGGCCGACGCCTCGGGGCAATCGTTCGTCATGAAGGCTCCGGAAGCCCGGCAGCAAAGCCCGGGCGAAATGCGCCGCTTCTGGTGAACGGTGTCGTTTTCCCCCCGTATCGTCAAGACGGCCGTTGGACAAGGTCCGGCCGAGCCGCTAAGAATCTACCCAAACACGGGAGCCTTCATGTCACCGGATCCGGAAACCATTTTCGCCTTCGCCATCACCGCCATCGCCTGTCTGGCCGCCGCGGTGGTGGATATGCGCTCCCGGCGCATCCCCAACCTGATCACCTTTCCGGCCATGGCCCTGCTGCTGGCCGTGCACGCCGGCTTTTCCGGAGCCACCGGGCTGGCCGACGCCGCCCTGGGCATGGCCGGCGGCTTCATCATCTTTTTGATTCCCCATCTTTTCCGCGTGCTCGGGGCCGGCGACGTCAAACTCATGGCCGTGGTGGGCGCGGGCCTTGGCAGTCAGGCCATTGTCTCGGCCGTGCTGTTTACGAGCATTGCCGGCGGGGTGCAGTTTCTTCTGTGGCTGGTCTGGATGCGCCTGACCGGCGGCCTGTCCCTGCCCGGCACCCGGCTGTGCTATGGTCCGGCCATCGCCCTGGGCGCGCTGGCCACCATGGCCCTGCATCTGGCCGGCGAACCGTACATCACCTTGACCCTGCCCCGCTTTTAGGCCGCGTGGCGGATGGACGGATGACGAGGCCCCGCATGTCCGAGGGAAAGACGCCCCAGCCAAGCCCCGCCGCGAAAGCCGCCGCCCGCCGGCGCGCGTGCAATGCGCTGGGCTATGCCCTGGTGCTGCTGGGGGCCTTCTGGCTCATCGCCGTCAGCTGCAACACGCCCGAACGCGGCGCGCGTCTGTACGATCAGGGAAAAATCCCGGAGGCCGTCCCGCTCCTGGCCACGGCCGCGAAAAACGGCTCGGCCCCCTCTTCCTACCGGCTCGCCCTGCTGCTGGAACAGGGACGGGACGGTCCCCCGGACCTGCGCCGGGCCCTGGCCCTGTTCAACGCCGCCGCCGACAAGGGCCTCGTGCCGGCCATGGTGCGCGC
>JAFABC010000333.1 GCA_023426275.1 Pseudomonadota bacterium | reverse complement strand
GGGCATCATGCCCCCCGGCCGCCGGAGGCGTCTTCCCCGCCCCCGGCGGAGCGACGCAGAGCAGAAAGGATGAGGATGCAGCCGGAACTGACCGTCCTTTTCGTCCACCAGGACTTTCCCAGCCAGTTTCGCGGGCTGCTCGAATATTTCCTGCGCCGTCCGGGCACGCGTGTCTGCGCCATCCGCGACGCCGGCAAGGGCGCGCCCCTGCCGGGCGTCATCGACGCCCCCTACGACGAACTGCCCAAGCGGCCGGACGGGCTGCACCAGTACGCCCGCCACACCGAAGCGCAGATCCGGCGCGGCATCGCCGCCATGGACGCGGCCAAGGGCCTGCGCCGGGCCGGCATCGAGCCCGACCTCATCTACGCCCATCCCGGCTGGGGCGAGGCGCTCTTTCTGGCCGATGTCTTTCCCCGGGCCCGGCTTATTGCCTACTGCGAATTCTATTACCATCCCCGGGGCAACGACACGGTCTTCGACCCGGAATTTCCCATCCCCGATTTTCACCGGCCCATCATCCGCCTGCAAAACATGGCCGGCCTGCTCGCCCTGGAGGCCTGCGACCGGGGCGTCTCGCCCACGTTCTGGCAACGCCGGGTCTTTCCGCCCGAATGGCGGGAAAAAATCGAGGTCATCCACGAAGGCGTGGACACCGACGTGGTGCGCCCCAACCCCGCCGCCCGGCTGCGCCTGGACGGGTCGGGGCTGGATATCGCCCCGGGAGACGAGGTCGTCACCTATGTGGCCCGGGACCTTGAGCCCTACCGGGGCTTCCACGTCTTCATGCGGGCCCTGCCGGAACTGCTGCGCCTGCGGTCCGGGTGCCGGGTGTGCATCATCGGGCGCGACGGGGTGAGCTACGGCATGCGCCCGCCCTTCGGCCAAAGCTACGTCCGCCGCTACAAGGCGCTCTATCCGGTCGATCCGCAGCGCGTGTTCTTCATCGACACCCTGCCCTATCCCGATTACCTCAAGGCGTTGCAGGTTTCGGCCTGCCATGTCTATCTGACCTACCCCTTTGTTTTGTCCTGGTCGGCCCTGGAAGCCATGGCCGCCGGCTGTCTGCTGGTCGGCTCCGCCACCGAGCCGGTGCGCGAGGTGATCCGGGACGGAGAAAACGGCTTTCTGGTGGATTTTTTCGACCACAACGCCCTGGCCCGCCGCATTGCCGACGTGCTGGCCAACCGGGAACGCCTGGGGCACGTCCGCCGGGCCGCCCGGCAAACCGTGCTCGACCGCTACGACAAAAAACGGATCTGTCTGCCGGCCCATGTCCGGCTGGCCGAGCGGGTCCTGGCAGGAGATTTCGATGGGCCGCGATGACCTTTCCCTGCCCGAGCCATCCCAGGCGTCAGTTCAGGCGCTGGCCCGGGCCGAATCCCTGGCCGCGGCCGGCCGGCTGGAAAGCGCGGCCGCGACGGCCACGCCGCTTCTGGGTGAGCCGGCCCTGCACGCCCGCGTGCTCATGCTGCTCTACGAACTGGCCCGCTGCCGGGGCGACGCGGCCGAAGCGGCGCGCCTGATCGGCCGGGCCGCCCGGCTGGCCCCCAAAAGTCCGCGCACCCAGGGGCTTCGGGCCATGGCCCTGACCGAGACCGGCCGCCATGAGGACGCCCTGATCACCGGCCGGAACGCCTTGCGCCTCGACGCCGACGAACCAGCGGCCACTGCCGCCGTGCTGCTGGCCAGCCTGCGCCTGGGACGGCCCGGAGCCGCCCTGGACGAGGCCATCGCCTGCCTCTCCGCCCCCGAAGGACCGGATGCGCCGGGCAATCCGGCCGCCCTGGCCGTCGCCGTGCTCGACGCCGTCGCCAGGGGCCGGGACTGGGGCGTGGCGTCCCTGGCCGACGAGGGCATTGCCGGCGTTGTCCGCCAGACCGGCCCCCGGCCGCCGACCATCGTCATCGCGGCCGAAAACCGGGAACTGGCCAAAATCACGCCCGACACGCCCTGGTGCGCCCAGGCGGGCCTGCTCGGCTTCCGGGTGCCGCCGGCCACACCGCTGCCCCGGGAAAAAGCGATCACGGTCAGCTTCGTCCCGGACGGCCAACCGCTTTTCGGCAGCCCGCTACGCCTCCCCGCCGCGCAGCCGCGACGGCCAGCCCCCTGCGGCCCCCTTCGTGGGGCGGTCCGGCGCGACGAAGGCGGACGCCTCGTCGGGCATCTGTTCGATCCGGCCGCCCCCGACGCGCCCCGGCGGGTCGTGTGTCGCGGCGACGGCCCGGACGCGTCCTGCCAGACGGTCACGGCCAGGGAATTCGCCCCCGACCGGCTGGCCGCCGGCTGCGGCGACGGACGCTGCGGCTTTGCCCTCGACTGGCCGGGAACGCCCGGCGTGGCCTGCCAGCGGGTGGAGGTGCGCGACGCGGCCACGGACACCCCCCTGGCCGGTTCTCCCGTCCTGATGCTGCAGCCCCGGGTGGGAGCGGCCGCCCTGGCCGGCCTCAACGCCTGGCTGCGCCGCTGCGGCGAAACGCCCGAAACGCCGCCGCCCCTGCCCGAGGCCTGCCGGGGGCCGCTGCTGGAACTGGCCCGGCGGACCCTGGCCGATCTGCACGCCTCGCTCGAAGCCGCGCCGGCCGAAACGCCGCCCCAGGAAGGAGGAAACGATGCGCGCCGGTAGACCCGTCGATGTCATCGTGCCGGTCTACCGGGGCTTCGGCCACACCCGGGCCTGTCTGGAATCGCTTTTCACCGCGACCAACCACACCCCGGCCCGCATCGTGGCCATAAACGACGCCTCGCCCGAACCGGAACTCGCGCGCTGGCTGCGGGAGCTGGCCGGAAGCGGACGTCTCACGCTCCTGGAAAATTCGCGCAACCTGGGGTTCCCGGCCACGGCCAACCGGGGGCTTGCCCTGTCGCCGGACCGCGACCCGGTGCTCGTCAACAGCGACGTGCTGGTCTTCGACGGCTGGCTCGACCGGCTGTCCGGGGCCGCCTACGCCGCCCCGGACATCGGCACGGCCACGCCCTTTTCCAACAACGCCACCATCTGCTCCTACCCGGTGCCCAACGTGGACAACCCGTTGCCGGCCGACATCACGCCGACGGAACTGGATGCGCTGTTTACCGCCGTCAATGCCGGACGCAGCGTGGACGTGCCCACGGCCGTGGGCTTTTGCATGTACCTGCGGCGCGACTGCCTGGACGACACGGGC
This sequence comes from Pseudomonadota bacterium, assembly GCA_023426275.1. GTDB lineage: Bacteria > Desulfobacterota > Desulfovibrionia > Desulfovibrionales > Desulfovibrionaceae > Solidesulfovibrio. Next base: position 12,054 of record JAFABC010000333.1, on the reverse strand, counting down.
CTTTTCGACGCCGACGCCTTTGCCACGGGCTACGGCGAGGAAAACGATTTCTGCCTGCGGGCGACGCGGCTGGGTTGGCGGCACGTGCTGGCCGGCGACGTGTTCGCGGTCCATGCCGGCGGCGCATCCTTTGGCGCCGCGAAAAATCCTGCCCTGCGCCGCAATCTGGCCGTGCTCGCCGCGCGATACCCGGGCTACCTGCCGCTGGTGGGCGACTGCATCCGCCGCGACCCGGCCGGACCGCTGCGCCGGGCCGTCACCGTGGCCCGGCTGTGCCGCCTGTCCCCGCCACCGCTGGTGCTGCGCCTGTGCCACGCCAAGGATGGCGGCACGGCCAGACGCCTGGACGACGAGGCCCGGGAGCTGACCGCCGCCGGCTACACCCCGGCCACGCTGCGTCCGGCCGAAAATGACTGTTCCGACGGCCGGGTGCGCCTGACCGTGGACCATCCCGACGTTCCGGCCGATCTGGTCTACGCCCTGCCGGACGAGCTCGAAACGCTTGCGGCCGACCTGCGCGCCCTGGGGCCGGCCGGCTGCCTCATCCACCATTTTCTCGACCTGCCGGCCGAAGTTCTGGACCTGCCAGCCCGGCTGGGCCTGCCCTATGAGGCGCGCATCCACGACTATGGCTGGTTTTGTCCGCGCATCAACCTCATCGACGACACCGGGCTGGCCTGCGCCGAGCCGGACGCGGCCACCTGCCAGCGTTGCGCCGACGTCAACGGCTCGGACATGCCCGGGCTGGCCGTGACGACCCTGCTGGAGCGCTCCGGGGCCCTGCTCGGCGCGGCCGAACGCGTGCTGGCCCCGAGCGAGGACGCGGCGAAACGCATGGCCCGCCATTTCCCCACGGCGCGCATCGAAGCCGTCCCCCATCCCGAACCGCCCCTGGCCGCGCCACCGTCCGCTCCCGCCGTTCTGCCCTGGGACGGGCACACGCCGCTTCGCCTGGGCGTCATCGGGGCCATCGGCGAACACAAGGGCTACGGCGTGCTGCTGTCCATGGCCCGCGACGCCGCCCGGCGCGACCTGCCCCTGCGTTTTCTGGTGGCCGGCTTCACCCAGGACGACTATCCGCTTTTTGCCACGGGCCGGGTGTTCGTGTCCGGCCGCTACGCCCCAAACGCGAGCGTGGCCGTCATCCGCGAGCTGGACTGCCATGCGGCGCTGTTTTTGTCCGTATGGCCGGAAACCTATTGCTACACGCTGACCGAAGCCTGGAGGGCCGGGCTTTTTGCCGTGGGCTTCGACTGCGGCGCGGTGGGCGAACGCATCGCGGCCACGGGCTGGGGCTGGCGGCTGCCGGTCACCCTTGACGGCCCCGCCGTCAACGACCGGCTGCTGGCTCTTTTCCGCGATCCGCCCGAGCCGGGGTCGCGTGTGCCCTAACAGTGCGTCCGCACACAAGGACTTGACGTCGCGGGACGTTTGATTACCGTCCCCCCATGCACGCCCACACCCTTATTATCGGCTCCGGCATCCTCGGTCTCACCCTGGCCCGCGAACTGCTGGCCCGGGGCGAGGACGACATCATCATCTGCGACAAGGAGCCCGGCCCCGGCCGTCACGCCTCGGGTCGCAACAGCGGCGTGCTCCACAGCGGCATCTACTACGCCCCGGACAGCCTGCGGGCCAAAACCTGTCTGGCCGGCAACCGGCTCATGCGGGCCTACTGCCAGGAACGCGGCCTGCCCCTCGGCCAGTGGGGCAAGGTCATCGTGACGCGTGACGTCTCGGAACTGCCGGGCCTGCACGCCCTGCGCGACAAGGCCGTGGCCAATGGCGCCACCGTCCGGCTCATCGATGCGGACGAGCTGGCCGACATCGAGCCCTACGCCAAGACCTGCCAGCAGGCCCTTTTTTCCCCCGAGACCGCCGTCATCAATCCCAAGGCCATCTTGAACGCCCTGGCCGAGGACATCACGGCCACGGGCAAGGTCAAAATCCACTGGAACACCCGGGCCATCGGTCCGATCGGCACGGACCGGCTGGCCACCTCGGCCGGGGACATCACCTACGGACGGCTGGCCAACGTGGCCGGGGCCTACGCCGACCGGCTGTGCCGGGCCTTCGGCCTGGGCGAGGGCTACCAGCTCGTGCCGTTCAAGGGCGTCTACCGCAAGCTGCGTCCCGAAGCCGCGTATCTGGTGCGCGGCAACATCTATCCCGTGCCCGATCCTCGAAATCCCTTCCTTGGCGTCCACTTCACGCGCGGCGTGTCGGGCGAGGTCTCCATCGGTCCGACCTCCATTCCCGCCTTTGGCCGGGAAAACTACGGCATCCTGGAAGGCCTCGACGCCGAAGCGCCGTCCATCCTGCTGCGCGACGCCGTGCTGTTCGCCGTCAATCCGGGCTTTCGCTCGGTGGCCCTGTCCGAGCCGCGCAAGTACCGGTTCGAACAATTCTTCGCCGACGCCAAGCGACTGCTGCGCAAGCTCTCCCCCCAGGACGTGCTGCCCTCGTCCAAGGTCGGCATCCGCCCCCAACTCGTGGACACCCGCAAAAACACGCTGGTTTCCGACTTCGTGCTGGAGCGCGGCCCGCGCGAGCTGCATGTGCTCGGGGCCATCTCGCCGGCGTTCACCGCCTCCATGGCCTTTGCCCCGTTCCTGGCCGACCGCCTGCCCCGGGCCTGACCGGGCGGGAGGGGAAGAGGCCTCCGGCGGTCGGGGACACAATGTCCCGGCCCCCGAAGGGGACGCGTTTCGCGGCGCGAAGTGGCGCCGGCACCAGCACACGTTCGAAGCCCCCGTTCGAGCGTCCGGCCACCTCTCCCGGCCGCCGAAGGCCACTTTTCGTTGTCGGAAAATCGTCGCCCAATTGCCCCGTCGTTGTCGCCACGCCCCGTCCCCCCGCGCCTATATCCGCCTCACATCAAAAAACCGAGGTAGAACATGCACGAAATCGACACGCATACGTTTGGCGAGGAAAAATGCACCATCACCTGCCTGTGCGGCGCGGTGTTCGAGGTGGTGGTCTCCCGGCAGGAAAGCTGTGAGCGCGTGCAGAGCTTTCCCTGTCCGGTCTGTTCGCGGCTCCATGTGGCCATGACCTGTCTGCCGCCCAGGCTTTCGCTCATCATCAGGCCCGCCGCCGCGCGCGCCGGCGCCGACCGTCCCGCCGCCTGAACCGTCCCTCCCTTCCCTCCGGACTTCGCACCGACCGATGCCCCGGCCACCCGGCGGCATCGCGCCGGCTGTCCTGCGTCAAAAATTCCCTGCAATTTGAGGCCGCCCGGTTGCAAAAAAATGCGTTACGCGTACTATCCCTTGCAATTGGCCTTCCCAGGATCGCCACGGCGACCCTCAAAACAGGCAGTACACGCGAGGTCCCATGCCGCCCCAAGCATCGTTTACACCCCTGTCCTCCCCGTTTTCCCCCTGGGAAGCGGGCGGCCTCGGTTTTCTGGTCTATTGCGGCATCGTACTGGCCATCCTGGCCCTGATCCTGTTCCTGTCCGGCTTCCTGGTGCGCCGCCGGCCAAACACGGAAAAGCAGCGCCCCTACGAATGCGGCATCCTGCCCACGGGCCAGGGACGCTTCCGCTATCCGGTGCCGTTTTTCCTCATGGCCGTGTTTTTCCTCATCTTCGACGTGGAAACCGCCTACATCATCAGCTACGCCGTGGCCTGGCCGGAACTGGGCCTGCCCGGCTACGCGCGCATGGCGGTCTTCGTCGTGGTGCTGGGGCTCGGACTGGCCTATGCCTGGAAAAAAGGCGGGCTCGACTGGAACGAGGAGGAAGGACTGTGAGCGCGGGCCTCGACGCCGTGTTTTCACCCACGGACGCCATCATCAACTGGGCGCGCAAAAACAGCCTGTGGCCCTTTTTCTTCGGCCTGTCCTGCTGCTTCGTGGAAGAGGCCACGGCCTGGGGACCGCGCTACGACATCGCCCGGTACGGCTCGGAGGTCTTTCGCGGCTCGCCCCGGCAGGCCGACGTGCTCATCGTCTCGGGCACGATGTTTAAAAAGGTCGCGCCCGTGGCCCTTCGCCTCTACGAGCAGATGGCCGACCCCAAGTGGGTCATCTCCATGGGCTCGTGCAGCAACTCCGGCGGCATGTACGACGTCTACTCCGTGGTCCAGGGCTCGGACCAGATCCTGCCCGTGGACGTCTATATTCCCGGCTGTCCGCCGCGCCCGGAAGCCCTGTTCGACGGGCTGCTGCTCCTGCAAAAAAAGATCGCCGCCGGCGAAAAGCCCACCCGGCCGGTGCTGCATCTCGCCGGCGGCAACGAAGGCGGCCGCCGCGACCATCTCGTGGACGGCACGAGCAAATGCCGCGACACGCGCGGCCCGGGCTACGCCGGCATCCCCATCCGGGGCACGGCGGCCACGGAACCGGCCTTTTTCGGTTCGCGCGCAGGCGGCATGTGGACGCCGCCCGCGCCGCGCCTTGCCCTGCGTCCCGACCAGGAGGCCGTGGCCGCCGATCTGGCCGCCGCCTTTGGCGACGCCGTGCGCGCGGCCGCGCCCGTCACGGACATGCCGACCTACGTCGTCGACCCGGCCCGCATCGTGGAGGTGCTCAACTACCTCAAACACAAGGCCCCCACCCGCTTCGAGCGCCTGGAGGACCTGACCGCCATCGACGAGACCGCCCGCCGGACGTATCCCGGCCACGAGGCCACGGTGGCCTACACCCTCACCTCGCTGTCCAGGCCCGGCATGGTCCGCCTGACCTGCCCGCTGCCGACGCGGGACGCGGCCATCGACACGGCCACCGGCGTGTGGCCGGCGGCCGACTGGTACGAGCGCGAGGCGGCCGAGATGTTCGGCCTGACCTTCACCGGCCACCCCGATCCCCGGCGGCTGCTCACCCACCGCGACTGGGAAGGCCACCCCCTGCGCAAGGACTACGAGGGCCGGGCCACCAACATGCCGCCCTTCACCGAGGCGGACTGCCGCCGCCTGGAGCCGGTGGACGCCCGGGAAATCCTCGGCAAAAACGCCGACGCCGGGGACTACATCCTCAATTTCGGACCGCACCACTACGCCACCCACGGCATCCTGCGCTACGCCCTGTCGCTTCGCGGCGAACGCATCAAGGCCATTGGCCTGGACATCGGCTACCACCACCGGGGCGTGGAAAAAATCGGCGAGCGCCAGACCTGGCACCAGTTCATCCCCTACACCGACCGGGTGGACTACCTCTCGGGCGTGGCCAACAACCTGTCCTACGTGACCGCCGTGGAGACCCTGGCCGGCGTGACCGTGCCGCCGCGCGCCGCCTACACCCGGGTCATGCTCTCGGAACTGTTCCGCCTGTCCAACCACCTCATGTATTTCGGCACGTTCCTCCAGGACCTGGGCATGATGAGCCCCATCTTCTACGCCCTGCGGGAACGCGAACAGGTCCTCGACATCATCGAGACCATCACGGGCGGCCGGCTCCATCCGTCGTGGCTGCGCATCGGCGGCATGGCGGCCGATCTGCCGGACGGCTGGAAGGACATGGTCGACGCCTTCGTCAAAATCTTTCCGGGACGGCTCCGGGAATACCACGCCGGGGTGACCAAAAATCCCATCGTCAAGGCGCGGTGCAAGGGCGTGGGCACGATTTCCGCGGCCGAGGCCATCGACTGGGGCGTCACCGGGCCCAACCTGCGGGCCACCGGCGTCGCCTGGGACCGGCGCAAGACCATGCCCTACGGGGCCTACCCGGAGTTCGATTTCGAGGTGCCGACGCGCGACGGCGGCGACTGCTACGACCGCTACCTGTTGCGCATGGACGAGATGGAACAAAGCCTGCGCATCATCGAGCAGGCGGCCGCCCGGATGCCCGGCGGCCGCTACCTGTCCGAGGACGCCCGCTACAGTCTGCCGCAAAAGCACGAGTCGCTGCGCGACATCGAAAGCCTCATCCACCACTTCGTGGCCGTCACGCGCGGCCCGCGGCTGCCGGCCGGGCAGGCCTACGCCGCAACCGAGGCCCCGCGCGGCGAACAGGGCTACTTCGTCGTCTCCGACGGCGGCTGCCACGCCTACCGGATGCGCGTGCGCACGCCGGGATTCGCCAACATCCAGGCCCTGCCGCTCATTGCCCGGGAGCTGCGCGTGGCCGACTTCGTGGCCGTGCTGGCCTCCTATGACTACATCCTACCGGACATCGACAGATGAGACGCTTCACACCACACAACATCCCCCTTCCCGGGGGGCCGGGGGGGATGCTCCCCCCCGTCGGAGTCCGGGGGCCGCGCCCCTGGCCGCCGGAGGCAAACGCCCATGTCCCTTCCTGACGCGCTCGTCGCCGAAATCGACCACCTGATCGGGGCCGTGGGCCATCCGCGCGAGGCGGCGGTGGACGTCATGTACGCCCTGCAGCACCACTACGGCTATCTGTGCGACGAGGCCATGCACTACGCCAGCCGGGCCCTCGGCATGACCACCCTGGACCTCGAATCCCTGGCCACGTTTTACGACTTCCTCTACCGCCAGCCGGTGGGGCGCTACGTCATCCACGTGTGCGACTCCGTGGTCTGCTGGATGTTCCACCAGGATTCGATCTTCGACTACCTGTGTCGCAAGCTCGGCGTGCCGCCGGGCGGCACCACCGAGGACGGCCTGTTCACGGTGCTGCCCTCGGCCTGCATCGGCAACTGCCACAACGCCCCGACCATGCTGATCAACGGCCGCTTCTACAACAAGCTGACCCCCGAGCGCATCGACGCCGTCCTGGCCGAACTGCGCAAGGCCACCCAGGAGCCGGTGCGATGCAAGTAGATACGCCGCAGGTCCTTTTCAAAAACCGCCACCTCGGCCGACCGGCCACCCTTGAGGAGTACCGGGCCGGCGGCGGCTACCAGGCGCTGGCCGCCACCATCGGCAAACGCAGTCCGGCCGAAGTGCTCAAGCTCGTCCTCGACGCCGACCTGCGCGGCCGGGGCGGGGCGGGCTTTCCGGCCGGCCGCAAATGGCAGGGCATCCCGGCGGACTACGTCGGGCCGCGCTACGTGGTGATCAACACCGACGAGATGGAGCCCGGCACCTTCAAGGACCGGGTGCTCGTCAACGCGGACCCGCACCTCGTCATCGAGGGCATCATCCTGTGCGCCTACGCCGTGTCGGCAACCGAGGGCATCTGCTTTATCCGCCCGTCCTACGAATCCGACGCCGTGCTGCTGGAAGAGCAGACGCAGGTGGCCCGGGAGCACAACCTGCTCGGGAAAAACATCCTGGGGTCCGACTTTTCCTTCGACATCCACATCCACCGTAGCGCCGGCCGCTACATCTGCGGCGAGGCCTCGGCCCAGATCAAGGCCATTTCCGGGCTGCGGCCCAATCCCCGCAAGGGCGGCCCGCGCACGAGCGTCAAGGGGCTGTGGGACTGCCCGACCATCGTCAACAACCTGGAAACGCTCGCCAACCTGCCGGGCATCGTGCAAAACGGCCCCGAGTGGTTCAAGTCCCTGGCCCGCACGCCCACGGACTCGGGCACCAAGCTCTTCAGCGTCTCGGGCCGCATCGCCAAACCGGGCTGCTACGAGCTGCCCATGGGCACGCCCTTGCGGGAAATCCTTTTTACCCACGCCGGCGGCATGCCGCCGGGGCTGGTGCTCAAGGCGGTCATCCCCGGCGGGGCCTCGTCGCCCTTCATGCCGGAAAAATTCCTGGATCTGGCCATGGATTTCGACTCCATGAAAAAAGCCGGCCAGCGGCTGGGCACGGCCTCCATCATGGTCTTCGACCAGAACACCTGTCTGGTCGGGGCCACGCTCAACCTCATCGAATTTTTCACCCGCGAATCCTGCGGCTGGTGCACGCCCTGCCGCGAGGGCCTGCCCTACGTGCGCCACCTCCTGCGGCTGATCGAGTCCGGCCAGGGCGAGGAGGCGCACATCGGCATGATCCGCGACATGGCCGAAGCCATGCAGTCGGCCTACTGCGCCTTCGCGCCGGGCGCGGCCGAACCCATCCTGAGTCTGCTCAACCATTTCGAGCCGGAAGTGCGCGAACACCTGCGCCAAAAACGCTGTCCGTTCGGCAATCCCGCGCCCACCATGCACGGCAAGGCCTGCGGCACCCGTCCCGTGGCTTTCGGCCCGACGCCCTGCCCGGAGGACCAATGCCCGATCTGATCATCGACGGCCGGCCGGTGACCGTGGCCCCGGGCACGAAAGTCATCGAGGCGGCCGAGGCCCTGGGGATCATGATCCCCCGCTTCTGCTGGCACCCGGCCCTGGGCGCGGCCGGCGCCTGCCGCATGTGCGCGGTCATGTTCCTGGAGGGGCCGGTCAAGGGCCTGGAGATGAGCTGCATGGTGCCGGCCGCCGACGGCATGGTGGTGGAGACGTTCCACCCCGAGGCCGTGGCCTTTCGCCGGCGCGTCATCGAGTTGCTCATGGCCAACCATCCCCATGACTGCCCGGTGTGCGACGAGGGCGGGCACTGCCTGCTCCAGGACGAGACCATTTCCGGCAACCACGCCCTGCGCCGCTTTCCCGGGCGCAAGCGCACCTATCTGGACCAGGACCTGGGGCCTTTCATCCAGCACGAGATGAACCGCTGCATCCACTGTTACCGGTGCGCCCGGTTCTATCAGGACTACTGCGGCTACCACGACTTCGGTCCCATGCAAAACGCCAACCGCGTCTATTTCGGCCGCTTCGAATCCGGTCCCCTGGAAAACCCCTTCAGCGGCAATCTGGCCGACATCTGCCCCACCGGCACCCTGACCGACAAGCCGGCCCGCTTCACCTCCCGGCGCTGGGACTGCCAGCGCGCGCCCTCGGTGTGCCTCCATTGTTCCCTTGGCTGCAACACCATCGCCCTGTCCCGCTACCGCGAGGTGGTGCGCCTGGAGGCCCGGGAGAACCCGGCCGTCAACGGCTTTTTCATCTGCGACCGGGGCCGCTACTCCTTTGGCTACGCCGGAGCTGAGTCCCGACCGCGCACGGCCCGGGTGGGCGGCGCCGGGGTCTCCCCGTCGGCCGCCCTGGAGCAGGCGGCCACACGGCTGGCCGCCATTGCCGCGACCCACGGCGGACAGGCCGTGGCCGTGGTCGGCTCCCAGCGATCCAGCCTGGAAACGCAATGCACCCTGACCGCCCTGGCCCGGGCGGCCGGCTGGCGCGAACCGGCCTTTTTCCCCGACCGGCAGGCCCGGGCCGACGTGGCCGCCGCCCTGGCCGCCCTGACACCCGGACGGGCCCGGTCCCTGGCCGAGGTCGGCCGGGCCGACGCGGTCTTGTGCCTGGGCGTTTCGCCCCTGGACGACGCGCCCATGCTGGCCCTGGCCCTGCGCCAAGCCAGCCGCGCCGACGGGACCGTCATCGTGGCCGATCCCCGGCCCCAGGACCTGCCCCTGCCGCTGATCCACCTGCCCCTGGCCCCGTCGCTCCTGCCGGCCGTGGCGGCCATTGTCGCCGGCCCGGCCGAGGCCGCCGCGGCCGAAGCCCAAAAGCGCCTGCCCCTGCACCCGGACCTCTGGCCCAGGCTCGAACAGGCGGCCGCGGCCTTTGCCACGGCCAAGCGTCCGGTAGTGGTTTTCGCCCCGGCCCTGGCCCGCCATCTTCCCGAAAGCGACCGCATCGGACGCTTCCCGGTCCTGGCCGGCCCCAACACCGCCGGCGCGGCCCTGGTCGCCGGCCCCGACGCCCCGGGCTGGGACGAGCTGGCCCGGGCGATCGAGACCGGAGAAATCAAAGGGCTTGTCGTGGCCGAAACCGACCTTTCCCTGGCCGCGCCCGCCCTGGCCGGCCGGCTCGACCGGCTGGACACGCTGGTCGTGTGCGACTTCCTGGCCACGCCAACCGCAGCGGCGGCGCACGTCTTCCTGCCCACGCAAACGCTTTTCGAAGCCGGCGGTCTGCTGGTCAACAACGAAGGCCGGGTGCAGGCCGCCGCGCCGGTCACCCCGCCGGGCCTGTCCGTGGCCCGGGACGGCCACGGCGGCCATCCGCCGCGCGACTACGCCCGACCCCTGCCCGGGACCGATCCCCGGCCGGGAGCGGCCCTGTGCGCCGCACTTGCCGCCAGGCTCGGCCTGACCCCGGACGCGCCCACCCCGGAGTCGGTAATCGGGCGCACCGTGGCCACCCTGCCGCCCGAGGGCGCGCGGGTCGATTGCGCCGTCTGCGCGGAGTCGGCCGCCACCGCGCCGCCCGCCGCCCCGCCACTTGCCGGCCAGGGGCTGGCCGTGGTCTTTGTCGATACGCTCTTCGGCACCGAGGAACTCGGCCGCCACGCCCCCCTGGCCCGGGCCCAGGCCCCGGCCGAAACGCCCATCCTGCTGGCCGCCGCCGAGGCCGCCGCCCTGTCGCTGCCAGACGGCGCTCCCGTGTCCGTGGCCGTGGGCGACACCCTGGTCCAGGCCACGGTGCGCCTGCGCGACGACGTGGCCCGGGGCGTGATCGTCGTCCCGCGCCTGCCGCAATTTACCGGGCTGCCCCCCATCCTTGAGCCCTGCGACCTGCGCCGGAGGGAGTCATGACGCTTTCGGACATCCTGCTCGGCCTGCTGGTCATGCTCGTGCGCATGGGCGTGGTGCTGGCCGTGGTCTTCGGTCTGGCCGCCTACATGATCCTTCTCGAGCGCAAACTGCTCGGCCGGCTCCAGGTGCGCTACGGCCCCAACCGCGTGGGCCTCTTCGGCCTGTTGCAACCCATCGCCGACGGCCTCAAGATGCTGCTCAAGGAAGACATCATCCCCGACGGCGTGGACCGGCGCATCTTTCTCGTGGCCCCGGCCATCGTGGCCGGCGCGGCGCTCTTTGCCTTTGCCGTGGTGCCGTTCGGCCCCACCTTCACCCTGTTCGGCCGGGCCATCCCGCAGGTCATCGCCGACACCGACGTGGGCCTGCTCGTCATCTTCGGCCTGTCGTCGCTGGCCGTCTACGGCGTGACCCTCGGCGGCTGGACCTCCGACAACAAGTACAGCCTGCTCGGCGGCATCCGCGCCGCGGCGCAAATGATCAGCTACGAGCTGTCGCTGGGGCTTTCCCTGGTGCCGGTGGTCATGGCCTCCCATTCGCTCAACCTCACGGCCATCGTCGACGCCCAGGCCTCCCTGCCCTTCGCCCTGACCCAGCCGCTGGCCTTCGCCATCTTTCTGATCAGCGCCCTGGCCGAGACCAACCGCATCCCCTTCGACCTGCCCGAAGCCGAAAACGAGTTGCAGGCCGGCTATCACACCGAATATTCCGGCATGCGCTTCGCGCTCTTTTTCGTCGGCGAATACGTCAACATGGTCCTGCTCGGGGCCATCACCGCCGTCTTCTTTCTGGGCGGCTGGCACGGACCGCTGCTGCCGCCCATCTGCTGGCTGGCCATCAAGGTCCTGGCCGTGCCCGTCTTTCTCATCTGGACCAGGGCGTCGCTGCCGCGCCTGCGCTACGACCAGCTCATGGCCGTGGGCTGGAAATGCCTGGTGCCCCTGGCCCTGGCCAACATCCTCGTCACCGGGGCCGTGCTGGTGGCGGGATCGTAAGCAAGGACGCGTCATGGACGAGAAAAAAAACAAGAACAGCGTGCTGCGCGAAGTCATCGACGGAGCGGCCGGACTGGTCGGCTCCTACGCCGCCACGCTCACGCACCTGTTTCGCAAGCCCGTCACCGAGCAATACCCGGAATACAAGCGCCCCATGCCGGCCCGCACGCGCGGCCGCATCATCCTGACCCGCTCCCCCGACGGCCGGGAACGCTGCGTGGCCTGCTACCTGTGCTCCGGGGCCTGTCCGGTCAACTGCATCTCCATGCAGTCCGAGGAGGGCCCGGACGGCCGGCGGCAGGCGGCCTGGTTCCGAATCAACTTCGCCCGCTGCATCTACTGTGGCCTGTGCGAGGAGGCCTGCCCCACCCTGGCCATCCAGCTGACGCCGGAATTCGCCTTTTCCAAGGACGCCATCGAGGACTTCGTGTACGAAAAGGAAGATCTGCTGGTGGACCACGGCGGCAAGGACCCGGACTACGACTTTTACGCCCACGCCGGCGTGGCCGCCGGCCGGGCAAAAGGCGAACATATCAATGAAGACGAGCCCGTGGATGTCAAAAGCATCCTGCCTTAGGGGGGCGTGGACGGACATGGCGAAGAGAAAGAATGCCTCCGGCGG
>JAFABC010000034.1 GCA_023426275.1 Pseudomonadota bacterium | reverse complement strand
AGGGGCAGTGCCCCTCCCGGCCGCCGGAGGCATCTTTTCGCCGCTACGATTTGCCGCGTGTAAATTTATCGAACTCGGAGAAGGCGTCGCGTTTGGCTTTGTTGCGGGCCTTGATCTGGTCGAGGATGTCGCTGCTCAGATCCGAGGCGTCCACCGGTTTGACCTTGCTTCGGGACTTGTGCCCGGCGTTGAGGAACTGGCCGCCGAGATCGGCCAGTTCGTCGGGCGTGAGCATGCTCCCGGAGCCGGAAGCCGGTCGGGCCGGGGCGAAGGTCGCCCTGGTCGGCGCGGGCGGCTCGGGAGTGGGCACTGGCGGCGTTTGGGGGGCTGTCGGCGGCGTCGGCGCGGTGGTCGGTTCGGGTGTGGCCGCGACCGTTGGGGCCGGCGTGGGCGGGGTGGCCCGCGTCGGGCGTGGCGTCGGGGCGGCCGGTGTTGCCTGCGGCGCGGGAGAAGCCTTGGCGGCTGGTGCGGCCGGCGTGGCTGTCGGGGCGGCTGCTCTCACCGGTGCGGGACGACGGTCCGGACTGAGCGCCTGGCGCAGCAGACGCAGCTCGGCCAGGATTTCCTGTTGGACCGCGAGAATCTTGAGCAGGGTGGTTTCTTCCATACAGCGCCCCTACCACCCGGCCCTTTCGGGGTAAAGCTCAACGTGCGTCCAGGGCGGCCAGGGTCGGGTTCATGGAGGCCAGGGTCGCCCGGGCCAGCAGCCGCGCCCCGAAGGACGTCAGGTGGACGCCGTCCGGCGTGCGGGTGGTGCGCAGCCCCGAAGGCGTGCGCAGGGCCTTGGCGTAATGCCCCTCGCCATCGGCCAGGGTGCGCCACACGTCCACGAAATGGCAGCCCGGCAGGCCGGCCAGTTCCCTGGCGATGACCCCGTTGATGACGGCCACGTCGGCGTTGCGTTTGCGGTCGGCCATGACCGGCGCGCCGACCCAGTAGATGCGCGCCCGGCGGTTGCGGGCGCGGGCCAGTTCCACCAGCCGGCGCACGCGGCGGGTGTATTCGGCCTTCCAGCCCGGACGGCCGAAGGCGATTTTCTTCCCGTCCGGCCGGGTGAGGGTCTGGTTGTCGTTGGTGGCGATCATGATGACCACGGTGTCCGGCCGGCTGGCGGCCACGGCCGTGGTCATGGCCCGTTCCCAGTCGAAGAAATCGGGCCGGGCCAGTCCGCTCGACACCTTGCCCTTGGCGGAGAACCGCGTTCCCGGCCGGTCCCGGAGCATGGGCCCCAGGGCCTGGGCCAGATAGATGGACAGGGAGTCGCCGGCCACGAGCACGCTGTGCCCGAGCCCGGGCACGGGCGACTGGTCGGAGCCCGGGGCGTCGGGCGTCGTGTTCTTGACGGCGACGACGCGTGCCGGCGACGCGGGGGCGGAGGGCGTTGGTTGCCGGGGCGTGGCGGACTCGGACAGCATTTTGTCCGGCTTGGCGGCGGGCCTTGCGATCGGTGGTTGGCTGGTTGGCTCGGGCGGCTCCAGGGCGGCCAGATGCAAGGGGCCGGCCGGACCGCCCAGGCGGGGGCCGCGACGCACGGCCACGGGGCCGCTCAAGGGATGCCGGGCCGCCTTGTCCACGCGAAGGCGCACGGCGCTTGGCCGCACGGGCTGGCGCAGGGCGTGCCGGTCCGGGCCAAGCCTGTCGGGCGCGGGTTCCGGCGCAAGGTCCAGGGCGGCGACCAGGGAGAGCAGGGCGGTGTCCGCGACGGGCGCGGCTGCGGTCCGGGGCGCGGCCGCCGGCGGCAGGCCCGGATGGGTCGGCCGGGGCCAGACGAGCAGACCGGCCACAAACAGCACGAAGGCCAGGGCGACGCGGACGGAACGCGGACGGGTTGCGAACGTGGCATGGGACATGGCGGGGCTCGGTGTTTGCCGCCGGCGGTTCGTCCGGCCGGGGATTTCCCCGGGAGTTGCAAAGCCCGGGCCGAAGCCGGTTCTTCTAATGGGCTGTTTTGGCGTGTGATTTTTTTCGAAGCCCTGTCAGGGATCTGACGCCGCGCGTTTTCGTCGCGCCAATCCGGTTGCCTTTTGGCGGCGGCAAAGCTAGCGTGCGCCGCAATTCCTCAAGGATAAGCGAGCACTTTGATGAACATCACGAGTTTCGAATTCGCGCTTTTTTTCGCCGTGGTCTTGCCGCTGAACTGGATTTTGCGCCGGTTCGCCGCACCCTATCGGCTCTTTCTGTTGCTCGCCTCCTATGTGTTTTACGCCTCGTTTAATGCCAAGTTTCTGCTCATCCTGCTGATCTTCAGTTTTCTGACCTGGTTCTTCGCCGTGGTCTTCGCCGAGACCTCGGACCACCGGTTCCGACGATTCTGCCTGATCCTCTACGTGGCCTTCGCCCTGGGGATGCTCATTTTCTTCAAGTATTACGAGATGCTCTATATTTCGGCCGACTGGTTGTTCCGGGTGTTCGCGGCCACGAACCCGGTGCCGTTGCTCGATGTCATCATGCCCATCGGCATTTCCTTTTTCACCTTCCAGGGCATGAGCTACGCCATCGACGTCTACCGCGACCCCACCAAGGTGGAGCGCAGTCTGGTCGAGGTGTTCTGTTTCATCTCCTTTTTCCCGACCATCCTGTCCGGCCCCATCCTGCGGGCGGGCAATTTTCTGCCCCAGCTCAAAAAGGACCGGGTGGAGCAGGTGGATTTCACCCGGGCCTTTTACCTGCTCATCCGGGGCCTGCTCAAAAAGATCATCATTTCGAGCTACCTGTCCGAACACATCGTGCGCACGACCTTTGGCGCGCCGGAAGGCTTTTCCTCGGCCGCCGTGCTGGTGGGCGTGCTGTCCTATGCCGCGCAGATCTATTGCGACTTCTCGGGCTATTCCGATCTGGCCCAGGGCATCGCCCTGCTCATGGGCTTCGACGTGCCCGACAACTTTCACGCGCCGTATTCGGCCCAGTCCCTGCGCGATTTCTGGCGGCGCTGGCACATCACCTTTTCCGTGTGGTTGCGCGACTACCTCTACATTTCGCTAGGCGGCAACCGCAAAGGCCGGGTGCGCAAATACGTCAACCTCGTGACCACCATGGCCCTTGGCGGCCTGTGGCACGGCGCGGCCTACAACTTCCTGGTCTGGGGCTTCATCCACGGCTTCGGGCTGGTGGGCAACCATCTTGTCATGGAGTTTCGCACCGCCCGGGCGGTCAGACGCGAGGAGCGCGGCCTGCCGCCGACAGGGCCGGTGCTCGCCGGGTCCTGGGCCGGGCTGTGCTGGCTGCTCACCTTTGTCTACGTCTGCGTGGCCTGGGTCTTTTTCGGGGCCGAGGACGCCGGCAAGGCCGTGGACATCCTGTCGCGCATTTTTGCCTTCGATCCGTCCGGGGCCGGTTTCCGCCCCACCTGCCTGGTCCTCGTCCTCCTGGTCGTGGCGGTGCAGCAGATGCACGTGTCCGGGAAGGACCTCTTCCGCAAGGGCTTCGAGCGGTTGCCGTTCCCGGTCCAGGGCGTTGCCCTCGGTCTCGTAACCGCCTGCATCCTCAAGCTCGGCCCGGACGGCGTGCTGCCGTTTATCTATTTTCAGTTTTAGAAGGGAACGGGGAGGGGAAGCGCCTC
>JAFABC010000007.1 GCA_023426275.1 Pseudomonadota bacterium | reverse complement strand
TTGTAACCGGTTTCGCGGCTGATTCCATATTTGCGGCACAGGGACGCAAACGACTCCCGCCGCAGCAACACTTCCTCGACAAACCGGGCGCGCTCTTCCATGGGGTTGACCTTTTTCCAGGGCATCGGAGCTTCCTCCTGTGCCCATAAGTGTCAACCATGTACCCGGTCCGATCTGTCAACTATCTACCCGGTTCATACCGTCCGGTTTCACCCCGGTGCCTATCACATCTTCCCGCCAACTCAAATCACCCGTTTTCCCCCATCACGGGGGACCGGGGGGAGCCCCCCGGCCACCGGAGGCGCTTTATGAAATGCTTCCCGCCTCAACTCCACTCCACCGGCAGGCGCACGATCTTTCCCGCCTTGTTGGAGAACAGCAGATAGCCGTTGTCGCGGCCGAAGAGGTAGAGGTCGCGGGTGACGGCCACGTCCTGTTTGCAATAGGTGATGATCTCGTCCAGGCGGCCTTCCTTCCACCAGGCCAGGGCGTCGAGGCCGGTGGCCGATTTGGGCGTGCCCAGGGTGGCCTTGGCCAGTCCGTCCAGGGACAGGCGGTAGCCCAGGCGGGCGTGAACTTTTTCCAGGATGTCCAGGGTGGGCAGGGCCCGGTGGTCAAACGGGGTGACGCCGTTTAACACCTTGTAATCGAAGCGGTTGATGTTGAAGCCCACGACGAGGTCGAGCCCGGCCAGGACTTCGTAGAGGGCGGGCAGCTCCTCCTGGCGGTAGACGATGAAGTCGTCGAGGCCTGAATCGTAGAGCACGGCCACGGAGATGCCCATCTTGTGGGCGTTGCCCCAGCCGCCGACCTCGGCGGCGGCCCGGCGCGTTTCCACGTCCAGCACGCCGAAGCGGTCCGGCGCGGCGGCCTTGAGTCGGGACTGGCCGGCGGGGGACGGCGTGGCGGGTGTTTCGTTGCACTGCGGACGACAATCGGTGGTTTCGGGCAGTTTTCCGGACACGAGCGTCTCCAGGAGGAAGCGGGCGGCGACTTTGTCGATGGGACGGTTGCCGGAGCCGCATTTGGGGGAATGGACACAGGAGGGGCAGCCGGTTTCGCAGGGGCAGCCGGCCACGGTGGCCAGGGTGCGTTCCAGGGCTTCGGCGGCCTTGGCAAAGGCCATGCGCGACAGCCCGACCCCGCCCGGCGCGCCGTCGTAGATGAACACGCAGGCCCGGCCCACCTGCGGGTGCAGGGGAATGGAGATGCCGCCGAGGTCGTTGCGATCAGTGAGCACGAGCAGCGGCAGGATGCCGATCATGGCGTGTTCCATGGCGTGGATGGCGCCCATGAAATGAAACAGCCGCCGGTCGAGTTCGGCCTGGACCGCCTGGGGGATGACCCACCACAGGCCTTCGGTCTCGAAGACCATGGGCGGCAGGTCGAGCGGCACGATGGACAGCAGCTGGCCGCCCCGGCTGGCCCGGCGTTCGTAGCCGGTGATGGTCTCGGTGACCTTGAGCCGGCCCAGGAAGACCGGCGTGCCGGATACGGACGACTGGTCGCGCACCTCCAGAATTTCGGTGGTCTTCTGGCCGCGTGCCCGGGTATAATAATCCGCTTTGGCCGGGGCGACGCGCACCCGGCGTTCGGGAATGTCCAGGGACTGGACGACGTAGGACACGCCCCGGTGGATGTAGACCGCGCCGGGATGCGTTTCGCGGTAAGCCCGCATCTCGTCGATCTGGCCGATGATGGCCCCGTCGGTGGTTTCGATGGCGAACTGGCCGCCCGAGCCGCGCAGATTGATGTCGCGGTGGGGGCGTTTGCGGGCCGCGAACACGCGTTTGCCGTCCCTGTCGCGCAGCAGCAGTCCCTTTTGCTCCAGCCGGGCGACCTCCCGGCGCATGGCGGCGCTGGCGATGAGCGGCTCGCCGTCGACAAGAGGCATTTCCGCGGCGGCGCATTCCAGGTGTCTGGCGGCGATGACCGGGTTGTCGGGGTTGATGACGGCCGATTCCGGCGGGCGGTCGAAAAAGTCCCCGGGGTGGCGCATGAAATACTGGTCGAGCGCGTCCTCGCCGGCCACCATGACCACGGCCGACTCGCGCTGGGCCCGGCCCACCCGGCCGCCGCGCTGCCAGGCGGACATGACCGAGCCGGGGTAGCCGCACAGGATGCACAGGTCCAGGCCGCCGATGTCGATGCCGAGTTCCAGGGCCGAGGTGGAGACCACGGCCAGCAGTTCGCCCGAGGCCATGGACGCCTCGATGGCCCGGCGTTCCTCGGGCAGGAAGCCCGAGCGGTAGGCCGACACGCGCGAGGCGTAAGGGCCGGCCCGTTCGGCGATCCACAGGCTGATCAGCTCCGTCATCTTGCGCGACTGCGTGTAGACGATGGTGCGCAGGCCGCGCTTCAGGGCGGCGGCCAGCAGCATGACGGCCGTGGTCGAGGCGGACTGCTCGGGGTTGAGGAACAGGAAATGGCGTGGCGCGGCCGGCGCGCCCGAGGCCGTGACCGTGGTCACGGGCAGGCCGGTCAGGCTTTCGGCCAGCTCGCCGGGGTTGCCGATGGTGGCCGAGCAGAACACGAACGTCGGCCGCGCGCCGTAGCGGCCGCACACCCGGGAGAGCCGGCGGAACACGTGGGCCATGTGCGAACCCATCACGCCCCGGTAGGTGTGCATCTCGTCCACGATCACGTGGCTTAAGCCCGCGAACACCGTGCTCCAGGACTCGTGGCCGGGCAGCAGGGAGAGGTGGAGCATTTCGGGATTGGTGATAAGGATATGGGGCGGGTTGTCGCGGATCTTGCGCCGGAAATGGGGGCTGGTGTCGCCGTCGTAGATGGCGGCCCGGGGCCGGCTGGACGGCGGCAGGGCGGCGGTCAGCTCCTCGATGGCCTTGAGCTGGTCCTGGGCCAGGGCTTTCAACGGATAGAGGAAGATGGCCCGCGAATCGGGATTTTTGACGATCTCTTCCAGCACCGGCAGCAGGTAGGTCATGGACTTGCCGCTGGCCGTGGGCGTGGCCACGGCCACGTGGCGGCCGGCCCGGGCCAGATCGGTGGCGGCGGCCTGGTGGGCGTACAGGCGCGTGATGCCGCGCCCGGCCAGCAGTTCGGCCACGGGGCGGGGAAAGGGCCGGGCCGGGTCGGCAAAGACGGCCGGCGCGGCCGGGAAGACGCGGTGGTGGACGACCTGCGGTCCCAGGCGGCTGGAGTCGAGCAGGGCGGTCACGTAGTCGGCCACGTCGCCGGCCTCCGCCTGGGCGGCGGCGTCGGGGAGCCGGGGCTCGGAAAGGGGGCTTGTGGCGCGATCAAAGGAAGACATGCGGGTCCGACCGGTTGGCGGCCTTCCTGGTCATGGTCCAAAAAAAAGCTTTTCGCAAGGCGGAAGATGGAGGTTTGTGTTGTCCGGACGATACGTTTTTGATATGCAAAAGTTAATAGACAAGCGTATTTTCTCAATTGGATTTCGTTAATTTGTTACAAAAATAATTTATGACTTTTGGATTGAAAAAAATTTTCGGCCTTGAGGCCTTGCGAGGCCAACTCCGATTTTACGCTATCGTGTTGGTCGCCTTGCCGCTGTGCCTGACGCCACTGTTCTTTTTTCTCTTTCAGCGTGGACAGGTCATCGATGCGTCCATGTATCGTCTTGTGTCAAATCTGACGAAAGAAAGCGAAATCCTTTGCCTGTGGATAGACGAGCGGTTCGAGGATCTGCGGTTTTTGGCAAATATGCGCGCCGTCACGGATTATGATGTCAGTACCATGACGCATATCTTTCAATCGTATAAAGATACGCATCGGCATGTCACGGACATTATTTTTGTCGATGCCGATGGCCGCATGGGCGCTGCATTGGCGGATGTGCGGGGAACCTTTGTCGGCGACCGGGAATATTTCATGACCGCCAGGGCCGGCCGCTCCTCCCTGGTGTTTTTGCCTGCCGGCCGGGTTTCGGGCAAGCCTATTTGCCTGTTCATTTCGCCTGTTTTCCGCCAGCCGGGAGTTTTCGGCGGCCTGCTCGCCATCTCGGTGGAACTGAAGAACCTGAACATCTTTCTGACCGATACCATGGCCCCGCCCGGAGGCGCCGTTTTGTTGAGCGACGCCAAGGGCCGCATCCTGGCTCCCGCCGCGGCCGTGGCGGCCGGCGGCGGACCGGGACAGGCCAGGGTTCCGTCGGCCTTGCTGCGCGCGGGCGCCTCCGGCGATTGCTTCAAGGACGCGGCCGGGCGCGAGTGGCTTGGCGCGGCCGTGCCGCTTGGCAACTTCGGCTGGACGTTGCTGGGGCAGGCCCCCGTCGACGTGGTGCTGGCGAGTTACCGGCATCAGACCTTGTGGTTGAGTCTGGCCGTGCTGGCCACGCTGGCCATAACCCTCCCCTTTGTCTTGCGGCTTTCGCGCGATCTGGAACGGCCCCTGGAGTCGCTGGCCGACTTTACCCGGGATTTGCGGGCCTCGCATTACCGGGCGTCCTGTCCGCCCCGCCTGCCCAAGGCCTCGCCGCGGGAGCTGCGGGAGCTGCACACGGCCTTTTGCGAGATGGCCAACGAGGTGCGCGCCCATATCGACGAGGCCGAGCGCCTGGGCGTGCTCGACGCCCTGACGGGCCTGTACAACCGGCGGTTTCTCTTTTCCAGCGGCGTCAAGCTGCTGGAGTCGGCGGCCCGGGCCGGGCGCACCTGTTCCTGCCTGATGCTCGATGTGGACCACTTCAAGGTGGTCAACGACACCTACGGCCATTCGACCGGGGATCAGGTGCTCGTCCATCTGGCCCGGATCATGGCCGCCTGCGTGCGCGAGGGGGACATCGTCTCGCGGTATGGCGGCGAGGAGTTCGCCATTCTGGCCACGGGCGCCGACGCCACGCACGCGGCCGAACTGGCCGAACGCGTCCGGCTGGCCATCGAGGCGCACCCGACCCGGGTGGGCCCCCTCGAACTGCCCGTGACCGTGAGCATCGGCGTGGCCGACGCCCGGGAGCTGATCGAGTACGGGGAAAGCGTGCTCGACGACATGCTGGCCCGGGCGGACAAGGCGCTCTATGCCGCCAAGGCCGCCGGTCGCAACCGGGTGGTGATCACCGTCGAATCCTAGGCCCCGGCCCATGAACGGGGGCCTGGGGCGCCCGCCCTGCCCGAAAGGGGGGCCCCCTCCCGCCGCCGCGGCCGGAAACGCGTCCAAGTCTTGCCTCAACGCGCCCGTCGGCCGTAGGGTTGCCGCCTGCACACGCGAAAGCCTGCCTGCATCGTGCGGCATGGCACTTTTTGAGTGGGGGCGGCATCATGCGGACGAGCGTGCGGCGATGGCTGCATTCCTTTCAGGGACAACTGCGCCTGTACATCCTGATGCTCCTTGCCCTGCCCATTGCGCTGGCCCTGGTTTTTGCGTTCTATTGGCAGCGTAATCAGGTCCTTGAAAACGAGGAGAGGCATCTTTCGAAGAGCCTGAAACAGGAAGGCGTGGTGGTGCAAAACTGGATCAGGGAGCGCTTTGACGACGCCCACTACCTGGCCGGTTCCAATGTCCTTCGGGAAGGCGGTTCGGAAGACGTTCGGGAGCAATTCAGGCGATTTGCCAGGTCGCATTTTTTCGTGGCGGACATTCTCGCCATTGCCCCGGACGGCCGGGTGCGGGTGGCCGGTCGCGCCCGGCCGGGCCTGTATCTGGGCGACCGGGCCTATTTCAAACTGGGCATGGCGGGCCACGACGCCCTGGAGCCCGGCATTGTCGGCCGTGCTTCCGGGACGTTGCTGTTCATCTGCAGCGTGCCGCTCAACCGTCCCGACGGGACCGTTGCCGGCGTGCTCGCCCTGAGCGTGGAAGTGGCCTCCCTGGACCAGTGGCTGATGGTGACGGCCCCCCATGCCGGCGGGGAAGTGTTGCTGACCGATGCCGCGGGCGTGGTGCTGGCCCCGGCGGCCTTCATCGGGGAAAGCGGCGGCCCCGGGAAGGCCCGGGTGTCGCCGGCCGCCTTGAAGGGCGGAAGGTACACGGACGCGGCCGGCCGTCGGCAGATCGGCGCGAATGTGCCGGTCGGGTGGGCGGACTGGCGGCTGGTGAGCCATATTCCCGTTTCCAACGTGTTCATCGATGCCCACTGGCAGCCCTGGGGGCTGCTGCTGGGCAGTCTTTGCGCCATCGTCCTGGCCGTTCCGTTCGCCCTGCGCTGGAGCCGCCATTTTGCACGGCCGCTGCTCACCCTGACCGGCTACGCCCGGGAAATGCAGGACAGCAAGGCCGACTTCACCTGCTCCCTGGAGGCGGCCGACAAGGCCCCGGCGGAAGTGCAGGAGCTCTACGCCGCCTTTTGCACCATGGCCGCGCAGACCCGTGCCCATATCGAGGAAGTGGAGCGCATCAGCGTCCAGGACGCGCTGACGGTCCTGTACAACCGACGATTTCTGTTTTCCAGCGGGGCCAAGCTGTTGGCCGCGGCCCAGCGTGACGGCCGCCCCTGCGCCTGCCTGATGGTCGATGTGGACCATTTCAAGTCCGTCAACGACACCTACGGCCATGCCGTGGGCGACACGGTGCTGGCGCATCTGGCCGCCATCCTGATGGCCTGCGCCCGCAAGGCCGATCTGGTTGTCCGGTATGGCGGCGAGGAATTCGTTGTGCTGGCGAGCGGTTCCGACGCCGCCCAGGCCGTGCCTCTGGGTGAGCGCATCCGCCGGACGCTGGCCGCCAAGCCCTGTCCCCTCGACGACGGTGTCCTGGCCGTGACGGTCAGCATCGGCGTGGCCGAGGCCCGGGAGCGAATCGAGCACGGGGAAAGCGTGCTGGACGATATGCTGGCCCGGGCGGATCAGGCGCTTTATGCCGCCAAGGCGGCCGGTCGCGACCGGGTGATGGTTGCTCCGGAATCCTAGGCGGCCAGGATGACGGACCCAATGCCCCCGGTGGACGGAACGGGCGGCGCACGCGCCGGAGCTGCCGGTCCGGGCGCGGTGCTGGGCCTGGACGCGGCCTGGACGCCGGGCAATCCCGGCGGCGCGGCCCTGGCGGCGTTTTTCGGCGGCCGGTGGACGTGTCTGGCCGTGGCCCCGGACTGCGGGCTTTTCTGCGATCTGGCCGCCGGCCGCCTGCCCGAGGGCGGGCAGTGGAC
>JAFABC010000310.1 GCA_023426275.1 Pseudomonadota bacterium | reverse complement strand
CCGCAAAGCCGGCGAAAGAAAACGCGCCCAAAACCAAAGGGACCGGAAGAGAGAACTGCTTGCGTTTTTATCGAGGGGGTTCGGGGGGCATCATGCCCCCCGACCGCCGGAGGCGTCTTCCCTCTCCCGGTTCTAGTCCAGCTCGTATTCGTCGCGCCAGTTGTCGGCGTCGGCGAATTCGGGCTGTTTTTTCTTGTCGAACAGGCAGTCGCCGATGACGAGGTAGTCCATTTCCGTGCGCATGAAGCAGCGGTAGGCGTCGGCCGGCGTGCAGACGATGGGCTCACCGCGCACGTTGAAGCTCGTGTTGACCACCACCGGGCAGCCGTGGCGCTCGGCAAAGGTCTTGATGAGCGTGTGGTAGCGCGGATTGGTGGACGCGTGCACGGTCTGGATGCGGGCCGAGAAGTCCACGTGGGTGATGGCCGGCAGGGTCGAGCGCGGCACGTAGAGCCGCTCGAACATGGGCATCTGCCAGTAGCCCTCGGGCAACTCGTGGCGCAGCTTTTCGGCCACGGGCGCCACCAGCAGCATGTAGGGCGACGGCCGGTCCTGCTCGAAGCACTCGGAAACGGCCTCGGCCAGGACCGACGGAGCGAAGGGCCGGAAGCCCTCGCGGTATTTGATCTTGAGATTGAGCTTTTTCTGCATCTCCGGGTTGCGCGGATCGCCCAGGATGCTGCGTCCGCCAAGGGCCCGGGGCCCGTATTCCATGCGGCCCTGGAACCAGCCCACGGCGTTGCCGGCGGCCAGCAGGTCGGTCACCGTGGTGCACAGGGCCTGGAAGTCGTCGAAGACCGTGCAGGGCGCGTCGTTGCGCGAGGCCACGCGCAGGGCGTCGCGGCGGGTGAACTCCGGCCCCAGATAGGAGCCGGCCATGCGGTCCATGGCGCCTTCGGGCAGCGGGGTGCGGTCGTGTCCGCCCCAGACGTGCCAGGCGGCCAGGGCCGCGCCGAGCGCCCCGCCGGCGTCGCCGGCGGCCGGCTGAATCCAGATGTCGTCGAAGACGCCCGCGCGCAACAGCTTGCCGTTGGCCACGCAGTTGAGCGCCACGCCGCCGGCCATGACCAGATTCTTCGCCCCGGACAGCTCCCGGGCGGTTTTGGCCAGCCGCAAGACCACGTCCTCGGTAATCTCCTGGATGGCCAGGGCCATGTCCATGTGCTCCTGGGTCAGCTCGGATTCGGCGGCCCGTTTGGGCAGGCCGAAGAGCTTTTCCCATTTGCCGTCGCGGCACATGGTCAGCCCGGTGGCGTAGTCGAAGTAGGCCATGTTGAGCAGCATGGAGCCGTCGGGGCGCAGGTCGACCAGCTGGTCGAGGATCCTGGCCTTGTAGGTCTCCACCCGCTCGGAGCCGGCGATGCCATAGGGGGCCAGTCCCATGAGCTTGTATTCGCCGGAATTGACCTTGAAGCCGCAGTAGTAGGTGAAGGCGGAGTAGAGCAGCCCCAGGGAGTGGGGGAAGTCGAGTTCGCGCAGGAAGGTGATTTCCTTGCCGCGCCCCACGCCGATGGTGGTTGTCGACCACTCGCCCACGCCGTCGATGGTCAGGATGGCGGCCTCGTCAAAGGGCGAGGGGTAGAAGGCCGAGGCGGCGTGGGACAGGTGGTGTTCGGGGAAAAGGATGCGCGGCTTGCCCTGGCCGAGTTTGGCCAGTTCCTCGCGCAGCATCTTTTTCATGAACAGCTTTTCCTTGATCCACACCGGCATGGCCGACAGGAAGCTCACCACGCCGCGCGGGGCAAAGCCGTGGTAGGTTTCCATGAGCCGTTCGAACTTGAGGTAGGGCTTGTCGTAGAAGGCGATGGCCGCCAGATCCGACAGCGCTATGCCGCCTTCCTCCAGCACGTAGCGGGCCGCGTGCTCGGGAAAGGAGGCATCATGCTTTTTGCGGGTGAACCGCTCTTCGTGGGCGGCGGCAACGATCTCGCCGTCGCGCAACAGCGCCGCGGCGCTGTCGTGATAGTAGGCGGAAATCCCCAGGATATACTCGGACATGGGTCGTCCCGCTTAGAAGAGCGTGTAGATAAACGGCGCAACCGCCGTGCCGCTGGTCAGCACCACGAGGACGCCGAACAGCAACAGCACCAGGATGATGGGCAGCAGCCAGAATTTTTTCCGGACCCGCAAAAAGCCCCAGAGTTCGCGCAAAAATTCCATGATTCCTCCACAACGCCGCAACGGTCGGCGCAAGCGGCCGGCGGGCGGCGATTCGGTCGTGTCCGGGCGGCGGTTTCACCCGGGAAGCGTTTCCCGGCCCCGGATCGGTCCGGGGCGGGAGGCGATGCAACAGGCGGGCGTCGGGACGTTCCCGCCGCGCGCCCCGCGCGGACCGTGCGTCCGTGCGACGGGCGGCACGTCCCGGTCAGGCCGCGTCGTCAGAAGGGCTGTTCGATGTCGGCCGCCTCGAAGACGTGTTCGCGAACGCGAAAAACCGACTCCTCGCCCTTTTTAAACTGGCGGGTGCGCATGGGGTCCTTGCCAAGCAGTGTGCGCAGCAGGCCCATGGGCGTGAGCACCAGATAGAAAATCAAGGAAAGCATGACCTTGGACATGATCGCGCCGAGCACGTGCGACAGGCCGAACCACAGCTTGGCCACCGGCTTGAACAGGGCCGGAGCGATCATGTTGAGCAACAGCAGGCCCGTGGCGATGGTGGCGTAGCGGATTTCCCGGGTCACGAGAAAAACGATCAGGCCGATCAGGACCAGGGCCATGCCCGTATCCTTGGCCTGATCGCGGCTGGCGGACAGCCAGAAGGATTTTTTCCGGCGGGTGTTTTCCAGTGAGGACATGTGGTGCGTGCTCCGAATCGGGCGTTGGCGTCCCGGCGGCGGCCGGGACTCAATTCCCTAGCCCGGGGCGACGGCGGGCGTCAAGAGCGCCTCCCCCGGACCGTTCCCGCAGGGAGCACGACGCTCCCCGCTTCCTTTAATTAAGGG
>JAFABC010000322.1 GCA_023426275.1 Pseudomonadota bacterium | reverse complement strand
TTGGTAGCGAGGGAGGGAATTGAACCCCCGACACTGCGGATATGAGCCGCATGCTCTAACCGTCTGAGCTACCTCGCCAAAAATCCCCCTCAACGGGGAGAGGATTACTTAGTTAATTTCCGGAGCGCTGGCAAGTTTTTTTTCGGAAAAATCGAAAAAAATCCTATTTGGGCCAAAACAGGAAGACCGCGCCGGCCAGCGCCAGCCGGTACCAGGCAAACGGGCGCAGCGACACCCGCTTCACCATCACGATAAACCCTTTGACCGCCACCAGGGCCGCGACAAAGGAGACCACGAATCCGATGCCCAGCACGCCAAGGTCCTTGGCCGAGAACAGGTGGGCGCTTTTATAGAAGTCGTAGAGCGTGGCCGCGAACATCAGCGGCACGGCGGCGATAAACGAATATTCGGCGGCCAGTCCCCGTTTGGCTCCAAGGAGCATCCCGCCCATGATGGTGGCCGCCGAGCGCGAAAAGCCCGGCCACAGCGCCAGGCATTGGAAAAAGCCGATGCCGAGCGCCAGCTTCGGCGTCATTTCGTCCAGGGTGTAAAACCGGTCGCGGCTTTTGCGCGAATCCACCCAGAAGATCATGAGCGCGCCCACGGCCAGGGCCAGGGCCACGGTCGTGGGGCCGAACAGATAGGTTTTGATGGCCTTGCGGGCGGCCAGTCCCAGGAGCCCGGCCGGAAGGCAGGTCAGAAACAGCAGCCACAGGCCGCGAATGCCGGAAAAGGCGTGCAGCGGCTTGGGGGAAACCAGCCACCAGAAGCGCTTCCAGTACAGCACGACAACGGCGAGAATGGCGCCGAGCTGGATGATGACGTCGAAACTGTCGGCCTTCTCGCCGGTGAAACCGATGAGGTGGCCGACCAGGATGAGGTGGCCGGTGGAGGAGACGGGCAGAAATTCCGTCGCGCCTTCCACCAGTCCGAGGATGGTTGCGGCAAGGGATTCAGTCATGGATGCTGCGATCTCCTGGAGCGGATTGCCCTGGCGGCTCTATCCCATGGTCGGGCAAGTTGCAAGCCGTCCCGGGCTCGTGTATGCCTTGGCCCGAGTAAGGAGGCCGCATGGCAACCATCATGCCCCAGGGCGAATTGTTGCGCCGCGCCGTGAAATGGATCGACGAGCAGCGGGCGGAAACGGGGAAACCCGTGGACGCGCTGCTCAACGAGGCGGCGGTGCGTTTTAATATGAGTCCCAAGGAGGCCGACTTCCTGGTCGGCTTTTTCAAGGAGCGAAAGACGCCGGAACAGGGCTGAGGGCGGCTTCGGCCAGGACCCGGCAAAGCGCCTCCCGGCCAAGCCCGGTCTTGCCGGAAAACAGGATGGGCGGGAAGGCGGGTTGCGCCAGCTCCCGCCACTCTTTTTTCCGGGCCTCGCGATCCCGCTGTTTGCACTTGTCGGCCTTGGTCAGCGTCAGCACAATGGGGATGCGCCGGCTGCGCAGCCACTGGATCAGTTCGATGTCCAGACGCTGGGGCGGCAAACGGCAGTCGACCAGGGCGACCACGGCCCGCAGTTGGGTGGTTTTCCGGAGGTAGGCCTCGATGAGCCGGGCCCATTTGTCCCGCTCCTCCATGGAGCAGCGGGCGTAGCCGTATCCGGGCAGGTCGACGAGGCAATAGCCGACCGTGCGGGAGCGGTAGAAGTTGAGGCTGCGGGTCTTGCCCGGCGTGGCGCTGATTTTGGCCAGGGCCTTGCGTCCGGCCAGACAATTGATCAGCGTCGATTTGCCGACGTTGGAGCGTCCGGCCAGGGCGATTTGCGGCGTGTCGAGCACGGGCAGCTGGTCGGACAGATAGGCTGTGGCCAAAAGCTCCAGGTCGAGTTCCGTTCGTGTCTGTGCTAAAGCGTCCATCCGCGCGTTGTGACCGGCTCCCGTCGCCCCGTCAAGGCCGGTCCCGCGCGCAAGCGAAAAAGGAAGGCAGCATGCGCAAGGTCAGGCTCTTGGTGTTAAACGGCCCCAATCTGGGCTTCATCGGCGTGCGGCAGCCCGAAATCTATGGGCATCGCACCATCGAGGACCTGCCGGCGATGGCCCGGGAGTTGCTAGGCGATCACGCCGACCGGCTGGAGTTGCAATTTCATCAGGCCAACAGCGAAGGCCATTGCATCGACCGCCTGGAGCAGGCCTGGAAGGACGGGCTCGACGGCATCGTGCTCAACGCCGGTGCCTACACCCACACCAGTCTGGCCCTGGCCGACTGTCTGGCCTGGATCGGCATTCCCTGCGTCGAGGTTCATATTTCCAATATTTTCGCCCGAACCGACGAGCCGTTGCGACAAAAAAGCATGATCGGCAAAAATTGCATCGGCTGCATCGCCGGCTTCGGCCTGACCGGCTACGCCCTCGCGGTCCTGGCCCTGTGGCGGCACATCACCGAAAATCCCAACTTCATGTGAAGGAGTAGCAATGCTTTCGACAACCGATTTCCGTCGCGGTCTGAAAATCGAGATGGACGGCGTACCCTATGAAATCGTGGATTTCCTCCACGTCAAGCCGGGCAAGGGCGGGGCGTTCATTCGCACCAAGCTCAAGAACATGATCAACGGCCGGGTGGTGGAAAACACCTTCCGTTCCGGTGAAAAGATGGTCAAGCCCGACCTGGAAAGCCGGGATATGCAGTACCTGTACCGTGAAAGCGACGCCTTCGTGTTCATGGACATGGGGAACTATGAGCAGCTGCACGTCGATCTGGACCATCTCGGCGAGAAGGGCGGCTACCTCAAGGACGGTATGGAGCTGAAAATGCTCCTGTACAAGGGCCAGCCCCTGGATATCGACCTGCCGGCCTCGGTGGTGCTCGAAGTCACGGACACCGAGCCCGGCGTCAAGGGCGACACCGTCAGCGGCGCGACCAAGCCGGCCGTGGTCGAGTCCGGCATCACGGTCAACGTGCCGCTTTTCATCAACATCGGCGACAAGATCAAGGTGGACACCCGCACGGGCGCATACATTGGCCGGGAATAGCAAGGAAGCCGGGAACAACAAGCAGCAGGCCGGCAGGAACCCGGGGAGCTTTCTGCTCACCCGGGAGATCGTCGGCTTGGCGGCCCTGTTCCTGGCTGTTTTTCTGTGTGTGGCGTTGTACACGTACGACGCCGGCGATCCGGGCTTCAACCAGTCCGTTGCCGTCCGCCACGTGGCCAACAAGGCCGGACTGGTGGGGGCCTACCTCGGCGGCCTGCTGGCCGAGGCCCTCGGGGTCTGGGCCTATCTGGTGCCGTGCTGGATCGCCTGGCGCGGGCTGCGGTTTCTGGCCCCGCGCCTGGGGCTGCCGCTTCGGCGCAAGGCCGGAGCCTTTTTTCTGTCCCTGGTGCTGCTCGTCTTTCTGGGGTCGCCCTGGGGCATCTTCGGCCTGTCCCTGGGCAATGTGCAGGGCGGCGGCGGCATCGGCCATTCCCTGTTCGCTTTCTTCAACCATTACTTGAGCCCTTTCGGGGCCTATTTTCTGCTCACCTTTGCCCTTATCGTGGCGGTGCAGCTGGCTTTTGGCCTGACCTGGAGCAATTTCGGCCGGCCGGTCCTGGCCATTCTCAACGAACAGTGCTGGCGGGTGCTCGATGCCTGGCGGTCCTGGCGGGAAGGCCGGGCTGCCGCGCGGGCGCAGCGCGAGGCCGCGCGCGCGGCCCGCAAGCAGGCGGCCGACGTCGACGCGCCCGAGGACGGGGGGGATGCGGCCTCGTCCGCGTCACGTCCGTCGCGCAAGGCCAAGGCCGGTCGGGAGAAAAAGCCTGTTGTTGCCGACACTGCGGTCGTAACCGCCGCACCGGCGTCGCCCAAGCATACGCCGACCGAGGCCGTGGACCGGTTTCTCGACGCCATCGTCCACCAGGTGCACCCCGCTCCGGACGCGCCCGCAAACAATGGGAACGGGGGGAGCGGGGGCGGCAAGGCCAATGGCGGGGAGGAACCGGCTTCGTCTCCGGCAACGCCGGCCAAGGCGGCCTCTCCGAAACCGGCCAAACCGGCCGCCAAGCCGCTGGTCCCCCAGGGCGACCTGTTCCCGTCCCTGGATCTGCTGTCCGTGCCGCCCGCTGCCGAAGCCGCGCCCGTGGACCCCGATATTTGCCGGGAACAGGCCGAGAACCTGATTACCTGCCTCAACGATTTCGGTATCCAGGGCGAGGTCATGCGGGTGGTGCCGGGACCGGTCGTGACCATGTTCGAGGTCAAGCCCGCCCCTGGCGTGAAAATCAGCCGTATTGTCGGGCTGTCCGTCGATCTGGCCCTGGCCATGAAGGCCCTGGCCGTGCGCGTCGAAGGCCCGATTCCGGGCAAGGACACGGTGGGCGTGGAAATCCCCAACGCCAAGCGCCAGACCGTCTATTTCCGCGATGTGCTCGACACCGAGGCCTTCCGGGCCTCGCCCTCGAAGATCACCCTGGCCATCGGCAAGGATATCCAGGGCCGGCCGCAACTGGCCGATCTGGCCCGGATGCCCCACCTGCTCGTGGCCGGCGCGACCGGATCGGGCAAAAGCGTGTGCATCAACGGCATTCTGCTTTCGATCCTCTACAAGGCCACGCCCGACGAGGTGAAGCTGCTGCTCGTCGACCCCAAGCGTATCGAACTCTCGGTCTATAACGATCTGCCCCACCTGGTGCATCCGGTGGTGACCGAGACGGCCATGGCCAAGTCCGCCCTGGATTGGGCCGTGGCCGAGATGGACCGGCGCTACGAGGCCATGGCCCTGCTTGGCGTGCGCAACATTGCCGGCTACAACGACAAGCTGGCCAAACTCGGGGACAAGCGCCCCGAAGAGCTGGCCGAGCTGGAGCCGCTTCCCTATCTCGTCATCGTCATCGACGAGTTGGCCGACCTCATGATGACCGCCGCCAAGGAGGTCGAGGTCAGCATCGTGCGGCTGGCCCAGCTGGCCCGGGCCGCCGGCATCCACCTGATTTTGGCCACCCAGCGGCCCAGCGTGGACGTGGTCACGGGGCTGATCAAGGCCAACTTCCCCACCCGCATCGCCTTTCAGGTGACGAGCAAGCACGATTCGCGCACCATCCTGGACGCGGTCGGGGCCGAATACCTGCTCGGCCGGGGCGACATGCTCTTCAAGCCGAGCGGCGGCAAGACCATGCGTATGCACGGGGCCTTTGTCTCCGACGAGGAAACCGCGGCCGTGGTGGCCCACTGGAAAAAACAGCGCCCGCCGAGCTACAAGCTGGATTTCAATGACTGGCAAAAAAGCGCCGATGGCGGCGGTGGTGAATCAGGCGGCGATGGTGGCGACGACACCGCTTCCGATGCCATCTACCCGCAGGCCGTGGAGTTTGTCATGGAGCAGGGCAAGGCTTCGATTTCATTGATTCAGCGGCGGTTTCGCATCGGCTTCAACCGGGCTGCCCGCTTCATCGAACAAATGGAGCGCGACGGCCTGCTCGGTCCCCAGGAAGGCAGCAAACCGCGCGCCGTGATTCGGAGCGGCAAGGAATAGGAAGACGGAAGGATGCCTTCGGCAGCCGGGAAGGGGACTATCCCCCTCCCGGGCTCTCCCGAAATGGGGGAGACAATTGTTACACGGGATGAGACCCATGAAGCGCTTTTTTGGAATTGACCGCCCGGGGTGCCGGGCTTCGAAGCCCTACGGGCTGTACGGTCTGGTGGTCCTTTGCCTGCTGCTGGGCTGCGCCGCGTCGGCCCTGGCCGCTGATTCCGCCGAACTGGCCGGGCGCATTCAGAAAAAGTATGCCTCGATCCACGCCTTTTCCGCCAAGTTCTCCCAGAACATCCGCAATGCGGCCAGTGGCGACACGGAACACCGTACCGGGTCGTTTCTGTTCAAAAAGCCCGTGCTGGTGCGTTGGGAAACGGTCACGCCCGAAAAAGAGCTGTTGATCGTTGGCAAGAATGCCGTGTGGGATTATTTCGAGGAAGATCGGGAAGCCTACCGCTACGCGGTCGACGAGATCATCGGTTCCAAGACCATGCTGCGTTTCCTGACGGGTAAGGCCAATCTGACCGACGATTTCTTTGTCGTGCCGGGCAAGGCCGATGCCGCCGGTCCGGGGCAGGCCGTGCTGCAGCTCGCGCCCCGCGAGCCCGAACCCGGGCTGGTTCTGGCCAAGGTCTGGGTGGATCTGTCCACGGACATGATCACCCGGATTTTTATCCAGGATTTCTACGCCAACACTAACGACCTGACCCTGGAAGGGGTGGTGGTCAATCCCAACCTGTCCGATTCCCTGTTCACCTTCACGCCGCCCAAGGATGCCAAGATCCACGACAACACGCCAGCCAAGGAACGGGATCTCACCAAATAAGATGCCTCCGGCGGCCAGGAGAGGCGCTGCCTCTCCTGGACCTCTCCGCCGGGGGGCATGATGCCTCCCGGCCGCCGGAGGCATCTTCTCTTCCCTTCTTTTCAGCTTCCCAGCCCCACGGCCTGACGCAGGCCGGCCAGTTCGCGGCTGGTCAGTTCCCGGCAACGCCCGGGCGGCAGATCGCCCAGGGCGACCGGCCCCTGGGCGATGCGCGCCAGTTTGAGCACGGTCAGCCCGAGGTCGCGGCACATGCGCCGGATTTGCCGATTGACGCCCTGGAGCAAGCGCATCTCCAGCAGGGTCCTGTCCGGGGGGAGGCGTTTGACTATCCGGACGGGCACCGGGGCCAGCCGTTCGCCTTCGGCCAGGGTCATGCCGCCTTCCATGGTGGCCAGGGCGGCCGGGGTGACCTCGCCGCGAACGACCACCCGGTAGCGCTTCTCCACGTGCCAGCGGGGGTGGGCCAGGCGGTGGGCCAGTTCCCCGTCGGTGGTCAGCAGCAGCAGGCCTTCGGAAAAAAAGTCCAGCCGCCCGATGGAAAAGAAGCGTTTGGCGCGGTAGGGCGGCGGCAGTTCGTCGAAGATGGTGGGGCGTCCCTGCGGATCGCGGGCCGTGGTCACGAAGCCCGGGCGTTTGTGCAGCATGATCGTCAGGGGGGCCTCATTCCGGCGGCTGGCGATGGGAACGCCGTCCACGGCCAGGACCTCTTTGTCCGGATCGACCTTGCAGCCCAGTTCCGTGACGACCCGTCCCGAGACGGTCACGCGGCCGGCCGTGATGAGCGCGTCGGCCTGTCGTCTGGAGGCGACGCCGGCTTCGGCCAGGGCCTTGTTGAGCCGGATGCGAACGGGTTCGTCCATGGGGGTGTTTCCTTCGGGGTGCATACGGGCAGGGAGCGCCGGGCGAGCCTGCGCTTTCGAAAACCCGGCCGGGTCCGGAGCGATGGCCTAGCCCGGGAGTTTCAGGAAAAAGCGGGTGCCCCAGTCGGGGCGCGTTTCGAAATCCACGTCGCCGCCCAGGCATTGGCGGGCGAAAAGCCGCATGCTGTAGGTGCCGAATCCCCGATCCCTGGCCTTGGTGGAATAGCCTTTCTGGAACAGGTGCGCCTGCGTCTCCTCGTTTAGAGGCGTCGTGTTGTGGACCCACAGGACCACGCTCCCGTCCGGGGCTTGTTCACAGCCGATCAGCACCGTTTCGCCGGGCTTCGAGGCTTCCAGCGCGTTTTTGATCATGTTGACCAGGATGCGTTGCAGGATGCGCACGTCGGAGGAGAAGGGCAGGGAAGGCGCGTTTGGATCGAGGTGGATGTTGCGCAACCCGTCGACATTGAACGACTGGCAGTAGGCGACGAGATAGTGCAACACCTCTTTGGTGTTGAGTTGTGTGCACTCGTGCTGGTATTCCCGGGCCTCCACGGCCAGGAAGTCGCGTTGCGTCTCGATGATGTTCTGGATGTCCTCGATGGCCCGCCCCAGGAGATCCAGTTCGGAGGAGTATCGTTGCGGCTGGTCCAGGGAGATGACGTCGTGGATGCCCTTGATGCCGGCCACGGCATTCATGATGTCATGGAAAAAAATGCGTTCGAATCCGCGCAGGGTCTTTTCGTGGGCGATGTCGAGGATGGAATTGAGCACGAGCCGGCGCTCGCCCTGTTCCATGGGGCTGGCCCAGACTTGCAGGCTGAGCGCGTCGAGTTCGGTGACCGTTTTCCGGTTGATCGAACATTCCTGGGTGGAGGGGGAGCCGCCCAGACTTTTGACGATGGCCTGGGCCGCGCCGCAGTATTGGCAAAAGCGCGTCGTGCCGCAGCCGCCTTCGCTTTCAAAGGCGTGCATGCACCCCAGGGCCTCGCCGGGGCGGAAGCCGAGCACCTCGGTTGGGCTGGCGACATTGGCCAGCTGCACGAACCGGTCGTTGGCGTACACGATCTGCCGGGTGTCGTTGACGATGGCCACGGCCAAAGGCATGACGCCAAGCGCCCAGGACGCCGGAGAATTGGAAATCTCCAGGGAGATTTCCAGGATGCGCTCCCGGCTCAGCCGACGGGCCGGCAAGAATTCGGTGGGGATGTCCTCTTCCGGCATGGGAGTCCTGGCCCTGTCTGACGGCACCTGTCGGGTTTCTGGCATCTTGGGACAAAACCGACGCCAACCGTCGGCAGCCACGGCGCGCAACGCCTTTCATCCGGCGTGTTATATCTGGATAACCTTGTCCGCCAGATCGAGACTTGTGACCACGTCGAGCATGTTCGTGGTTTCGCCAACTCCTTTCTGGTCCAGAATGCCGAAAAAGTCCAGACAGGTACCGCAGACCAGGATGGAAACGCCGGAGGCGCTCATCTCCTGAAGCCTTTCCAGGACCGGACTGCCGGCCACGGCCAGTTTGACTCCGCCATTGACCAGAATGATGCGCCAGAGGCCTTCTCCCAGTTCCGGCAGCGTGTTCACGAAGTTGACCATGAGCTTGGCCCCGAGTTCGGCGTCGCCCCGGCCCACGGTGTCGGCCGTGATGAAAACGGCGGTCTTGGGTGTTGCCTGGGCGTCGCCCGTGGCCCGCGGTTTGGGCGCAGGCGCGGCTTGCGGCGCGGCAGGGGCTCCGGTGGCCGTGGCTTGCAGGGTAAAAAGGTCGCCGGCGGTTTCCACGGTGACGGTATACCCGTGCATGGAAAGAAACCGGGTGACGTTTTCCCGGGCGGCCTGATTGTCCACGGTGACGGTCAGGGTGGCGGGCGCATTTTCCTCAACGCATTTCTTGCAGGCCAACACCGGCCCCGGGCAGGCCAGCCCCCGGCAATCCAGGTTCGTTTCCATGGGGTCCTCCTTCTTGAGGGGGAAACGATACTCCCGATGGACAGGGGCTGGTCAAATCGAATGATCCGATATGCGTATCCGCCAAGGATCGGCTTTGGCTATGGTGAAGGCGGGAATCCCGTGCCTAAAAAGGGCTTTTGAAACCGAAGGTGCGGGCCAGCCACTCCATGTAGGTCCGGGCCGAGGCGCTGGCCTGACCGCCGCGAAAGGCCACGGCGGCCAGATCCTCGGCGTCGCGAAGCAGCCCGGCCATGCACAGCACGTAGACCCGGGCCGGGGCGAGGTTGCTTCGATAGCCCAGGTCCTGGGCCCGCTTGAGCTTGGCGTCGGCCAGCAGGTAGTTGCGTTCGGCCAGGGCCCGGATGCCCAGCTGGAATTCCGTTTCCGCCGTAGGGGCCATGCCCGCGGCGAGCACCTGGGTGACGATGGCCTGCTTGCGGACGTCGGACTTCATGAGCCAGAGGGGCAGGACGCGCAGGTCGGTGCCGGACAGGACATAGTTGACCGCCGGCAGCGGCGGGGGCGGCGCGATCATGTTGTTGAGATAGGTGTTGATGACCTGCTGGGTCTCGAACCAGTTCTCGGCCTCGGCCTTGACGGCCTTGGGGAACAGCAGGGCGGCCTCGGCGGAGGTGGCGAAGCGCTTCTTGGAGGCCATGGCGTCGAGCAGCTTGTTGTGCTCGGCCAGATAGCCGCGTTGGGCCTCCGGGCTTTCGGGATAGCCGCGCAGGCGCTTGGGGTAGTTGTCGGTCAGCGGCTTGACGTCGCCGAGGTAGGCTTCGAGGGCCTTGCCGTCGAGCATGAAAAGCGCCCCGAGCTGCCCCGGTTTCTCGATGCCGATGGTGTGGAGGCCTTCGGCCGTGCCCGCCGTTTCCCAGGGCAGGGGGAAGTTCTGGGCCGCCTTGGGGCCCTTGGGCTTTTTGACGCCGACCATCATCCAGTTGAAATTATCGCCGGTCCACAACGACGTGTGGTCGAAGACGTCGGCGAAGGCGCGCAGGATGGCCTTGGCGTCGTCCGGGGAAATCTCGAACACCGGCAGCCAGTAGGTGACCATGCCGCCGTCGGTGAGTCGGTCGCGCATGAGCTGGAAGTATTCGCGGCTGTAGAGGTTGACCACGCCGGCCATCATGGGTGGCGGCGGTTCGGCCGTGATGATGTCGTATTTCTTGCGCGAGGCCAGCAGATAGAAGCGTCCGTCCTCCACGTGGGTGGACACCCGGGGGTCTTCCAGGGGATTTTGGGCCGGGTCGGGGTAGACGATGCCCGCTCCCCGCAGCACGTCGCGGGAGATGTCCACGACGTCGATGGAGGTCAGCCGCTTGTCCTCGACCAGGGCCGAGGCCGTGGAGCCCGTGCCGAAGCAGATGAGCAGGGCGGAACGAGGGTTTTGCAACACGGCTTCGGGGAAATAGCCGAACAGCTTCATGTAGCGCCGGGCATTTCTGTCCGTGGAGGACATGGAGTAGCCGTCGGTCACCAGCCGGTAGGCGTAGGGCTGGCCCAGGTAGTCCTTGCGCAGGTATTGCAGGGTGCCGGTGACGCCCTCGATGGTGGCCACGATGGTTTCGCCGTCCTTGAGGAAGTCGGCGCAGGCCCGTTTGAAGTAGCCGCTCATGGCCCCGAAGGGAAAGATGGCCAGGCACAGCGCGAACGCGGCCAGAGCCGCCAGCAGGGAACGGCTGCGGCGAGGCGAGGGCCAGGGGGCCTGCCGGCCCGAGCACAGCAGCGTCGGCAGGATGTAGCTGGCGCACAGCAAAAAGAGCGTCCACTCCATGCCGAGGGCGGGAATGAGCAAAAATCCGGCAACCAGCGGCCCGAGCATGGCCCCCAGGGTGTTGGCCATGGCCACGAGGCCGGCCGACCGGGCCCGTTCGCCGATCTCGCGGTGCACCGCCTCGCCCAGGGTGGTGAAGACCACGCCGGAGACGAGGGCGGCCGGGAACATCAGGGCCAGGGAGGTCAGGGCGGCATAGCGCCAGTTCACGGTCTGGTAGCCGCCAAGGGTCACATTGGCCGCCGCATCGAACAGGCGGAAGGAGGCCAGGGCGGCCGTGCCGACCAGGAGCACCAGCGGCGCGGTCAGCTTGCGTCCGTCGGCCTCGCGGCGCAGCCACCAGCCGGCAAGCGCGCCGCCAAGGCCGATGCCGGCCAGGATGACGGCCAGCATGATGGCGAAGGCCAGGCTGGTCGAGCGCACGAACAGTTGCAAAAAGCGGGTCCAGACGACTTCCAGGCCCAAAAACGCGCCGCCGGCCAGGAATCCGGCCACCAGCAGGCGTTTGGCCCGGGAGGACAGCGGCGCCGACCGGCGCGATTCCTGTTCCGCCGGGGCCGCCGCGTCGTCGCGAAAGCCCTTGGCCACGCCCAGGGCGCCGATGGCGGCCAGAATGTTCAGGCCCAGGGCGACAAAGCCGGTGCCGGACAGTCCCAGCGGGGCGATGAGCAGGGTTTCCCCGGCCAGCGCGCCCAGGCAGGCGCCCAGGGTGTTGACGCCGTAGAGCCGGCCCAGGGCCAGCCCGAATTCACCGGGCCGTCTGGCCAGGGCCTTGACGAGCAGGGGCAGGGTCGCGCCCATGGCCGTGGCCGGCAGCAGAAAAAGCAGGAACGAAAAGGAAAAGCGCAGGGCGTTCAGGAGAAACGGCTTGCCGAGCGCCGGGCTCAGCATGGCCCCGAGCCAGACCGTGAGCAGCGGAAAGCACAGGACGAGCAGCAGCCCCCAGGCGCCGACCAGCAGCTCCATGGCGGCATAGAAGCGCACCGGGTCGGTGACGTCGCGCCCGAAGCGGGAAATCAGGCCGTTGCCCAGGGCCAGACCGCCCATGAAGCTCGAAAGGACCAGGGCGCTGGCGTAGACGCCGACGCCGAAGACGAGGCCGGCCAGATGCAGCCACAAGGTCTCGAACAGCAGGGCCGAAGCGCCGGAGAGCAGAAAGACGACGGCGAGGACCAGTCGGTCGCGCCGGGAAGCAGGCGTATTGGGAGAATGGGCTGGCATAATGCGCCTCGAACAAGGGCGGCCGCGACAGTGGCCGGCGGGCCCGGACGCGGCGGCGGATCGCTACAGGGTCAAAGGCCCAGCTTGGGGCAGATATCGTCAAGGACGCAATCATCGCACCGGGGCGAGCGGGCCTTGCACACGGCCCGGCCGTGCAACACCAGCAGGTGGTTGAGGGCTCCCCAATCCTTGCGCTCAAAAAGCGGCATCAGATCTTTTTCAATGATGATCGGGTTGTCCGACCGCGTCAAGCCCAGACGAAAGGACAGCCGGCGGACATGGGTGTCCACGGCGATGCCCTCGTTGCGGCCCAGGGCGTTGGACAAGACGATGTTGGCCGTTTTGCGGGCGACGCCCGGCAGGGTCGTCAACGCGGCCATGGAGGCGGGGATGTCGCCGCCGTGGCACTCGACCAGAAGTCGCGCCGCGGCCACGAGATTTTTGGCTTTCTGTCGGAAAAAGCCCGTGGAGCGCACAACCGCTTCCACCTCGCCGACATCCGCCCGGGCCAGGGCGGCCGGATCGGGCCAACGACGGAAAAATTCCGGCGTGACGGTGTTGACCCGCGCGTCGGTGCATTGGGCGGCCAGTACCGTGGCCACCAGCAGCTGGTAGGCGTTTTTGTGGGTGAGCGCCGGCGCGAGATCGGGGTACAGCGGGGCGAGGCGCGCGAAGATTTCCCTGGCCCGGGCGGCCGTGTCCATCACCCGTTCTCCGGGTGCGGCACGGTCGCCCGGCCGGGGGCGAAAACAATCGCCTTGCGCATGGGGCTTAGGGAATGAACACCACCGCGGAGATGGTCGTGGTCCACATGCCGGTCTCGCCGGTGGTGACGCAGGGCATGGACGCGGAGTCGATGATCTTGCCGCTCATGAGGTAGATCTGACGCCGTTCGTCGTAGGCCGTCTCGGGATCGAAGTCGATACCCAGGGTGGTGGCCAGCATGGTGGAGGCCAGATCCTCGGCGAAGTCGCCGATTTCCTGTTCCTCGGCACCGAAGGCCGTATGCTCGGAGATGTAGCCGTAGTTGGATTTATCGGCCGGGAAAGCCATGCCCACGGCCGAACCCACCAAACGGTTTTTTTCATCCGTGGCGTTTCTGGCCATGACGCAGAACGTGATCTGGCCGGGATTGAGCAGACGCACCCCCTCGTCCAGGGTGATCAACTGACAGTGCGGCGGATAGATGCTCGACACATAAACCAGATTGAGCTTCTCGATTCCGGCTTCGCGCAGGGCGAGCTCAAACGACTGGAGTTTGTTTTTGTGGCGGCCGACACCCTTGGTGAAAAACGCCTTGGTGGGGACGAAAGAGCCTGGGATCATGGGCGGTCCTCTTTGTGCATCGATTTTGCCGCGAAAGCGGGCGCTCCTTATAGGGGTTTTTTACTGACAAGTATAGGGCCTTTTTCGCCGGTTTGCCGGAGCCTTTCGGCGATTTCGGCGTCGGTTCCCTTCAACCGGATTTTGACTCGAAACACGGTGCGATTTCCAGAACTTGCCTCCTGCAGGGAAGGGCTGTAGCCCTTGCCGGACAGGGCCTTGATCATGTCCTCGGCCTGCTTTTTGGTGCGAAAGGAGGCCACCTGGTAGACCGCCGTGAATTTCGACGCATCCTTTTTCGGTGTCTCCTTGTCTTTTTTCGAAGCGGCCGGCTTGGCCGGCGGATCCGCCGCGGCTTTTTTCGGCGGCGCGGGAACGGCCATGGCCGGGGCGGCCGCGCCCATGGGCGTGTTTTGCCCGCGCGCCGTGGCCTGGGTCGAATCGGTCGTCACCACGTCCGCGTTCTTGTCGTGCAGCCCTTCCATGAACTGCAATTCCTCGGCCTTGAGCGCCTTGGGCGGTTCGGTCGGGGCGGCCGCCTCCGGCTGGGCGGCGTCGGTGGTGGGCATCATTTCGGCGATCTGCGGCACGGCGGCCTCCGGCTTGTAGCCGCGCCCGACCAGGATGCCGAGGATAAAGATCCAGCACATGCCGAGCACGACCACAATGCCGACGGAAATCACACCGGACATGCTGATCTCAAAAGAGAATCTGCGCGGTCCGCCCTTGTCCTTCGAGACGTTGAATCGGCTTAACAGCTTCATGGGGCATGGTTCCTTGACAGCTACATACCGCCGTAACGCGCCTT
The DNA here is from genome assembly GCA_023426275.1 of Pseudomonadota bacterium. Lineage (GTDB taxonomy): Bacteria > Desulfobacterota > Desulfovibrionia > Desulfovibrionales > Desulfovibrionaceae > Solidesulfovibrio. The sequence goes on along the minus strand of JAFABC010000322.1, from coordinate 7,188 downwards.
CTTGTCAAGACGCCTACATTTTGTCCGGCGCGGACACGCCAAGCAGGGACAGACCGTTTTTGACGACCGTGGCCACGGCGTCCAGCAGGTGGAGCCGGGCGGCGGCCAGGGCGTCGTCGCCGGCGGCCAGCACCGGATTGACCGTGTAGTAGCGGTGCAGCCGGCCGGCCAGATCGCGCAGATAGAAACTGACCAGATGGGGCGAGAAGGTGCGGGCCGCCGACGCCACGGTGTCGGGATACTGTTCGAGAAGTTTGAGCAGTTCCATGTCCTCGGCGGTGTCCAGGCGGGCCAGCAGGTCGGCCGCGACCGGGGCCGGCGAGAAGCCGCGTTCGTCGGCCTTGGCGAACAGGGATTTGACCCGGGCGTGGGCGTACTGGACGTAGTAGACCGGGTTGTCCATGGACTTTTCCTTGACCGCGTCCAGGTCGAAGTCCAGGTGGCTGTCGGACTTGCGCGACAGGAACATGAAGCGGGCGGCATCCGCGCCGACTTCCTCGACCACATCGGCCAAGGTTTCGAACTTGCCGGCCCGGGTGGACATGGCGATCTGCTCGCCGCCCTTGAGCAGGTTGACGAGCTGGACCAGGATGACCTTCAGGTCCGTGTCGGGATTGCGGCCCAGGGCGGACACGCAGGCTTTCATGCGCGGCACGTAGCCGTGATGGTCCGCGCCCCAGATGTCCACCACCACGTCGAAGCCCCGCTGGAACTTGTTGTCGTGGTAGGCGATGTCCGAAGCGAAATAGGTCAGTTCACCGCCCGACTTGACCAGCACCCGGTCCTTGTCGTCGCCGAAGGTGGTGGTGGCGAACCAGAAGGCGCCGTCCTTGTCGTAGGCGAGATCGCGGGCCCGCAGGGCGTCGAAGGTCTTGTCCACGGCCCCGGCGGCGAGCAGCGTCGATTCGGGGAACCACACGTCGTGGTGCACCCGGAAATCTTCCAGGTCCTTCTTGATGCCGTCGAGGATGCGCGTCTCTCCGTGCTTGCGGCAGATGTCCGTGGCCGCTTCCTCGGGCATGTCGAGCAGGGACCGGCCGTCGCGGTCGATGAGTTCCTGAGCCAGGTCCTTGACGTAATCGCCCCGGTAGTAATCCTCGGGCTCGGTGACAGGCTCGCCGAGCAGCTCCCGGTAGCGGTAGAGGATGGACATGCCGAGGATGCGCATCTGCCGGCCGGCGTCGTTGATGTAGTATTCCGTCTCGACGGAAAATCCGGCCGCCCGCAGCACCCGGGCCAGGGCGTCGCCCACGGCCGCGCCCCGGCCATGGCCGATGTGCAGCGGCCCCGTGGGATTGGCCGAGACGAATTCCACCTGCACCCGCGTGCCCTGGCCGATGTCCACGAGGCCGTAGCGGTCCTGGCCCGAAAGGACTTCGAGCACCGTGCGCTGCCAGAAAGCCGGGGTGAAGGTGACGTTGATAAAGCCGGGACCGGCCACGTCCACGCCGGCCAGATCGTCGCTGGCCGCCAGCAGGGCGGTCCTGAGTTGTTCGGCCAGCTGCCGGGGCGGCATCTTGGCCTGTTTGGACGCCATCATGGCCACGTTGGTGGCCAGATCGCCATGGGTCTTGTCCCGGGGCGGTTCGATCGTGGTCTTGGCCGGCCAGGGCAGGGACAGGTCGGCCAGGGCCTTTTCCAGCAGCCCGTGCAGATGGTGCGTGGCGCGCATGGGCTAGGCCTCCAGGGTGCTGAGGCCGGCGGGATCGGCCACGCCCACGGTCGTGCAGGGTTCGGCCGCACCCTTGAGGTTGGCGGCGGCCAGCTTGGCCAGCACGCCCTTGGGGCCCAGCTCGATAAAGGTGCGGGCGCCGGCGGCGTACAGGTTGGCCATGGTGTCGATCCAGCGCACCTGCGAGGTCATCTGGCGGCACATGAGGTCGAGCGCCTTGGCCGGATCGCCTTCGGCGTCGCCCGTGACATTGAAATAGACCGGCGCATCGGCCGGCGCGCGCAGCCCGGTCTTGCGCAGGGCCTTTTCCAGCTCGGCCGCCGGTTCGGCCATAAGCGGGCAGTGGAACGCGCCGCTGACGGCCAGGGGGATGGCCCGGCCCTTGCGCTCCTTGACCAGGGCGGCGACGGCGTCGATGGCCGGCTTTTCGCCCGAGAGCACGAACTGGCCCGGGGAATTGTAGTTGGCCACGACAAGGAGCTTGCCCGTGGAGGCGCTGGCCGCGGCCACGACTTCCTCGATGGCTTCCAGGGACAGCTTGAGCACGGCGGCCATGGCGCCGTCGCCGCCGGCGGCTTCGGCCATCAGCCGGCCGCGCAGGCTGGTCAGGGCCAGGGTCTCGGCCACGTCGAGCATGCCCGAGGCGGCCAGGGCGGCGTATTCGCCAAGGCTATGGCCGGCAAAGCCGACCACGCCGGAAATTTTGGGGCGCGCCTCGAACCACAGGCCCAGGGTGACGGCCGTCATGGCCGGTTGCAGGGCGCGGGTGTCGGCCATGGCCGCGTCATCGCCCTCCCAATAGATTTCCCGAAGCGGCAGGCCCGAGGCCTTTTCGGCCATGTGCCAGAGTTCGGCGGCTTCGGCGGAGGTTTTGGCCAGGGCCCGGCCCATGCCTTTTTCCTGGGAGCCCTGGCCGGGAAACACGATGGCCGGGCGGTTTTGGGTTGCGCTCACGTTCGGCTCTCCTTACAGCTTTTCATGTCTTTTCGGCCGCGATTGGTAGAGCAACGGGCCAAAATGTGCAACGGGCAATTTACGGGAGGATGTCCATGTCCCGAAACGACGGGCCGCCGGAGGCGGCTGCCGTATCCCGGGAGGCGGCGCGGCTCGGACGCGCCCTCGAACCGGCCCAGGCCGGACTGTTGGCCGGCTATCTGGCCCTGCTCGAACGGTTCCGGTCCCGGGTCAATCTGGTCGGACCGGGCGACTGGCCCACGGTGCTCGCCACCCTGGTGGCCGACTCCTGGCATCTGGCCGATTTCCTGCGCGGCGAGGCGGCGGCCAGGGTCCTGCCGACGGAGGGCGCCGCGCTGACCTGCCTCGACTTCGGCGCCGGCGCGGGCCTGCCCGGCATTCCGCTGCGGGCCTTTTACAACCGGGGACCCTATCATCTGCTGGAGGCCAGACGGAAGCGCTGCGTGTTTTTGGCCGAGGCCGTGGCCCGGCTCGGCCTGGACGGCGTGTCCGTCGACGAGGGCGACGTGGGGCGCACGGTGCCCGCGATCCTTGCCGGATGCCCGGACGCGTTCGTTTTGTGCCTGAGCCGGGCGTTCGCGCCCTGGCCCCGGTTTCTGGACATCTGCGGCCGGCTCGTGCGCGCGCCCATGGCCGTCCTGACCATGACCGGCGAGGCGGTCGATGCCGCGCGGGTGCCGCCGCCCTTTGTCCTGGCCGCAGCCTCGGCCTACGCCGTTGGCGAGCGGACGCGCTACTTGTCGCTTTTCGCGGCTTCCAGATAGGCGTCCTTGAAAATAAGGCGCGTCGCCGTGGCGTCGGCCAGTTCGGCCAGGTCCATGAGGCTTTCCAGGAAGTCGAGAATTTCGCCCTTGGTGTCCTCGCAGGCGTTTTCGAAATCGAAGACCAGATCGCCGGAAGTGAAGTAGTCGCGCAGTTTTTCCAGATAGCAAGGATCGAGAAGGGGCAGGGGCATGGCTTCAGTCCGCCTTTTGCGTTATATCAGTGATGGTAGGGCGCCCCGGCAGTGATGGAGGCCGCCCGGTAGAGCTGTTCGTAGAGCACCACCCGGGCCAGTTCGTGGGGCAGGGTGCCGGGGCCAAGGGCCAGGGTCATGTCGGCCCGGGCGAGCACGTCCGGGCTGAGGCCGAAGGCGCCGCCGATGACGAAACCGGGCGTGCGGCCGGGGTCCTCGATCAGGCCGGCCAGTCTGGCGGCCAGCTTGCGCGAGGGCAGCGACGCGCCATGCTCGTCGAGCACCGTGAGGAAATCCCGGGGCCGTATCTTCCCGAGCAGGGCCTTGCCTTCCTCGGCCATGCGCCGGGCGGGATCGCTTGCCTTGCCGTCGCGCACGACGATTTCCTCGACGGGCAGATACCGTCCGAGCGCCGTCAGGTAATGCGCGGCGGCGTCGCGAAAAAAAGGAGCCTTGGCGGCCCCGACAACATAGAGGCGAAGTGGTTTCATGAAGGGCTGCATCCGGCGGCGGAACCGCGTGGATGGGTGGTAGCCGACGCCTCGGCCTGTTGTCAAAGCGGGCTGCATGGATTAGGCCCATGAGCGCATGAGTGGGTTTGCACCAGACAGGAGCGGCATGCCGTTGAGCAGTCCCTTTTTGCGCCGGCTTGTCCTGGCGCTGCTTCTCATTGTGGCCGCGTCCGCCTGGACGGTACAGTCGGCCTTCGCCCAGGAGCTTTTGCTCAGCAACCTGGTGCTCAACAATTTCGAGGGCAAGATCCGGGTGCGCTTCGGGGTGGAGCCGACCGGCCTCGACGCCATCCGCGAGTCGCTGGCCGCCGGCGAACGGCTGGCCCTGTCCTGCGAGGCCCGGCTGGCTGCCAAACGCGACTATGTCTGGAACGAGGATCTGGCCAGCGCCCGCTGGCAAAGCGAGGTGCGCCGCCTGCGGGGCGGGGATTACATTGCCACCCTGCCCGGCCAGGGCTCCATGGCCGACAAGAACCTCGCGGGCCTGTTTCACAAGGCCTGGAATGAAATCCTCATCGATCTCGGTCCCTGGGACCACCTGAAACGGGGGCAGACCTACGTGCTGACCCTCAAGCTCTCGCTGGTGCGTCTGGACATTTCCCCCTGGCTCAAGAAAACGCTCTTTTTCTGGCCGTTCGACGCCGCGCCGTCCGTTTCCTACCAACTCGATTTCACCTACTGAAAACGCTTCCCTGGTTGCCATCCTCCCGGATTTTTGGATAGATTCCAACATCCCGGAGAAATTTGGCAAGGAGGCGTCCATGCGGGTGGTGATTGCCGGCGGCACCGGATTTATCGGACGGGCCCTGACCCGTTCCCTGGTGGCCGACGGGTACGAGGTCGTGGTGCTGACGCGCGGGGCCGGCGGACGCCGGGCATTGCCGGGCGTCTCGTTCGTTTCGTATGACGGGCGGACCGGCCAGGGCTGGAGTTCCCAACTCGACGGGGCCGCCGCCCTGGTCAATCTGGCCGGCGAGAACATCGCTTCGGGCTATTGGACCGAGGCGCGCAAAAAACGCTTGCGCGAAAGCCGGCTTGCCCCGGGGCGGGCCGTCATGGACGCCTTGTCGCGCGTCGGTGCGCCGCCGCCGGTCCTTGTGCAGTCCTCGGCCACCGGATTTTACGGCGACCGCGGGGACACGCCGGTCGACGAGGACGCGTCGCGCGGCACCGGATTTCTGGCCGAACTGGCCGGGGAGTGGGAAGCGTCCACGGCCGGGGCCGAAGCCCTGGGCGTTCGCCGGATCATTCTCCGCACCGCCGTGGTCTTTGGGGCGGACGGCGGCGCGCTGCCGCTGATGCTCAGGCCGTACCGCTTTTTCATCGGCGGGCCGCTGGGCAGCGGACGGCAGTATTTCCCCTGGATTCATCTGGCCGATGCCGTGGCCGCCATCCGTTTCCTGATGGACCACGCCGAGGCTTCCGGCCCCTTCAATCTGGCCGCGCCGGAGGGTGTCACCCAAAACGAACTGGCCCGGACCATCGGGCGGGCGCTTGACCGGCCGGCGTTTCTGCGCACCCCGGGTCCGGTGCTGCGCCTGCTGCTCGGGGAAATGGCCCGGGAGCTTTTGCTTGGCGGCGCGCGCGTCGAGCCCCGGCGGCTTTTGGCGCTTGGTTTCACCTTCCGGTTCCCGGCCCTGTCCCAGGCTCTGGCCGACATCCTCGGGCGGGAGCGGACGAGGCCATGACCGAGGCACGGATGGAGGACGCGCCCGCGGCCCGGGTGCTGGTCGTCGAGGACGAGGTCGTGGTGGCCATGGACATCGACCGCCGGCTGTCGCGCCTGGGCTATGTCGTGTGCGGCCTGGCCGATACCGGCGAGGAGGCCGTCGCCCTGGCCGACCGGACCCGGCCCGACGTCGTGCTCATGGACATCCGGCTTCCCGGCCGGCTGGACGGCGTGGAGGCGGCCGCGCGCATCCGCCAGTCCCTTGGCGCGCCGGTGGTCTTTCTTTCCGCCCATAGCGACGCGCAAACCCTCAGGCGGGCTGGCGAGGCCGGGCCGTATGGCTATGTCGGCAAACCGTTCGAGGACCGGGAACTGACCACGGCCCTGGAAATCGCCCTGTATAAATCCCGCATGGAACGTCGTGTCGCCGAAAGCGAACGCTGGACCGCCATGACCCTGGCCCATCTGGGCGAGGGCGTCATTACCGTGGACCAGCAAGGGTTGGTCCGCTACGCCAATCCCATGGCCGCCACCCTCGTTGGCCAGGCCGCCGCCTCGCTCCTGGGCCGTCCGCTCGAAAGCGTCTACCGCACCCGCGACGAACAGGGAGGCGACGGCGAGCGCCCGGAGGACGCCTTCCGGCCGAATGCCCTGCTGTGTCGTCCCGACGGCACGACCATCCCGGTTTCCCAACGGCATTCGACGCTGACCGATGACCAGGGCGGCAGGCTGGGGGCCGTGGTGGTGTTTCGCGACATCTCGCGTCGCCGCAATTTCGAGCAGGCCCTGCGCGCCTCCCTGGACGATCTGCGGCGCACCCTGGAAGAGACGGTCAACGCCCTCACCGTGACCTCGGAAACGCGCGACCCCTTCACCGCCGGGCATCAGCAGCGCGTCTCCAAGCTGGCCGACGCCCTGGCCGGCCGGATCGGCCTGACCGCCCATCAGCGCGAGGGCGTGCGTCTGGCCGGACTGGTCCACGATATCGGCAAGATTCATGTGCCCTCGGAAATCCTGGCCAAGCCCGATGTGCTGACCGAAACCGAGCGGGGCATCGTGCGCGACCACAGCCAGGTCGGGCACGACATCTTGAAGGACATTCCCTTTCCCTGGCCCGTGGCCCGCATGGTGCTCGAACACCACGAACGCCTGGACGGTTCCGGGTATCCCAAGGGCCTTCGCGGCAATGCGATTTTACTGGAAGCCCGCATCCTGGCCGTGGCCGACGTGGTCGAGGCCATGACCTCCCATCGCCCCTACCGGGTCGCCCTGGGCATCGAACAGGCCCTGGCCGAAATTCGCGACGGTCGTGGCAGGCACTACGACGCTGATGTGGCCGACGCCTGCTTGTGGCTTTTCGAGCAGGGCGGATTTTGTTTTTAGAGAAAAAGAATGCCTCCGGCGG
>JAFABC010000304.1 GCA_023426275.1 Pseudomonadota bacterium | reverse complement strand
CCGCCGGAGGCGTCTTCTCCTGCAACAGGCACTACCGCCGGTTGCCGCCCGCGTCGCCCGCCACGGCCTGCCGGCCGGCCGCCGTGGGCTCGTAGCGCGTGGCCGGCCCGCTGCCGCGCCGCACGAGCAGGCCCTTGTCCACCAGCACCTTCAAGTCGTGGGCCGCGGTACGCTGGGGAATATCGCCGGCCAGTTCCTGGTAGCGGGCCCGGGTGATGCCGCCGTCGCGCACGATGCGCGGGAGCATGGCCGCCTGTCGCGGCCCGAGCGCGACGCGCGGCACGGACAAGGCGGCCCCGGGCGGCGGCGCGGACGCGGCCATGGCGGCCAAGGAATCCGCCCCGACCGTCGGAGGGGCCCCCGGGCCACCGGCCGTCCCACCGGGAGGCCCGGCCCCGGCATCGACCTCGGCATCGGTCTCCATAATCGGACATTCGCCTTCGAGCAGGAGGTCCGTGTCCTGGATGACGCTGTGCTCGGACATGACCGCCGCCCGCAGGATGCAGTGCTTGAGCTCCCGGATGTTGCCGGGCCAGTCGTAGGCGATGAGCTTGGCCAGCGCCCCCCGGGACAGGCCCAGGCCGCGCCGGGCCGTGGTCTCGCCGGCCTCCTTGAGAAAATGGTGGGCCAGGGCGGTGATGCTCATCTTGTGCTGGCGCAGGGGCGGCGTGGACACGGCAATGACGTTGAGCCGGAAATAGAGGTCCTCGCGGAAGGCGTTCCTGGCGATGGCCTCGCGCAAATCCACATTGGAGGCGGCGATCAGCCGCACATTGACGGCCACTTCCTTATCGCTGCCAAGGGGCCGGATGCGCCGCATGGCAATGGCCCGCAGCAGGGCCTGCTGGACCTTGGGCGTGGCGCTTTGGATTTCGTCCAGAAAGAGGATGCCGCCCTCGGCCTCCTGAAAGGCGCCCTTGCGTTCGCCGCGCGCCTCGGTAAAGGCCCCCTTGACGTGGCCAAACAGGGTATCGAGCAGCAGGTTTTCATCCAGCGCGCCGCAATTGATGGAGATAAACGGTCCGGTCGCCCGCCGGCTGTGGGCGTGGATGGCCTCGGCCACGAGCTGCTTGCCCGTGCCCGTCTCGCCGGTGACGAGCACGTCGGCGTCCACCTGGGCCGCCTTGGCCAGATCGGCCCGCAAACGGTCGAGCAGCGGGCCCGCGCCCTTGATCTCCGGGAACGGCTCCGGCGTGTTGCGCAAAAGGACCGGATCGGGACTGGCCTTTTCCCGCATCCGCACCTGCTCGATCTTCTGGTCGCGGGAGTGGATCTCGTCCAGCTGCCGCCGGATGGCCGCGATCATGGAGTTGATGGCGTTTTTGAGCAGCGTGGTTTCGTGGTCGTGATCGGGCAGGGTCACGGGCTTGAGGTCCTGGGACACCTCGACCCGGGCCACGGACCGGGACAGTTCGATGATGGGGCGGGTGATGGCCCGGGCCAGCAGGGTGATGATCCCCGTGACCAGGAGGATGGCCGCCAGGGTGATGATGAAAATGACGTCCACCTGCTTGTAGCCGGCCCGCAGGGTCATGCGGCTTTTGTCCATGTAGGCCACGCCGGCCACGACCTGTTCCGGACCGTTCTCGCTTGGCCGGAAGCGGACGGGCGCGAACGGCATGTAGGTGACGGGCGAGCCGGCCAGGGCCAGTTCCCCGCCGTTGTCGTTGTCGATGATGCCGTTCTTGCCTTCCCGCACCTCGGCGACCATGCGCCAGAAATCCTTGTACACGGCCTCGGGCCGGAAGGCCGATTCCATGCCCCGCCGGCCCAGGGTGCCGGAATAGCCGGACCGGGCCAGATAGGTGGTCAGCTCCAGGAAGGGGGTGTCCACCTCGGCGGACTGGAACAATATCCAGCCCTCGGTGTCGAACAGAAAGCTGTAACGCACCTCGGGCGTGCGCTCGAAGCCGTGGATGGGCGACTGGATGGAGTTGAAAAGCGACAGGATGTTGCGCAAATCCCGCGCCCCCACGCCCAGGACGTACACGCCCGCCACCTTGCCGTCGGGGCCGATGCGGGGGGCGAACAGGCGGAAGACCTCGGTATTGACCGGCACGTCCGTGCCCGAGGGCAGGCCCAGGTGGTAATCCAGGCGCGCCAGGGAGCCGAACACGGCCTCCCCGGGCGTAAGCCCCTCCCCCTGCTCCAGGATGCCGAAGGGACTCGGCCGGATGGCGCCGATGGCCTGTCGCGGCACCTCCACCACCTGGTCGCGGATGGTGTCGAAAAAAACGTGGTCCCCGCCGTCCAGGTCCAGGTAGCCGAATTCGCGATACGGAAAGGAGCGCAGGCTGTTGATCCGTTCCAGGTAGAGGCGCATGGCCCCGGGGTCCGGCGACTGGGTCGTGAAAAAAAGCAGGTCGCGCCGCCCCTGGGCCAGGGTGTCCTCCAGGGCCTTGGACAGGGCCAGGGTTTGCACGATCCCGATGCGCTCCAGGGCTTCTTGCAAGTACTGTTGCGCGAAAATGTAGGTGAAATAGCCGGTCACCAGCAGGATGCCGACCACCGAGGGGATGAGCACGGCCAGCAGCTTGGTGCGGATACGCATCCGGTTGACCGCGTAAAACGGGAGGAATCGGGCCTGCACCCGCATGGTCAGATCCGTCCAGGTCATCAGCGCCTCCGATTTGCCACACATCCATCGAAAACCGTTGCCGACCTTCCCCGCACGCCGCATCGCCAACCGGCAAGACCGCCGGCCCGTCCGCCCGGCCGCCCCGTCATGCCTGGAGAAATGCCCGTTGCCCGATGCCAGACCATCTTGCCAAATCCAGCCAACCTGTCAACGCACCCCTTGCACGATATTCCCAACCCCCCAATTTACCAAAAAATAAATATGGCAAAAACGCTTATGGCACGGCGGTTGCTCTTTTCGTCACAAGCCGCCCGGCACATGATTGCCGCCGGCAATCCCAACCAAACGGAGGTTGCGTCCATGAAATTTCTTGTGGCCATCGACGATTCCGCCTTCGCCAAGACCGTGCTCGACACCGCCATCACCATGGCCTCCGACAAACAGGCCGAACTGCATATCGTCACCGTGGCGCCGCTGATCGACGAAATCGACGACATGCCCCCGGGCATGGACGACAAGCTGCGCCGCTGGGCAAGCGGCATCGTGGACGCCGCCGAGGCCCAGGCCAAGGCCAAGGGGCTTTCGGCCGTGGGCCACGTGGAGCAAAGCACGTCTCCCGCCGCCTCCATCGCGGCCTACGCCAAGGAGATAGGCGCCCAGCGCATCATCGTCGGGCACAAGGGAAAGTCGAACCTGGAGCGGCTGCTGGTCGGCAGCGTGGCGCAGGGCGTTGTGGCCCATGCCCCCTGTTCCGTGTTCGTGGTGAAATAACAAACGTCAACGACTGGAGGACCCTATGCGTCGCAGTGCATGGATGACGGGTTGCACCCTGCTTCTGACCCTGCTGCTCCCCACACTGGCCCTGGCCGCCGGCGGCAAGGCTTCGGAACTGGTGGTGGTCGCGGACACGCGCGTGATCACCTCAAACATCATCAAATACTTCGCTGATCTCTACAACTTCAACCAGGTGCTGTTCGCTGTCTGGGCCGTGGTGCTCACCGCCGCCTACGGTTGCATTCTCGGTGTGCTCATGGACTTCATCATGAGCCGCACGGGCCTCGATCTCAAGTCGCGCAAGATCGTCGAGCATTAAGCCACAACCCTGATTGATTGGAGGACAGCAATGGATGCCAGTTTCTTCTATATGTACATGCCCATCGCCGGCGTGAACATCTTTTGGCCGGGTCTCGTGCTCATCGGTTTCTCCGTCGGCGTCATCGGCGGCTTCTTCGGCATGGGCGGAGCCTGGATGGTCACGCCGGGCCTCAACATCCTGGGTTTCCCCATGGCCTTCGCCATCGGCACCGACATCGCCCACATCGCGGGCAAATCCATGATCTCCACCATGCGCCACGCCAAGTTCGGCAACGTGGACTACAAGCTGGGCTTCGTCATGCTGATCGGCACCATGGTGGGCATCGAGTGCGGCGCCCAGGTCATCATGATGCTGGAACGCATGGGCGTGGTCGGCTCGGTGGTGCGCTGGGTGTACGTCGTCTTCCTGGCGCTGATTTCCTTCATGGTCTTTTACGACTACGCCAAGGCCGTGCACAACAAGAAGGCCGGCGCCACCAGTGAACGCGGCACCGAGGGCGTGACCTGGTACAAGACCCTGCACAAGCTCCGCATTCCCCCCATGGTCCACTTCCAGGCCGCGGGCTTCACCTGCTCGGCCTGGCTGCCCATCACGGTCAGCTTCGTCACCGGCGTGCTGGCGGGCTTCCTGGGCATCGGCGGCGGTCTGCTGCGCATGCCCGCCCTGGTCTACCTGATCGGCTGCCCGACCCACATCGCCGTGGGCACGGACCTCTTCGAAGTCATGATCTCGGGCCTCTACGGCGCCTTCACCTACTCCCTCAAGGGCCGCATCGAACTCGTGGCCGTCTTCGTCATGCTCTCCGGCGCGGCCATCGGCGCGCAGATCGGCACCGTGGCCACCAAGTACGCCAAGGGCTACGGCATCCGCATCGCCTTCGGCACCGCAGTGCTCTGCTGCATGATCTCCATCATTCTCAAGCAGTTGAAGTTCGACGACCCGGCCGCCGTCCTCATCCTTGGCACCATCTCCGTCATGTGCCTGTGGATCATGAAGATCATGTTCACCGGCGCGGCCCAGGAACTGCGCGAAAAGAAGATGCGCGAACAATCGGCCTAACCCGCAACACCAAGGGAGAATAAACCATGCGTCGTCTCGCCTGCCTCACCGCCCTGTTCCTGGCCCTGGGCGCGTTCGTCCTCACCTCCCAGGCCCTGGCCTTCGGCGTGGCCCAGGGCAAGTGCCTGGAAAACAACGCCACCCAGAAAACCATCAAGATCGAAGTGTACGACACCAACTTCGGCAAGGAAACGCCCTACGGGCACGCCACGGGCATCCAGAACGTCTATGACGTCAGCGCCGCCAAAATCGGCATCACGCCCGAGCCCGGCGACATCCTGCGCATCGCCTACACCGTGGAAGGCGACACCCGCAAAGCGGCCAAGGTCATGAACGTCTCCAAGCAGGACCTGCGCAAGAAATAACCCCCACACCCCGTCCCAGGGGGCGTCCCGGCAACGGGGCGCCCCCGCTTCCCAAGGAGTGCCGCCATGTCGCTGTCCAACGCCGCTCGCCGGGCCATCACCCTGATCACCATGGACATCCTGATCGTCGCCGAACTGACCTACGCCTTCTCCAAGTGCCTGGGCACCACCGACGATTTCTCCGAAACCTTCCTGCGGGCCTACGTGCCGCTGTTCGTGCCGACCATCATCGTGGCCTTCGTGGCCCTGCGCCGCATCAAAAAGCGTGAAGCCCGCGAACTGGCCGAGGCCGAGGCCGCCGGAGAACCCCGGACCGTCCTGGAATAAGGAGCACCGGCATGGGACGCCTGCTGCCGAAGCTTTCCATTGTTCTCTTCGTGCTGTTTCTGGTCGGCATCCTGGACATCGCCCTCTACCTCATCTTCGACGCCCGGGGCGACATCCTGCGTTCCCTGCCCGGGCAAAGCCACGAAGTGCTGGGCAAGCTCCCGGAGTCCATACAGAACGTCAACGCGCTGCCGCGCGAGCGCGACGCGGAAAAAGACGCCCAGCGCATCGCCCTGCTCAATGACAAGGTGTTGGCCTACGCCACCGACGTGCCCGGCATCAGCATCCATTTCCAGGAGCTGCGCGGCCGGGTCTGGCGCGGCGAACTGACCGTGGCCGACGGCACCCCGCCCGGACGCCATACGGTGCGCGTCTTTCCCAAGGAAATGCTGGCCACGCCGCCCCTATCCGAAGAACCCTCCACGGTCAAGGTGCAGGTGTTCGCGACCCCGGCCGCCCTGCGCGCCAGCCACATGTCCCTGGCCGAACGGTTCCTGGGCGTCGGTCCCTGGTGGGTGATCATGGGCATCATCCCCCTGGCCGGGGTGCTGCTGGTCGTCACCTTCCGCCAGGGCGGCGCGGACGAGGCCCGGCTGCGGGCCCGGGGACTGGCCCCCATCTACAAGCTGGCCCGCAACAAGGACCACTGGGAACTCGTCTTTGGCCTTGGCAGCGAGCACGGCGTGCAGGAAGGCGAGCATCTGGAACTGCGCGACCCCAATGACCGGCTGGTGGGCACGGTGACGGCCCTGCGCGTGAAACGCGAATCGAGCGAGGCCCGCCTCGACCTCGACGCCGATATTTCGCCCTTCCACCTCGTGGGCAAGGCCTCGACGCCGTCCCCGTCCGGGCCACGCACCGACGCCTAGGCCGGCTTCCGGCGCGCGTCCGGGAACGTCCGCCCGCTCCCCCGTGTTGCCGCACCGGGGCGGCGGGGCGTTCCGTTCGCGGGCGCCCGCCTCCAACGACACGGCATCGTCGCGCGGCCCCGGTAACGTCCCTTGCGACCCGGCCTGACGACGCGTGGCGGACAATGCGCCGGCCGCCCTTGCCACGCCGGCCGGCGGCCCCTACTGTCGGGCCACCACTCCACGCAAAGGACGCATGCCCATGTCCCGACCCACGTTTCTGGCCGTTGCCGATGTCGTGCCCGAGCTCGGACAGGAGTTGCTCGTCTGTCTGGGCCGCCCGGAATCGCCCCTGCCCGCCGGCCGCGAGGCCATGGTGATCGAGGAGACCGTCACGGACGAGGCCCTGGCCCGGCTGGCCGGCCTCGACCCGGCCCGCATGGCCGGCGGCCTCGTCATCGCCACCGCCACCGGCGAGTGGCGGGCCCGGCCCCGCAACGTGCTGCGGGCGCAAAAAATCCTGGCCTGCCTGTACACGAAATACGTGCACATGCCCCTTGTCACCACGCGGGTGCCCGACCTCTTCGGCCTGCGTCCGGCCCAGTCGCCACCCGAGTACCTGCACTGGCTCAACCAGTACCGCAACACGCCGCTGCACCTGCGCCACTGTCTGGTGGACAAGCTGGCCCGGCAACGCGTGGGCCTGCCCTGCCTGCTGCTTTTGCCCGGACCGTCGCTGCGCCTCGTGGCCGACCACCTGCCCGAACTGGCCAGACGCTACCTGCTCGTGGCCATCTCCCGCACCCTGCCGTTTCTGCGGGAACGCGGCCTCGCCCCGGACGTGCTGCTCCAGCTCGACACCGTGCCCTTGCAGCAGCATTTCCACCGCCCGGACGACCGCTTTCCCCGCTCGGCCCTGCTCAGCCTGTCCATCGCCCCGGTGCACGCCATCGCCCCCCGGTTTCGCCGGGTGTTTTTCATCGACAGCTTCGACGTCTCCATCCTGCCCAACAAGGCCCGGCTGCGCGAATCCTGGCTCAGTTCGCTGCTGCCCTGCCTGGGCGCGGTCGAGGCCCTGGCCGCGCCCCAGGCTCTGGTCATCGGCGCCGACCTGCGCCACGACGGCGCCTCCACCTATTATAATGATGCAGCCGGCAGTCCGGCCGCCACCGCGCCGGCCTGGGACAAGCCGCTGGTCACCACGCCAAACGGCGAGCTCGTGTTCGCCGACGCGCAGGGTCGGCAGGCCCGCACCGCGCTCCAGTACTTCGCCACGGCGGCCGAGGCCGAACGCTTCGCCATCGACATCGGCCGGGAGCAGGGCACGGCCTTTTGCAATCTCTCCCCCTCCAGCATTCTCGATCCCGAGGTTTTCGCCCCCCTGTCCCTGGAACAGGCCCTTGACGCACCGGTCATCGACAAGGACGCCTTCGTTGCCAGGATCGACGCGGCCGACAAGGCACGCGAAACCATCTCCCTACGCGCCCTGCGGGCCCAGTACACCCGCCAACTCAGGGAAGCCCGGCGGGAACGCGACGTGTTCGTCTGCCTGCGTCTGAGCGACAAACCCGAAAACGCGGCCCTGCATCCCTGCGCCCGCTACGTGGAGGAAAACCTGCCCTGGTTCCGGCCGACCGGTCGGGAAAGCCGGCTGCGCATGGCTGAAAATCTGGCCGACGCCGTGCTGCGGGCCAACCGCTTCGCCCGCAACGTGGCCGCCCTGCACGTGGCCGCCGCCAAGGGCGAGACCCCGCCCGTGCTGACCACGGCCGCCGAAGAGCCGCGCGCCCGGGAGGGGCTCGGCCAGTGGCGGCCCGGCTGGAACTGGCGCTTCCTGGGCGTACGGGCCCCGGGCAACGACACGGCCGCGCCCTCGGCCGGAGCCATCGACCTCAACACCCTGTGCGACTGGCTGGGCGGCCAGGACGTGGTGATCATCACCCCGGACTGCGCCCGGGAATTCGCCTACGTGCTGGAGCTCGCCGACAACGACAACCTACTCGACCTGGAAGCCATCCTGGCCTACCGCCCGCTGACGGCGCAGTGAGCGGAACGAAAAGAGAAGACAAGAGAAGAGAAGATGCCTCCGGCGGGGGGGGGGGGGGGGGGGGGGGGGGGGGGGGGGGGGGGGGGGGGGGGGGGGGGG
>JAFABC010000147.1 GCA_023426275.1 Pseudomonadota bacterium | reverse complement strand
CCACCAAGGTGCGCCAGCGTCGCTTCGCGCCGCAGCAGAAGTCCCTATCGAGGGGGACCGGGGGGCATCATGCCCCCGGCCGCCGGAGGCGTCTTCAGCCCGCGCCCTCCCCTGGCCCGCTGACCGGCCAGACCAAAAACTCGGACGCGGTCTTGATGCCGACGCCCACGGCTCCCTTGTGCAGATACAGGGCGTGGGCCCAGGCCGGATCGAAGGCGCTGGTGGTGGATGACCAATAGGCCTCACCCACGGCGGTGAAGGGATGACCGGCCGGCAGCGCCGGAAAGGCGTGATCCGCGTCCACCAGCGTTTCCAGTTCGTTGATCGTGGGCAGCCGCCAACCACCGCCCTGAAATGTCCGGGCCGCGGCCAGGGCCTCCGACCAGTCGACGAGGCCGCCGGCAACATCGGCGCGGGCGGCCCAGCGCAAGCCGGTCAGGCGATCGAGCACCCCTGTGCCATCCTGGTGAAAACGCGGCGATGGCCAGGGACGCCCCGAACGCAGCTCCCCGTCCTGGCCCGTGCCCGGACAGGCGATCGGTTGCCCGGCCGCATCAAAGCACCGCGTCTGCCCGGTCCGGGGCAGCAGGCAGGTCCCGGCCACGGGCCAGCACAGGCAATCCTGATCCTTTTTTCCATAAAACATCCGGCCCCCTTCCAGGTGCACGTACCAGGCATAGGCCGTGGCCGGCGCGGCCGTGGTCGCGCTCCAGTGCCAGCCGGAAAACACATTTTGGAAGGGATGCCCCCCGGGCAGGGCCGGACGGGCCGCACCGTAGGAAACGAGACTGCGCAGTTCGCGGCGGTTGGGAAGCCGCCAATCCACCCGGCCCAGGTGGCCTTCGGCGGCCAGCCGGGCCGTCAGACGCAGGGCGTCTTGCCAGGGCATGGGGAAACCGCCGATACCGGCGTCGACGGGCCAGACAAGCCCGGTGGCCCGATCCCGGACGAGCCCCGGCCCGGCGGAAACGAACCGATCCGCCGCCCCGGGGCACTTGGCAACAGCCGCGTCCTGTCCGCTGTCCGGACAGGGAATTTCCCGACCGACCGCATCATAACAACGCGTTTGCCCGGTGGGCGACACGGCCGATACGGAGCATGGAGATTGCGTCATCCCCCAAGCCTAGCACCGGGGGATGTCTCCTGACCAGCCTGCCGGCCTAGACAGGTTCCTGATCGGCCGCGATCTCCCGGGCGAGTCGCACCGCATCGCGCACGAGGGGCAGACAGACCATCTCGAAGCGGCGTTCCTCCCGGGCCTGTCCGAGCCCTTCCGGCGTCGCCAGATCAAGCCCGATGAGCTGGCGGCACGAAATCGAACCATGGCGTTCGGCAAACCGCGCGTACAATGTCCGGGCCCGGGCATAGGTCGCCACCTTGGCCGCCATTCCGTCCTTCCCCCCGCCTCCGCCGGCGAGCCCCAGGGCCATCACCGCACCGGACACGGCCCCGCACACCCCACCCCGGGCCATGCCCATGCCAAAGCCCGTGGCCAGACGGGCGGCGGTCTGCGCGTCGAGGCCCAGGGGACCACTCAAGGCCATCAGGACGGATTGGGCGCAGTTGTAGCCGGACGCAAACAACTCGGCCGCCACCTGCGAGACATCATCGGACATCATAGCTTCTCCCGTGCTGCGCGGGCGACACAGGCCGCCCACCCGGCCCACGCCTGTACTCCGGGCCGAAAACCGGCGCAACCGAACGCACGGCATAAAAAAAGGCCGCCAACACAGGCGGCCGGGCAACACCAACAGGGGAAACAGCGACTAGAGCAGCGTCACCGTGATATGATCGGCTTCGTTGTTGCGCAGGGTGAGGGTGAAATCGCGCAGGCGCAGGGCCACGGGGTCCCGTAGCGGCGCGCGGCCGATCACCGTGACCTCGGTCCCCGGCACAAGACCCATGTCGCGAAGCCGCCGGCCCAACTCGCCCGCCGCCTCCACATGATTGATGCGGGCCCGCTGCCCCACCTGCAATCGACGCAGACCGATGACGGTCGTTGCCGCATCCTCGTTCATGGGTGCTCCCGCTCCCCTTCCGATGGCATCGCCGCAGTCCCCGCCGGCGTGCGCCGAACGCGCGGAAGGGCGTGCCTTACCAGTCCGTTATCTTTCGGGAAAAAACCGTGGTCCGTCACCCGATCGCCAGGACGACCGGAGGCGGATCAGGCCACCTGCCGCACGGGCTCGGCCAGCCGGCCAAGCACCTTTTCGGCCAAGCCATGGCCAATGGAAAAACAGGCACCCCGCGCCCGCAGGCAGACCGGCCCGCCGCAACCGGCGGTGATCTCAACCACGGTGCCCGGAGTGATGCCCATGGCGCAGAGTCTGCCCCGCGCCCTGGGGCAATCGCACAGGGTCTCGACGCGAACGCGGCTTCCGGGAGGAAAGTGAGCGAGACTTTCGAGAGGGGCCATGCGGTGTACTCCTTGCATGGCCTTTTGAGTAAACACATTGAGAATGATTGTCAAGCTCCCCTTCAGGACCAAGACACCATTCCCTACCCGCTCCCGGTCCGCTTGAGGGCAAAGGTCAGAGCCAGGGACACGGCGGCCAACATGATGGAAAGCACGCCGGCTTTGAAAAATTCGCCCGTAAAAACGGCATTGTAAATTTCAAGCGAAACGGTGTTGGTACGGCCGATGATGTCGCCGCCAAGCAGCAGGCTGACGCCGACCTCGCCCAGGGCGCGGCCCGTGGCCAGAAACAGGCCGGCGGCGATGCTTTTGCGGCAATGGGGCATGACCACGCGTATGAAGGTGATCAGCGGCGGTTTGCCCAGCACCGAGGACAGCTCGACCAGCCGCATGAGCTCCCCGCGAACGGCCGCCTGCACCGGCCGCACCATCAGCGGGATGCCGGCCGTGATGGCCGCCAGGACCAGACCGGGGAAGCTGAACACGATGTCGATCTGGAAGAAGTGCTGGAGGAGGACGCCGATGGGCCCCTTGCGCCCGAGGATGAGCAGCAAGAAAAAGCCCACGGCCATGGGCGGCAGCACCAGGGGCAGGGAAACCAGAAAATCCAGCACGGCCAACAGCCGTCCCCGCCCCCGTCCGAGCAGATAGCCCAGGGGTGCGCCGACCAGGAAAAAAAACGGCACCGCGACGGCCATGACCCCCAGCGTCAGCTTGATGGAAAAGATGACGCCGGGGTCGGTGGCCGCCGCGAGAATGGACTGCCAGGACAAATCCTACATCCCGTGCTTTTGGGCGATGGCCTTGGCCGCGGGGGTGGCCAGGAAGGCGGAGAACTTCTTGGCCGTGGCGGCATTGGGCGCTTCGGACAGCGTTTCCGCCACGATCACGATGGGGGCGTACTGGGACTGGTCCACCTTCAGGAAGCCGCCGATGGAATTGCCAAGCCCCATCACGTCGGTCAGGTTGACGAAGCCGGCGTCGACCTCGCCGCTGACGATATAGGTCGTCACCTGCGGCACCGTGGCCACGACCAGGAGCTTGTCGGCGACCTTCTGGGTCAACCCGGCGGATTTCAGGAACTGGGACGCGGCCCGGCCATAGATGGCCTTTTTGGGATCGGGCATGGCCAGCCGCTTGATCTCGGGTTTGGCCACGTCGGTGGCGGCGGTCAGCGTCTTGCCCTTGGGCCAGGCCAGCACCAGGATGCCCCGGCCGATTTCGGCCGATCCGGCAAAGGACAGTCCCGCCGACTCGAGGAACCCTTTTTCGCCGATGACCACATCGATGACCCCGCCGGCCTTGGCCTGACTCGTCACCTGTCCCATGTTGCCAAAGGACAGTTCGGGTTTGATGCCGCTTTCCTTTTGGAAAGCGGCGGCCAGATCGGTGACGAGCTTTTTATAGCCCGCGCCGGAGGCGATGAGCAGATTTTCGGCCATGGCGTTGCCGGCAAGGCACAGCACCAGGGCCAGGGTCAGGACGATGCGTCGCATGTGCGTTCCTCCTTACGAGTGACGGGTTTTAGAGCGAGGCGACCAGGCGGATCTCGTCGACCGTCGGAACGGACGCGCCGCCATCATAACGGTCGAGCAGGGCCTGGCGCTCGTCGCGGTACATCCGCAGCTGGCGGCCAAACCAATCCCGGTCGATTTTTCCCCGGTTGATGGTCACGACCTGATCCCCGAGCAGCGCGGCCTCGGCCAGATCATGGGTCACATGCACGATGGGAATGGCGAACCGCTCGCGCACGGCCAGAAGCTCCCCGCGCAAAGTAATGCGGGTGGCGGCGTCCAGGGCGGAAAACGGTTCGTCGAGCAGCAGGGCCTTGGGCCGGCGGGCCAGGGCCTGGCACAGGGCCCCGCGCTGCCGTTCCCCGCCGGACATGGAGGTGGGACGGGCCTCGGCCAGATGGGCGATGCCGAAAAGATCCAGCAGATGCTGCGCGAAAGCGACGTCCTTGGTGGCATAGGCCACGTTTTGGGCCAGGGTCATATGCGGGAAAAGGGAGTATTCCTGAAAGACGAGCCCCACCCCGCGCTTGCGCGGATTGACGCGCACGCCCTTCTCCGTATCCCGCCAGACCTCGTCGCCCATGAAGATACGGCCCGTATCGGGCTCTTCCAGACCGGCCAGCATCCGCAACACCGTGGTCTTGCCCGATCCCGAAGGACCGGTCACGGCCAGGATGGCCCCGGCCGGACAGGACAACTCCACGTCCAGGAGAAAATGCGGCAGCTTTTTTTGCAAACGCGCCTGCAGCACCATGCCCTACTCCATTCCGTTTTCGGCCAGGGAAGCCAGCAGCCGGGCCAGCTCGACCGGCACGGTGATTTGCGGGCAGTGCCCGCTTTTGATCGTATGCATGGCAAACCCAAGCCCCTTGGCGCGCTCGGCCATGGCCACCAGCATGGGATTGGGATTGTCCAGACAGCGCACGTAGGCGCGCTTGTCCGGGAAGGCGAGCGCCCCGTCGGGAACGGACTCGGTGAAGGCGGCCATGGGGAACGGGGCCAGCCGGCTCATGAACCAGTCTTCATCCGGGGAGCCGGCCACGCCGAACATGGCCGCCTGCCAGGGGGCGACGAGCCCGCCGTCGATGCGCCGGGACTCCAGCATGGCCGTAAACGGCTCGCCGCCAAGCGCGGCAAACGAGGCTCCGGGCTTGGGTATGATGCCTTCGACGTAGATCGTGGAGGCGACCCGGTCGCGAATAGCCGGCATGGTCGCGGCGCACACGATGCCCGAATAGCTGTGGGCGACCAAAATGACGTCGCGCAGGTCCTCAAGTTCCAGAAATTCCGTCAGCTCGCGAACATAGGCGCCAAGCCCCAGGCTTTGGTCCAGACTGTGGCGATGGTATCCGCAGCCGGAAAAGGTCGGAGCGAACACCGTGTGGCCCAGGGTAAAAAGCGTCTCCGCCATGTTTTTAAAAACCCAGCCGCCCTGAAACGCGCCATGTACGCAAACGAACGTCGCCATGCTGCCTCCTGCGTCGCATCCGGCCACCGGAGTCTTCCGGGGCCACAAGTTGGCGCAGCCTATAACAAGCCGTCAAAAAAACCAACTGCACCGTTCGTCGAACAGTCGTGACAGCGAATACCCTTCGTTACTCAGTGTCACGATAATTCTAATAGTCGTGATAGTTCCTGCATAACTCCAGTCGCAATCAAAGCCTGTGCAAGCTTATTTTTCACTGACACGCCAAAAGTACTATTCGTGATGTATCCTCTATATTCTTTACAACACAACTATCCTTGGCTATTGCTGCGCATTATGAGTGCTTCCGAAGAAAATCTTCTTGAAAGGATCGCCTGCCTCGACGCCCCGGCTCTGGAGCGTCTGCTCGACCACGCCGAATCCCTGCTGTCCCAGAAGGGCGACCGGCCGGTCAGGCGGCATCTGTTCGGCCCCGGTCCCTGCCAGGCCGCGCTGTTCAAGGTTCCCCGCGACATCCGCCATCTGGAACCCGAGGAAATCGAACGGCTGAGCACCGCTTTCGATGACTGGCGCGATGCCGCGCGCACGGCTCCCATCCGGCGCGCCCGCGAACGCATGCGCTTGGTGTATCTGATGTTGCGCCATAGCGGCGGCAAGCTCGGGGAGGTCTTGGCGCTCAACGAAAATGTCGATATTGACATGGGCCAGTCCACGGTCTCCCTGGGCGGGAAAAAGCCCGACGAGAGCCCGCGAAAGGTCATCGTGCCCAAACCGTTTCTTGAGGAGGTGCGCCGGTTCGCGGCCAGTCCGGCCAACCGGCACGTGCGCGGGGAACTGTTCCGGCTCGATCCGGGGTTCGTGCGCCGCAAGCTTTACGAACAGGCCGTCAAAGCCGGCCTGCCGCCCGGACGGGTGAGCCCCACGTCCCTGCGGCACTCACGGGCCGTGGAACTCCTGCGCGGCGGCGTGCCGCTGCCCGTGGTCCAGGTCATGCTCGGCCATTCGAGTCTTGTTCTGACATCCATCTATTGCTCTTTCTCCGAGCAGGACTGCCAGCGCATCGTCAACCATTGCGTCACCAAGGAGAGTCGTATGAAGACCAGCGCCCGCAACACCTTTTTCGGATCCGTCAGCAGCGTGCGCAAAAGTCCGCTTTTGACCGAAATCTCCCTGGCCGCCCAAAACGGGTTCGAAGTGGTCTCGGTGATCACCAATGAAAGTTTCGACCGCCTCGGGCTGGTCGAGGGCGGACAGGTCACCGCCCTGGTCAAGGCGCCCTGGGTGCTTCTGGGCAAGGACGAACACAAGGCCCGCACCAGCGCCCGCAACTGCTTCCCCGGCAAGGTCACGGGCATCCGCGGCGACGGCGTGGCCGTGGAAATCATGGGCATGCTCGAAGGCGGCACCCCCATGTGCGCGCTCATCACCGCCGAGTCCGTGGAGTCCCTGGATATCAAGGAAGGCGATTCGGTCTGGTTCTTCTTCAAGGCCTTCAGCGTGATTCTCAGCACCGATTAAGCGAGAAGAAGCCTCCGGCGGCC
>JAFABC010000071.1 GCA_023426275.1 Pseudomonadota bacterium | reverse complement strand
GGGGCCCCCCGCCCCCCCCGGCCCCCCGGAGGCTTCCCCGCCTCCTCCCAAAAGGAGCATCCATGCCTGTCATCATGGGGACGGCCGGGCACATCGACCACGGCAAGACCACGCTCATCAAGGCCCTGACCGGCATCGACTGCGACCGGCTGGCCGAGGAGAAAAAGCGCGGCATCACCATCGAACTGGGGTTCGCCTTCATGGACCTGCCCGGCGGCGCGCGCCTGGGCGTCATCGACGTGCCCGGGCACGAACGGTTCGTGAAAAACATGGTGGCCGGCGCGGCGGGCATCGATTTCGTCACCCTGGTCATCGCCGCCGACGAAGGCGTGATGCCGCAGACGCGCGAGCACCTGGACATCTGCTCCCTGCTCGGCGTGACCACGGGCGTGGTCGCCCTGACCAAGGTCGACATGGTCGACCCCGACTGGCTGGCCATGGTCACCGAGGACGTGCGCGCCGAACTGGCCGGCACGTTTCTGGCCGACGCCCCCATCTTTCCCGTTTCCGCCCACACCGGCCAGGGCCTGCCCGAACTGCGGGCCGCGCTGGCCGCCCTGGCCGAGGGCTTCGCCCCCAGGCGTCGCTCGGATCTGGCCCGGCTGCCCATCGACCGGGTCTTCACGCTCAAGGGGCATGGCACCGTGGTCACGGGCACGCTCATTGCCGGGACGTTTCGCCTGGGCGACGACGTGCAGCTCTTTCCCGGCGCGACCCGCTCGAAAATCCGCGGCCTGCAATCCCACGGCCAGACCGTCGAGGAATCGCCGGCCGGCCGGCGCACGGCCGTCAATCTGGCCAACCTCGAAGTGGAGGACATCCAGCGCGGCGAGGTGCTGGCCCGGCCGGGCACGCTTTTTCCGGACACGGTCTGGGAAATCGAGCTGGCCTGTCTGGCCTCCGCCCCCCGGGCCATCAAGCACCGTACCGAGGTGCATTTCCACCACGGCACGCGTGAAATCCTGGCCCGGGTGCATCTGCTCGACCGGGACAAGCTCGAACCCGGGCAGACCGCCGTGTGCCAGATCCGCTTTCCCGAACCCCTGGCCGGGGTCTACGGCGACCGGGTGGTGGTGCGCTCGGGCGCGCCGCTGCGCACCGTGGCCGGCGGCCGGGTGCTCTCGCCCATGGGCCGCAAGATCAAGCGCTTCGACGAGGCGGCCGCGCCGCTGCTGGGCGCCATGGCCACGGCCACGGGACCGGAGCTGGTCGCCCTGCAACTGTCCCGGGCGGGCGTCGAGGGCCTCGGCTTTGCCCGGCTGATGACGCTGACCGACCTGGAATCCAAGGCCCTGGACAAGGCCCTCTGCGCGCTCGGCGACAAGGGCGAAGCCGCCCTGGTCGACCGCGACGGCAAAGAGGGACGGCATTTCGTCCACGGCGCGGTGCTGGCCGGCCTTGCCGACTCCCTGGCCGCCTTCGTTGCCGTCTACCACCAGCGCGAACCGCTCAAACTCGGCATCTCGCGCAGCGGACTGGCCTCCACCTGGGGCAAGGGGCTTGCGCCCAAACTTTTTCATTACGTGGTGGAACGGCAGCTGCGGGCCGGAACGCTGGCCACGGAGCAGGACGTGCTGCGGCTGGCCGGACACAAGGTCTCCCTGGCCTCGGATCAGGCCAGCCTGCGCGCCGTCCTGCTCGAAGCCTACCGCAAGGGCGGTCTGACGCCGCCCAACATCAAGGACATCCTGGAGCCGCTGGACCTGACCTTCAAGGAGGCCCAGCCGGTCTACAAGGTGCTGCTGGACGAGGGGCTTCTCGTCAAGGCCCAGGAAGGCATGTATTTTTGCGCCGAAGCCATCCGGGAACTCATCGAAAAGGTCCGGGCCTACTACGCCGGCGGGGCCACGGACATGGGACCGGCGGAATTTCGCCAGCTGACCGGCCTGTCGCGCAAGTTCCTCATCGCCCTGCTCGAATACCTGGACAAGGCCAAGATCACCGTACGCGTCGGCGACAAGCGCCAGCTGCGGGCGAAGTAAGCGGAAAGCGGGAAAAGAAAATGCCTCCGGCGGCCAGGGCGCGGCCCCGGACCCGGCGGGGGCATGAGGCCCCCAAGCCCCCTCGTAGAGGGAACGGGAGAAGGAACGCCGGCGGGAAACGACAAAAGCGGCGGGAGGCCGAAGCCTGCCGCCGCGCGTGGGACCGATGAGGTTGGTTCTACCAGTCCTGGTCTTCGGGTTTGGCCTTCTGCTGGGCCTTGATGACCTGCAGGGCGAGAAAGACCGCAACGAAGCCGAAAAGGACGATGAGACCGGAAAAATCGAATTGCACGGCGAACCCCCTGGCGGTTATTTCGTGAAAAAAATCCTTAACCCCAAAGAGAGATCATGTCCAGACGGTTGCGTGCGCGGCGCGTGTGCCTGCTTTCCCTGCTGATACCGTGTCTTTCGATCCTGCTTGCGGGCGCGCTCTGTCCGTCCGCCCGGGCCGGCGTGGTGCGTATCAAGGGCAACACCTACAGCCTCGACGGCGGCCGACCGGTCACCGGCGCCTGGGAAGTGGCCGAAAAAATCGCCGTGGCCAACGACGTAGCCGTCGTGGTTCTCGACAGTCAGGCATCCCCCGTCACCATCCAGACCCTGCTCCAGCTGCTGGAAAACCTCCACGTGCCCACGCTTTTCACCAAGCAGGCCGATTACAAGGCCCTGCTTGCGCGCGGCGTCATCAAACCCACGCGCACGCCGTCCCATCCTTGACAGGCCGCCACGCCGCCGGTAGTCCCCGACAACGACCTGGGTGCCTGCGGGCTTAATAGGGAATCCCGTGCAATTCGGGAGCGGTCCCGCCGCCGTCAGTCCCGTAAAAGTCGGTCCCCCTGCGCGCCACTGGGAAGCACTGCTCCCGGGAAGGCCGGGGCCGATGGGACGAGCCGGAAGACCTGCCCGGTCAGAGGCCAACCCGTCGGCAACGAGGGCTTTTGCCGGCCGGGCTTTGGGATGGGACGGCTTCCCGGTTGGAGCCGCCGTCTTGTCCCGTCTTCCCAAGAGCCCTCCATGCCCGTGGAGGTTTTTTCATGTCCCGTTCGTCGCGAACGCTGCTGTCCCTGCTGCTGTGTCTGCTGCTCGCCACCCCGGCCCTGGCCGGTCACGAGGCCGCCAAGGCGCCCAAGCGGGCCATTGTCGTGGCCGCCTTCGGCACCACCGTGCCCGAGGCCGCCCCGGCCATCCGGAAAATGGTCACACGCATCAAGGCCGCCTATCCCGGCGTGCCCGTCTCCCTGTGCTACACCGCCGCCATGATCCGGCACAAACTGGCCAAACAGGGCCAGACCATCCCCTCGCCGGCCGAGGCCCTGGCCGCCCTGCCCGACCAGGGCGTCACCGACGTGGCCCTGGTCTCGCTCCAGACCATCCCCGGCCATGAGTACAACGACCTCCTGAAACTGGCCGAGGCCTTCTCCGGCCTGCCCAAGGGACTGTCCCACGTGGCCGTCAGCGCCCCGCTGCTTTTCAGCCGGGAGGATTTCCCCAGAACGGCCAAGGCGTTGTTGGCGTCCGCGCCGAAAGAACGCAAGCCCGGCGAGGCCCTGGTCTTCGTCGGCCACGGCACCGACCATCCCGCCAACATGGCCTATCCGGCCCTGCAGTACACCCTGTGGCGGCTCGACCCCAATGCCTTCGTGACCACGGTCGAGGGCACGCCGAGCTTTGACGACGTGGTGGCCGAGCTGGCCAAACGCGGCATCAAGAAGGCCTATCTGGTGCCGCTGTTCGCCGTGGCCGGTGATCACGCCCACAACGACATGGCCGGCAAGGAACCCGACTCCCTGGCCTCGGTCCTGACCAAGGCCGGCGTCTCGGTCGTGCCCGTGTTCTCCGGCAACGGCGACCGCGATGCCGTGGCCGCCATCTGGATGGACC
This sequence comes from Pseudomonadota bacterium, assembly GCA_023426275.1. Taxonomy (GTDB): domain Bacteria; phylum Desulfobacterota; class Desulfovibrionia; order Desulfovibrionales; family Desulfovibrionaceae; genus Solidesulfovibrio. The sequence goes on along the minus strand of JAFABC010000071.1, from coordinate 9,875 downwards.
ACCTCAAGACCACCTTCGACGGCCTGCCCGGAAAATAATGGCCGAAACCGCGCGCCGTTTCGGCGGCCCCGCCGCCCTGCTTCCGGCCCTGGCCGGGCTGGCCGCCCTGACGGCGGCCTGCCTGGCCGGGGCCTATCCGACCACGCCGGAACAGGTCGCGTCGGTCATCGGCCGGGCCTTGGGCCTGCCCGTGCCCGCGCCGGCCGATCCGGCCCTGGCCGCCGTGGTCCTGGACCTGCGGCTGTGGCGGGCGGTGCTCGCCTACGGCGTGGGCGCGGCCCTGGCCGTGGCCGGCGGCGTGTTCCAGGGCGTGCTGCGCAATCCCCTGGCCGACCCGTTCACCCTGGGCGTCTCCGGCGGCGCGGCCTTTGGCGCGGCCGCCTCCCTCACCCTGGGACTGGCCGCGGCCACGGCCAGCCGGGTGGCGACGCCACTTTGCGCCCTGGCCGGCGGCGCGGCCACCCTGGCCGGCGTGCTGGCCCTGTCCCGGCTGGCCGGCGGGCTGCGCCGGGAAACGGTGGTGCTTTCCGGCATCATCGCGGCCACGTTCCTGTCGGCCCTGCTGTCCCTGGTCAAGGCGCTCAACGAGGAGTCCGTGGCCGGCATCGTCTTCTGGATCATGGGCGGCTTCCAGGGCCGGGGCAAAGCCGAACTGGCCCTGTTCCTGCCCTGTCTTGTCGTGGGGCTGGCCCTGGTGCGCCTGTACGTGCGCGAGTGCGACATCCTGCTGCTCGGCGAAACGCAGGCCCGCCAGCTTGGCGTGGACGCCGGCCGGGCCCGGCTCGTTCTGCTGACGGCGGCCAGCCTGCTCACCGCCGGGGCCGTGGCCGTCTCCGGCGTCATCGGCTTCGTCGGGCTGATCGCCCCCCATGCCTGCCGCCGGCTTTACGGAGCCGAACACGGACCGCTGCTCGTGCAAAGCGCCCTTGTCGGCGGCGCACTGCTGGTCTTTGCCGACGTGCTCGCCCGGATCATCCTGCCCGGGGGCGCCGAACTCCCGGTCGGCGTGGTCACGGCCCTGCTTGGCGGGCCGTTTTTTTGTTTCCTGCTGCTCACCCCACGGGCCGGAGCCCGGCCGTGATCGGCCTGCACGGCCTGCGGGCCGGCTACGGCGGGACGGACGTGCTCGCCGGCATCGACCTCCACATCGCCCGAGGGGACATGGTGGGCCTGCTCGGCCCCAACGGCGCGGGCAAGACCACCCTGCTGCTGGCCGCCACGGGCGTGCTGGCCCCGAGCGCCGGCACGGTGACGCTCGGCGGAAGCGACCTCGCCAGCCTGTCCAGCCGGCAGCGGGCCCGGCTGGTGGCCGCCGTGCCCCAGCGCGCCGACAGCGCCGGCGAACTGACCGTGCGCGCCCTGGTGCTCATGGGCCGCTATCCCTATCTGTCGCTGCTTGGCGGTTACACCGAGGCGGACATGGCGGCGGCAAAGGCGGCCATGGTGGACGTTGGCGTGACCGGATTGTCCGGCCGACGCCTGGGCGAGCTTTCCGGCGGCGAGTTCCAGCGCGTGCTCACGGCCCGGGCCCTGGCCCAGGAGACCGACATCCTCATCCTGGACGAGGCCTCGGCCAATCTGGACATGGCCCGCAAGATGGAACTCTACGGCCTGCTGGCCAGACGCAACGCCGCCGGCGCGACCATTGTCGCCGCCCTGCACGACATCAATCTGGCCGCGCTTTTTTGCCGCCGGCTGGTGTTTCTCAAAAACGGCCGCATCGTCGCCGACGGCGAGGTGGCCCAGGTGTTCACAAGCGAAACGCTCTCGAGGATATATGAGACCGAAATCCTGGTTCTTCCCCATCCCCAAAACGGCCGGCCCCAGGCTTTGGCCGTGCCTGACCCTGGTTTGTGTTCTGCTGGCCGGCCCGGCCCTGGCCGGACCGACCGTGACCGATGACCTGGGCCGGGAAATCCGCCTGGACAAGCCGGCCGGGCGCATCGTGGCCCTGTACGGCGCGTTCAACGAGATCCTGGCCGGACTTGGCGTGGCCGACCGCATCGTGGCCCGCACCGAGGCCGACGACAAGCCGGCCTCTATCGCCGCCCTGCCGGTCATCGGCACGCACATGCGGCCCAATCTCGAACGCGTGCTGGCGGTCAAGCCCGATCTCGTGCTCCAGATGGCCGGACGCGGCGAAGCCGAGGCGGCCGTCCAGCATCTGACCGATCTGAAGGTGCCCACGGCCGTTTTCGCCATCACCGACTTTCCCGGGCTTTTCTCCGCCATCCGGCGCATCGGCGTGCTGACCGGCCGGGAGCAGGCCGCAACGGTCCTCACAGACCGCCTGCGACGCCGCCTCGACGCCGTGGCCGCCAAGGCCCCGTCTGGGCCCCGGCCGAAAGTCTTTTTCGAGGTGCGCTCCGGCAACCTGCTGGCCGCCGGCAAAGGCTCCATGGTCGATGCGGTCATCACCGCCGCCGGCGGCGAGAACGTCGTGACGGCCGACAAGAAAATCGTGCGCCTTTCGGACGAAAAACTCCTGCGACTGGCCCCGGACGTGTGCCTGACCCAGCGCGGCCCCATGAACGCCGAGGCCCGGCCCATGGACGAACACCCGGAGTACGCCACCCTGCCCTGCGTGCGCGCGGGCCGGACGTTCGTGGTGGACGAGGCCGTCTTCTCCCGCCCGGGACCGGGCAGCGTGGAGGCGGTGGAAATCCTGGCCGGACTGCTTGCGGCCAGACCCGCGACCGGAGGCCGGCCATGACCCGCCCCGGCACCCTCTACGGCCTCGGCGTCGGCCCCGGCGACCCGGAACTGCTCACCCTCAAGGCGGTCCGCGTCCTGCGGGAAACGCGGGCGGTCTTTGCCGCCTCGTCGAGCAAAAACGACTACTCCATCGCCGCCGCCATCATCGGCCCCCATCTGCCGCCCGACAGCGAGGTGATCCGCCTGCCCTTTCCCATGACCCGCGACCGGGCCACCCTGGACGCGGCCTGGGCGGCCAACGCCGCCGCCATGGCCGCCGTGCTCGGCCAGGGCCGCGACGCGGCCTTCATCACCCTGGGCGATCCCATGCTCTACAGCACCTTCGGCTACGTGCTGCCGCTGCTGCGCCGGCTTTTGCCCGGCCTGCCCGTGACCATCGTGCCGGGCATCACCTCGTTTCAGGCGGCGGCGGCGGCCACCGGCGACGTGCTGGCCGAGGCCGGCGAGAACCTGCTCGTCGCCTCGGGCATCGACGAGGACGGCCGGCTGCGCCGGGCGCTCGAAGCGGCGGACAACGCCGTCATCCTCAAGGCCTACCGCAGCTTTCCCAAGCTGCGCGCCCTGCTCGGCGCCCTGGGCCTCGGCGAAAAGACCACCTTTGTCACTCGGCTTGGCCACGACGGCGAGGCCGTGGAACGCGATCTGGCCAAGGCGCCGGAAAAGCCCCATTACCTTTCCCTGTGCCAGGTCAAACGCGGCCGCGACGACTGAGGCCGGGGCATCGGCCCGGCACGATTTTGACAGCCCCCGCCCGGACGGGTACAGCCCGGGGCGGGGGCGTGCCACGCCCCCGCAATCGTCGGACCAAGGAGTCCCGGCCCATGCCGACCTGCAACATCGACGACAAGCGCTGCCGCGATCTGTATCTGGGCGTGGACCACAATCCCTGCGTCCGTTTTTTCCAGGCCCTCAAGTACCGCTGGCTCCTGCCGCTGCCAGCCGATAAACAGGCCAGCCTCATCGACGTCGGCTGCGCCCGGGGCAAATTCCTTCTCACCCTGACCCGGCGCGGCTACACGGACCTCTCCGGCCTCGACATCGACAACGCCCTCTACCCCGAGGCGGCCGCCCGCATCGTTTTTTATCAAACATCCCTGTGCGAGCCCGATCTCGACCTGGGCCGGACCTTCCGCCACGTCTTCACCCAGTGCATGTTGCACCACCTGCCCGTGGACAGCCTCGACGTCGTGGCCCGCAATCTGGCCCGGCTGTGCGAACCCGGGGGCAGGCTTTTCATCTACGAACCCAACATGGCCTCGCCCATCGGCCATTTTTTCTACTTCACCTTTCTGCGGCTCTTCCCGGCCATGCACGCAAACGCGCTCTACGAAAAAGACGTGCAGCTGGCCTTTTGCCGGGCCTGGGACGGCTTCGTCCGGGCCCTGGAGCGGCAGGGCTTTCGGACCCGGCGGCACAGCAACTGGTCGTTTTACAAATGCTACATCGCCGTTCGTGACGGCGATGTAGCCGCCTAGCCCGGTCCTGCATGCGCCTGCTTGTCCTGCTCCACATCGCCGCCGCGCTGCCCGGCCTGGTGCGCCCCATGCTTGGCGGCCGGCTGTTGCGGCATCTTGAATGGTTTCTCGGCGCGCGGGCCCGAAACAAAACCTTTGCCATCGTTTTCGCCTTCCTGTTCGCCCTGGCCCTGCGCACGGCGCTGCTGCCCATCGTGCCGCCCGGCATCCCGGCCATCCATGACGAATACAGCTATCTGCTCCAGGCCGACACCTTCGCCTCCGGCCATCTGGCCATGCCGGCCCATCCCCTGTGGAAACATTTCGAGACCTTCCACGTGCTCCAGCATCCGACCTACGCCTCCAAATTTTTTCCGGGACAGGCGGCCTTTCTGGCCCTGGGCCAAAAGCTGCTCGGCCATCCCTGGTGGGGCGTGGTGCTGTCCATCGCCACCATGTGCGCGGCCATGGTCTGGTGCCTGCAAGGCTTTCTCCCCCCGGGCTGGGCCTTTCTGGGCGGCATCATCACGGCGGTACAGTTCGGCACCACCCATTACTGGGCCACGTCCTACTGGGGCGGCGCCGTGGCGGCCGTGGGCGGCTGTCTGGCCGTGGGGGCCGCGGGTCGGCTCCTGACCGCGCCAAGCGGGGCGGCCGGCGCGCTGTTCGGCCTTGGCGCGATAATCCTGGGCACGACCCGGCCGTTCGAGGGTTGCGTGCTGTGCCTGGTGCTGCTCGTCTGGCTGGCCCTGGCCGCCCGGCGACGTGGCGGACAGGCCCTGTCCCGCCTGCTGCGCCGGACCGCCCCGCCCCTGCTCCTCGTCCTCGCGGCCGGAGCCGGGGGCATGCTCTTTTACAACCAGGCCGTCACCGGCGACGCCCTGACATTCCCCTACGTCGCCTACACCCGGCACTATGACGCGGCCTACTGGTCGGACGCCGGAAGCAAGCCCGTGCCGCCGACCGATCTGCCCCGGGAAATGCAACGCTACCACACGGAATGGGGCTATCCGAACATGCTTCGGCAAAGCTCCCTGAGTGGCCGACTCGCCAGCCTGCCCCACCGGCTGAACGTGCTGGCCTCGCTGCTTTTCCCCATCTTCTTCGTCCCGGCCCTGCTCGCGCCCCTGGCCTTTTGCACCAGCCGCCCGACCCGGGCGCCCTTTCTCGCCGTTTGCGCCGTGTTGGCCGCCTCCCTGCTTTATATCTGGAGCGTGCCGCACTATTTCGCCCCGGCCCTGGGGCTTTTTGCCGTCTTGTGGCTGCGGGTGTGCCGCTGGCTGCGCACGGTCCGGCCGGGGGGACGTCCGGTGGGCCTGTCCCTGGTGCGGCTGCTGCCCCTCGTGCTCGTGTGCATGGCCGCCGTGGGCGTGCGTGACTACCCGCGCCGGGGCCAAAGCGACGCGCAGGCCAAGGCCGCCCTGCGCGCCCAAATCGAGGCGAAGCTCACGGCCATGGGCGGCAGGCACCTTGTCGTGGTGACCTACGGCCCCCACAGCAACGTGCACGCCGAGTGGGTCTACAACAAGGCGGACATCGACCATGCCCCGGTGGTCTGGGCCAGGGACCTGGGACCGGGAAACAATGCCGACCTGTTGACCTACTACAAGGATCGGCGTCTTTGGTGCGCCAAGGTCGGCGCGAAACACATCGATTTCGGTCCCTGCCGGCCCGAGGGGGAAAAGCCGTCCGCACCCTGAACCGGCGACCGCTCCCGGGGGTTTCCTCATGACAAGCGGCTAAAAGGCCGGTAGGGTGGGTAATATGATGGCTTTTTTGCCCGCATAACCTCCACATAGGCAGGATGCGCCATGCCCTCCGTCGACGTCGCCTTCGTCCTTCCCTGCCTCAACGAATCCCGATCGCTGCCCGACGCGGTGGCCATGGCCCGGGAGGCGCTCAACCGATTGACCCGCAAGGGCATGACGGGCGAGATCATCGTCAGCGACAACGGCAGCACCGACGGCAGCCAGCGCATCGCCGCCGACCTCGGCTGCCGGGTGATCGCCTGTCCGAAGCGGGGCTACGGCAACGCCCTGCGTTGCGGCATCGAAGCCGCCGACAGCCGGTTCGTGGTCATGGGCGACGCCGACGCCTCCTACGATTTCCGGGAGGCCGTGGCCATGGTGGACAAACTGGCCCAGGGCTACGACGTCTGCATGGGCTCGCGCTTTCGCGGCGGCATCCAGCCCGGGGCCATGCCGTGGAAAAACCGCTACATCGGCAATCCCGTGCTCACGGGCCTGCTCAACCTGTTTTTCCGCACGCGCTTTTCCGACGCCCATTGCGGCCTGCGCGCCTTCACCAAGACGGCCTACGCCCGGATGCGCCTGACCTCCACGGGCATGGAATTCGCCAGCGAAATGGTGGTCAAAACCGCCCTGCTCAAACTGCGGGCCACGGAACTGCCCGTCACGCTCCACAAGGACGCCCGCGACCGGCCGCCGCACCTGAACCCCTGGCGCGACGGCTGGCGGCATCTCAAATTCCTGCTGTTGTACAGTCCGCTGTGGCTTTTTTTCCTGCCCGCCGCCGTCAGCGTCCTGTTCGGGTGCGGCATTCTGACGGCCCTGCTTTCCGTGCCGCCGGGACAGGACTTCCGCTTCGGGCCGTTCTGGATGGGCGACCACTGGCTGGTGGTCGGCACGAGCGCCATCACCATAGGCTACTACCTGGGCATTCTCGGCGTGGCCGCCCTGGCCTACCACGCCCACCAGACCTTCGTGCCGCAGGCGGCCTGGGTGCGACGGCTGACCCGCTTTGTCACCGTGGAAAACATGTGCCTGATCGGCGGAGGACTGTGCCTGATCGGGCTGGGCATCCTCGGCTATGTGGTGGTGGTGTGGATTTCGACCATTGCCTACGGGCTGGCCATGGTGCGGCAGATGGCCCTGGGCTCCATGTTTGTCACCATGGGTATCCTGACGTTTTTCTCGGGCTTTCTGTTCGTCTTTTTCAACGACGGCCCGGTGACCGGCCCCCAGGACTGAGCCTGACGCCGCAATCTTGACAAGGGCTTGCGGATCGGGCTTACCCTGGCGGCGATTTCGAAGGTTTTTTCGGCGATTGTCGCCGCCTCCCGTCCCGCGCGCAGGGCCGGGCCTCCAACCGCGTGAACCCAAAGCGGCGGTCATGGCCAGCGAAACCATTCTTGTCGTCAACGAACCCTTTGTGGCGGACTTCTGCCGCACCCAACGCTGGGCGGCCCGCACCCGGGGACGGGTGCTGCGCGCCCCGGACTGGCTGGCCTATGCCACGGCGGTGTTGGTTCGCGACGGCTTTGCCGCCCAGCTCCACGACTTTCCGGCCAAGGGCTGGGGCAAGCCCGAACTCGAAACCCTGGCTCGGGACACCCGACCCTTCATGGCCGTGCTCGACGCCACCACGCCGTCGTTTTCCTCGGACGTGGACTGCGCCCGGCGCATCAAGGCCCAAAGCCCGGACACGAAAATCCTCATGGTCGGCCCCCACGTCTCGGCCCTGCCCGAGGAAAGCCTCGCCGTCGCGGCCGGAGCCGTGGATGCCGTGGCCATCGGCGAATACGACTACACCGTGCGCGACGTGGCCGCGCGCTGGCGCGCCGGGGAAGCCCTGGATGCCGTGCCGGGCGTGGCCCATGTCGTCGGGGGCACGCCGACGCGCACCGCCCCCCGCCCCCTGATCGAGGACCTCGACGGCCTGCCCTTTCCGGCCTGGGACCAGCTCGATCTGCTCAGCTATTTCGACGGCGGCAAGCTCCATCCCTACGTCACGGTCATCGGCGGGCGCGGCTGTCCCTTCGGCTGCAGCTTCTGCCTGTGGCCGCAGGTGATGCACGGCCGCAAATACCGCACCCGGTCGCCGGAAAACATCCTGGCCGAAATGCGCTGGGTCACCGAGCGCTGGCCCAAGATCCGCCAGGGCGAATTCTTTTTCGAGGACGACACCTTCACCGTCAACGCCGACCGGGCCCACGCCCTGTGCGAAGCCATCGAGACCAGCGGCCTGGGCGTCACCTTTTCCATCAACTCCCGGGCCGACGTGACCGACGTTTCCCTGCTGCGCCATCTCAAACGGGCCGGGTGCCGCATGGTGCTGACGGGCTTCGAATCCGGCTCCCAGGCCATGCTCGACCGCATGGGCAAGAAAACCACCGTGGCGCAGATGGAGCGTTTCGTGCACGCCTGCCGGGAAGCCGGCTTGGCCGTGCACGGCTGCTTCGTTTTGGGCCTGCCCGGCGAAACCGCGCAATCCATCCGGGAGACCCTGGACTTTTCCCTGCGCGTGCCCCTGACCACGCTGCAATTTTCCGCCGCCGTGCCCTTCCCCGGCACGCGCTACTTCGAGACCATCAAGGAACAAGGCCTGCTTCTGGCCAAAAGCTGGGACGACTGGTTGCAGGACGGCGAGCAAAGCGCCGTGGTCGCCTATCCCGACCTCAGCAAGGAGGCCGTGGAAGCCGCCGTGGACAAGGGACTGCGCCAGTTCTATTTCCGGCCGTCCTACATGCTGCGTTTCCTGTTCGAAACCCGCTCCAAACGCGACCTCTACCGCAAGCTCCGGGGATTCTACAATTTCCTGGGCTATCTCATCGCCAACCGTGGAAAAAAGTGCTGAGGCCGCGCCGGTCCTGAGCGTGGTGGTGGCGGCGCGAAACGAGGCCGCGACCATCGGCCCCTGCCTCGACGCCCTGCTGGGACAAGCCCTGGCGCATGGCCGCCTGGACGTACTCGTGGTGGACGACGGCTCCCGGGACGCCACCGCCGCCATCGTGGCCGGACGCGGCGTCCCCTGTCTGCGCCTGGAGCCGTCGGGGCCGTCGGTGGCCCGCAACCGGGGCGCGCAGGCCGTGCGGGGAGCCATCGTGGCCTTTGTGGACGCCGACGCCGTGGTGGCCGGGGACTGGGCCGCGCGCCTGCTCGACGCCTTCGCCACCATCGACGATCCCCGCCTCGTGGCCGTGGGCGGCAGCCAGGACGGACACCCGGACGATTCTCCCTTTGCCCGGGACGTCGATCGCTTTTTGCACGGCATCGGCTTTGTGGCCGACTACACCAAGCCCCACGCCAACCGCCGACGGGTGGGCCACAACGCCTCGTGCAACAGCGCCTACCGGCGCGAAGCCTTCCTTCAGGCCGGCGGATTCAGGCCCGGCCTGTTCCCCGGCGAGGACGTGGACCTGGACCGGCGCATCGCCGATCGCGGCGGCAGCGTCTGGTTCACGCCGGAAGTGCGCGTCGCCCACCACCGGCCAGCCAGCGTCCGGGCCTGGCTGCGCATGCTCGTAGGCTACGCCCGCTGTCAGGCCGATTGCGTGGCCATCCACGGCCTGTTCCGCCTCCTGCACACCGTGCCTCTGCTCTGGCTTGCCGCCCTCCTGGCCCTCACCCTTTTCCCCGGACCGCTTTTCCTCACCGGCATCGCGGCCATCCTCCTGGCCAGCGGCATCCTTTGGCGGCGGCAGGGACTCCCACCGGCACGGGGTACCTTCTTCCTGATCACCACCGGCCTCATCTATCCCACCGTGTTCCTGATCCACCTGGCACGGCAACTTCTCCGGCGCGCGCCTGCCCCGCGCCGCCTGCCGCCGCTGGCCGGGTAGTTAGAGAGAAGAAGAGAAGATGCCTCCGGCGGGGGGGGGGGGGGGGGGGGGGGGGGGGGGGGGGGGGGGGGGGGGGGGGGGGGGGGGGGGGGGGGGGGGGGGGGGGGGGGGGGGGGGGGGGGGGG
>JAFABC010000060.1 GCA_023426275.1 Pseudomonadota bacterium | reverse complement strand
GACCGTCATCAGCGCCGATCCGGCCGCGGCGCAAGCCCTGCTGGCCGCCGGCCGGCTCGACTGGCTCACCCCCGACGGCCCGGCCCAACTGCTCGTCGACAGCTCGCGTCAGGCCCTTGTCTGCCTGCCGCTGCTGACGGGCCTTGCGCCCGAACGCGCCCTGGTCACCGTCAATCCCGAGCCGCGCCCCCCGGAGGAAGACGCCGCCCTGGCCTGGGTGCGCCGGATGTTTCGCGAAACCGTTCCCCTGCCGCCGTGCGGGGCGCCGGCCACGCCCGGGCCCACGCCCCCGCCCGTGACCCTGGCCGTGCTGGCCCGGCCGCAGGAACCCGGGCTGGCCGATTTCTTCGCCGCCTGCGCCGGGCTGGCCCGGCAGGCCGTCATTCTCTGGGACGGCCGGGACGTGCCCGAAACGGCCCGGACGGCGGCCGCCCTCGATATGCCGGTGCGCCATCTGGCCCGGCCCCTGGAAAACGATTTCGCGGCCCAGCGAAATGCCCTGCTCGACGCCTGCCCGGACGGCTGGCTGCTGAGCCTCGATCCCGACGAACGCCCCACGCCCGACCTGCCCCGGGTGCTGGCCCGGCTGACGGCCCGACCGGACCTTGGCGCGGCCTATTTTCCCCGCCTCACCCTGTATCCCGACGCCGGCCACGCCAAGATCGGCCACGGCCTGTGGCCGGATCTTCAGCTGCGCCTGTGGCGCAACACATCGCCCCGACGCGCCCGCTACGTCCGCCCGGTACACGAACGCCTGGAGGGACTCGCCGGCCGGGCCGCCCTGGCCCTGGATACGCCGCTTTTCCACTGCAACCGCCTGCTGGCCGACGATCGGGCCGTTTCGGCCAAGCTGGCCGCCTATAACGTTGCCGCCGGGATGGTGCGCCACCACCTCAGCCCCGAATACCCGGTCCTGCCCCTGCGCTTTTTTACCGGCTCGGCCGGGCCGACACCGCAACCAAGGCTTTTGCTGTTGCCCGCGCTGTGGTAACGGCGCACGAAGGTGAAACGTCCGCGACCCGGCCGGCCCCCCGGCGGCCCGGTTGCCTTGCCGTTCGTGTGCGGCTACACTGCATCCTGGCGGGTTACGCTTGCCGGCCGTGACAACAGGCGTTCCGCAGAGGGAGACGATGCGCATTACCTGCCCGCAATGCGGTTTCTTTCGAGAAATTCCAGACAACAAAGTCCCGGTGACCTCGACCATGGCCACGTGCCCCAAGTGTCGACACCGGTTCAAGTTTCGTCCTGACCACGAACCGGAAACACGGTCAGAGCCCCGGCCTCGCGCGCCGCTCTCCAGCCACGCCGAGACCGAATCCTCCTGGCGTCGCCCCGGACCGGCGGCGGCGCGCCGCGTCGCCGACAGCCTCCCGGAAGACGCCCCCGTGCGCCATCACAACCCGGACAGCACCACGGAAAAATGGCGGCACGTGGCGGCGGAGCATCAGGCCGAAGAACCGGCCGAGCCCGTTGCCTCGCCCTACGAGGACCAGCCGCGCCATTTCCGCCCGGTCGCGCCCGAATCCGGCCATCCCCACGACGAGGACCACCAGTGGCCGGAGGAACTGCCCGGGGACACCGGCCACGCGCCCGCGTCGCACCAGCCCTCCGAGGCACGGCGCACCGCCCGGGAAGCCGCGCCCGACGCGTTTGCCGAGCCCCCCTACGACACTTCGGACCCGATGGACCTTCCCCGGGACAACCCGCCGGAATTTCCCCCGGACGTCCCGGAACACGACCAGCTCCGGGAACCCGTGGACGAACGCCGCAATCAGTACCGGCAGGCCGCGCCCTCCCAGGCCGCGCAGGCCCCGGAAGCGGAGCCCGGGCCGCGCGAGGAACCCGCCCGGCCAAGCCAGCCCCAGCAGCAGCCCGACGGCGTTCGCGACATCTGGGCCCGACTCAAGGCCATGGACGCCAACAAGCCCGCCCGCGACGCCGGCGCGCCCCGGCCCGATCCCGGCGAGACGGAAACGGAAGAGGAAGCGCCCCGACGCGAGGCCGTCACCGATCCCATTCCCTGGGAGCGCCTGGACGCCTACGGCTTTCTGCCCGGCCTGTTCCTGACGCTCAAAAAAATCCTGTTTTCGCCGGTGGAATTTTTCAGCGCGATGCCCGAGGGACGGCCCAAGGGCAAGGCGCTCGTATTCAACCTGCTGATCAGCGAATTTCTGCTCGTCCTCGATTTTCTCTGGTCGCTGTTCGGCCTGCGGGCCCAATTCGGCGGCACGGGCGAGCCCAACACCCTGGGCGCGGCCGCCTCGTCCCCGGGCCTGGGCCTGCTGATCGCCCTGCTGCTCGTGCCCCTGGCCATCGCCTGCGGCATCTACCTGGACGCCTGGATCACCCATTTGCTGCTGCTGCTGTTCCGCAGCGCCAAAAAGGGCTTCAACGAGACCTTCCGGGTCATGTGCTACAGCGCCGCCCCCACCGTGCTGTCGGCCATTCCGGTGGCCGGGCAGATTCTCTCGCCGGTCATTCTCGTCTGGTACATGACCCTGCAGGCCATCGGCCTCAAAAAGGCCCATGACGCCGCCTACACCCAGACGCTGGCCGCCATCTTCATCAAATGGTCGCTGTACCTCTTCCTGCTGCTGGCCATGCTCCAGAACTTCACGCCCGGCAGCTAGCGGCGGCCGCACTTGACGCTGCCTGCGGGAATCGCGACAACACACAAGGCGGGGAATGCGAACAGACGGTTTCGACACGGCCACAGCCACCCCGCCGACAACGATAGGGTGATCACCCATGTTGGCATGGTTGCGGAAATTCTGGCACAGCCTGGTCGTCAAACGCCGGCTGGCCCGGGAGATCCATCCCGAAACCTTCCGGACCATGGCCGCCGAGCTGGCCCAACTGGCCGAACTGGCGTCCAAGGTCCATCCGGAAGAACAGGCCTTCCAGCTCAAGGCCCGGCGCATCCGGGAGGAAATGCTGGAGCTCGAACGCATGGCCACGCTCCCGGAATTCCGGCTGCTGCCGCTTAAAAAACGCAAGGAGCTGCGCGAAAGCCTGCTCTCCTCCCGCGAACAACTGCTCAAGACCCTGTCCGACGCGCCCGTGGTCACCACCACGCCCCAGTAACGTCCAAGGAGGTCCCATGCGCCGCTTCCCGCCCCGCGCCCGCAAACTGCCCGGACCGTTGTTCGCGGCGGCCGTCCTGTGCCTCCTCGTGGCCGCCTGCGCCGTGGAACCCAAGCTCTCCGACAAGCACACGCTCTACATCGACAACTACACCCGGCGAGGCAATCCCGAGGTCTACGTCGAACCCCTGCACTCGCCGCCCACGCCCGTCTCGGCCCTCATCGTGCCCTTCCAGGTGACCCAGGACATCGACTCGCCCATGGAGCTCGGCGAACAGCTCACCCGCATCGTCTGGCAGACCTGGACCCGCGACCGCGTGTTTCCCAAGCTGCTCTACGATCCCAACCTGCGCGGCGCTTCCACGCCCCAGGCCGTGGCCGTGGCCCGCCGCAAGGGCATCGACACGGTGGTGGTCGGCAAGTTCACCTACGTCATGTCCGGCGGCACCCGGGGCGACTCCGGCGTGTCCTTCACCTTCGACATCATCGACGTGCGCACGGGCGAACGCCTCTGGTCCATGGCCCACGCCGGCACCATGGAAACCGGCCTGACCGAGGATTACATCTTCTTCGCCCGCAAAAACCGGATGCCCACCGATCCGCTCGCCGCCATCACCGCCACCCTGGCCATGGACATGGGCGGCACCATCACCAACTGGAACTACGGGTACGTGCCGCCCCCGCCCGCCAAGCCCAATCCGACCCCGCCCCCGCCGCAGCCCACCGGCCGGAACCTGTAAGCCCAAAAAGAAACCGGGAGAGGCGTCGCCTCTCCCGGACCCTCACCATCGGGGGGCATGATGCCCCCCGAACCCCCTCGAAGG
>JAFABC010000058.1 GCA_023426275.1 Pseudomonadota bacterium | reverse complement strand
CCTGTGCCGGCTGTTCGCCGCCGGCCCCAAGGACCAGCGCGACCCGGCACGCGCGGCACAGCTGTGCGCCAAGGCGGCTCTGGCCGGCGACGCCCGGGCCGCCACCCTGCTCGGACTCGGCATCCTGCGCGGCCATATCCCGGGCGACACGGCCACGGGCACGAAATATCTGTCCCGGGCGGCCTGGGCCGGCGATCCGCAGGCCATGTACGCCATGGCCCTGATGCACCTGTCCGGCACGGGCGTGGCCGGCAATCCGGCCGAGGCCTTTCGCTGGGCCAGGCTGGCCGCCGCGGCCGACCTGCCCGAGGCCCGCACCCTGCTGGCCGCCCTGTCCGAAGAGGAATTCCCGAGCGCCGCCAATCTGGCCAAGGCCATGGACTTCTACCGCGAGGCGGCCGAGGCCGGGGACGCCGAGGCCGCGTTCGCCCTGGGCTCCCTGCTCTCCAAGGGCTTGGCCGGACCACCGGATTTCACGGCGGCGCGCAAGTGGTACGCCCTGGCCGCCAAGGCCGGCGACCCCAGGGCGCAATTCAACCTGGGGCTCATGTACCTGACCGGAAAAGGCGGCCCCGTGGACGATGCCAAGGCCCTGGCCCTCATGCGGCAGGCCGCCGAAAAAGGCGATCCCCACGCCCGCTGCAACGTGGCCACCATGACGCTTACTGGCCGGGGAGCGCCGGTCGATCCCCGGGAGGCCTTCCGCTGGTACCGGCTGGCCGCCGGCCAGGGATTCGCCCTGGCGCAGGCCATGCTGGCCGGCTTTTACTACGAGGGCCGGGTGGTGCCCCGCGACTTCGAATCGGCCCTGTTCTGGCTGACCCTGGCCAGCGCCGCGCCGACGCGCGATCCCCTGCTGCTGCGGGCGGCCAAGGCCAAGGCCGCCCTGGAAAAACGCCTGAGCCCGGAGCAGCTCGACCGTGTCCGCGAACGGCTGGCCACCTTCAAACCGGCGACCTTCGACCCCGAAGCCGAAAAAAAGCTCCTGGCCGGCATCAAATTCCTGCCGCCCAGCGCCCGGGGGCCGGGATTCGCCAAGCCGCGTCTCGACGACGACCAAACAGCGGAGCCCATTGCCAAGGCCGATCCCAAGGCACTTTTTTAGGTCACGGGACTGACGGAAAGAATGCCTCCGGCGGCCGGGAGGGGCACTGCCCCTCCCGGACCCTCCCGAAAGGGGCGGGCGGCAGGGCCGATTGCCAACCGGCGGCGCAGGCCGCAGAGGACGTGACCACAAAAAAAGGGCCGCCCCCAAACGGGAGCGGCCCTTTGTCGTATCGTGGGAAAGCCTGCGGGGAGACTGCTAGCGGATAAACAGCATCTCCTGGTAGCTCGGCATGGACCACAGGTCGTCGGCCACCACGGCTTCCAGCTCGTCGGCCACGGCGCGCACGTCCAGCATGGCCGGCAGAATCGTGCAGCACATGTACTTGGCCTCGGCCAGGGTGTCGTCGGCGCTGTGCTCCAGGAGCTTCTCGAAGGCGGCCACCTTGTCCTGCAGATCACGCAGCTTGGCGGTGACGCACTCCAGGGTGGTCATCTTGAAGTCGTGGCCGATGGCCTTGAGGTTGGCGCAGGTGCCGGCCAACTCGCCCTGATACCGCATGGCGGCCGGGAAGATGATGGTCTTGGCGATGCGCACGACCAGGGCGGCCTCGGTCTGGATGGTCTTGACGTACTGCTCGAGGTAGATCTCCTCGCGCGACTTGAGTTCGGCCTCGCTGAAGACGCCGTAGGTGGTGAACAGCTTGACCACCTCGGGGCTGGAGAGCAGCGGCAGGGCGTCGGGCGTGGTCTTGAGGTTGGGCAGACCGCGCTTTTCAGCCTCGACGTGCCATTCCTCGGAGTAGCCGTCGCCGTTGAAGACCACGGCGTCGTGCTCCTTCATGATCTCCTGGATCACGGTCTGCACGGCGGCGTTGAGCTTGGAGACGTCACCGCCGGTGGCGGCCTCGAGCTTGGTGGCGATGAAATCCAGGGAGTCGGCCATCATGGTGTTGAGGGCCACCTGCGGGCCGGCGATGGACTGGGAGGAGCCCACGGCGCGGAACTCGAAACGGTTGCCGGTGAAGGCGAAGGGGCTGGTGCGGTTGCGGTCGCCCGGATCCATGGGCAGCGGCGGCAGGGTGTCGACGCCGATGTTCATGATGCCCTTCTGCTTGCAGCCTTCGACCTTGCCCTTCTTGATCTGGTCGAACACGTCGGTCAGCTGCTCGCCGAGGTAGACGGACATGATGGCCGGCGGGGCCTCGTTGGCGCCCAGGCGGTGGTCGTTGGAAGCGGAAGCCACGGTGGCGCGCAGCAGGGATCCGTGCTTGTGCACGGCGCGGATGGCGGCGGCGCAGAACACCAGGAACTGGGCGTTCTCGTGCGGGGTGTCGCCCGGATCGTACAGGCTGCCCAGATCGCTGTTGCCGATGGAGTAGTTGAGGTGCTTGCCCGAGCCGTTGATGCCGGCAAACGGCTTCTCGTGCAGCAGGCAGATCAGGCCGTAGCGCTTGGCGACCGTGCGCAGCACCGTCATGACCATCTGGTTGTGGTCGGTGGCCAGGTTGCCGGACTCGAAGATCGGGGCGATCTCGAACTGGCTCGGGGCCACTTCGTTGTGACGGGTCTTGACCGGCACGCCGAGCTTGTACAGCTCACGCTCGACTTCCATCATGAAGGCCAGCACGCGGCGGGGAATGACGCCGAAGTACTGGTCCTCGAACTCCTGGCCCTTGGCCGACTTGGCGCCGAACAGCGTGCGGCCGGCGATGAGCAGGTCGGGACGCGAGAACACGAAGTTGCGGTCGATGAGGAAATATTCCTGCTCGGGGCCGGCGAAGGACACCACCGGATGCTTGGTCTCGGTGCCGAAAAGCTTGAGGATGCGCTGGGCCTGCTTGTTGAGGGCCTGGGTGGAGCGCAGAAGCGGGGTCTTCTTGTCCAGGGCCTCGCCGGTCCAGGACACGAAGGCCGTGGGAATGCACAGGAAGGTGCCGTTGGGATTCTCCAGGATGTAGGCCGGGCTGGTCACGTCCCAGGCGGTGTAGCCACGGGCTTCGAAGGTGGTCCGCAGGCCGCCGGAGGGGAAGGACGAGGCATCGGGTTCGCCCTGGATGAGCATCTTGCCGGAGAACTCGGCCACGGCGCCGCCCTTGCCGTCGGGGACCAGGAAGGCGTCGTGCTTTTCCGCGGTCAGGCCGGTCAGGGGGTAGAACACGTGGGTGAAGTGCGTGGCGCCGCGTTCGATGGCCCAATCCTTCATGGCGTTGGCCACGGTGTCGGCGATGGACGGATCGAGCTTCTGCCCCAGTTCGACGGTCTTTTTCAGCGACTTGTAGACATCCTTGGGCAGCCGCTCGCGCATCACCTTGTCACTGAAGACATTACAGCCGAAAACCTCGGTCGGTTTGGTCTCGCTGAAGTTCAGGGGGGCATGGGCCGGCTTGTAATTGATGATGGCCGAAATCGCGTTCAACCGAGCCTTGATTCCGCTCATAGGGTCCTCTTGCATTTGTGTTGAACAGGTTACACACCGTGGGATCGCGCTGCCTGTCGTCCGTGCGGGCGGATTTCCGGCCTCAGGCCGGACGGTGCCGCAACCGGCCGATTCGTGACGCATTTTCCCCATGCCGCCCGCCCTGGACCCCGATGCATGTCCGTACGCGGCCGGCGGATTCAAAAATTTTTCCACCTCTCGCCCCACGGCCGACATCTCTCCACGACCGCAGGCGAACTCTCAATAATGTAAAATCCAGGGCGCGTCCATAGCCAAAACGGCCTTTCCCGGCCCCGATCAGGCCTCGCCGAGCAGGCGTCGGATGGCCACCAGTTCGTCATACACCTGCCGCAGAAGGATGCCCTGGGACGCGCCGCTCCCCTCGTCCAGGCGCCGTCGCGCGCCGTCGATGGTCAGCTTTTCCTCATAAAGCAGGGTCTTGATGCGCCCGATGAGCGCCAGATGCTCCTCGGTATAGAGCCGCTGCCCCTTTTTGGTGCGCACGGGCACGAGCTGCGGGAACTCCGTTTCCCAAAAACGCAGCACAAAGGGCTTGAGCCCCGTCCGTGTGGCGACTTCGCCGATCTTGTAGGTTTTTGGCGTCATTGTCCGCGTACATGCGCCAAGGCCAAGCCCGGGTCAAGCCCGCCCCGGCGGCTTTACAGGCGTCCGGGCAGGGGCTATCTGTTTAAAATCCGGAAACCGTTTCCGGAGCCTTCCGGCCCGGGGACCGCCCCCGGGCGCAACCGTTGCGCACCCGATCGTCCGGCGACCGGGTGCGCCGCCAGTCAAAGGAGCTTACCCATGGCGACCCTGACGACCAAAGACGGCGCCACCCTCTATTATAATGATTGGGGGAGCGGACAACCCGTGGTGTTCAGCCACGGCTGGCCGCTGACCGCCGATGCGTTCGAGGATCAGATGTTCTTCCTGGCCCAGCACGGCTACCGGGTCATCGCCCACGACCGCCGCGGCCACGGCCGGTCGAGCCAGCCCTGGCACGGCAACGACCTGGACGCCTATGCCGACGATCTGGCCGCCCTGACCGAGGCGCTCGACCTCAAAAAGGCCATCCACGTCGGCCATTCGACCGGCGGCGGCGAAGTCGTGCGCTACATCGCCCGGCACGGCTCTTCCCGCGTGGCCAAGGTGGTGCTCATCGGGGCCATCCCGCCGTTGATGCTCAAGACGCCGAACAATCCCGGCGGCCTGCCCATGCAGGTCTTCGACGACATCCGGGCCGGCGTGGCCAAGGACCGTTCCCAGTTCTTCATGGATCTGAGCCTGCCGTTTTACGGCTACAACCGCCCGGGGGCCAAGGCGTCCCAGGGCGTGCGCGACGCCTTCTGGCGCCAGGGCATGATGGCCGGTTTCCCGGCGGCCTATTTCTGCATCAAGGCCTTCTCGGAAACGGATCAGACCGAGGATCTCAAAAAGCTCGACGTGCCGACGCTGTTTTTGCACGGCGACGACGACCAAATCGTGCCCATCGACGCCGCCTCCCGGGCGGCGGTCAAGCTGGTGAAGGACGGCCGCCTCAAGGAATACCCGGGCGGGGCCCACGGCATCTGCACCACGGAAAAGGATCAGGTCAACGCCGACCTGCTTGCCTTCATCAAGGGCTAGCGCTCCCCTGCCCCCATAAAAAAGCCCCGGCGCGTGCGCGTCGGGGCTTTTTTGTGGGGCATCCGCCTTCGAGAGCGGCCGGGGGACATCATGCCCCCGGCCGTCGGAGACGTCTTTTCAGGCTTCCGGTATTACGGACGGGTCACGGGCAGCTTGGCCAGGACGGCCTGGGCCAGGGCCTCGTGCACCTTGTCGACTTCCTTGTCCTTGAGGGTCTTTTCGGCGTGGCGGTAGGTGATGCGGAAAGTGAGCCGCCGCGCTTCGTCGCCATCCGGCGTGTAGGCGTCGATAAGCTGCACATCCTCGAAAATGGGGGCCTTGGCCTCGCGGATGGCGTCCAGCACGGCACCGACGGTCACGCCGGCCGGGACGGCCAGGGTGATGTCGCGACGCACGGGCGGGAAGGCCGGCAGGGACGCGAACGTAATCTTGCGGGCGTCGGCGAGCCGGCGCACGGCATCGACGTCGAGTTCGGCCAGCCACAAAGGATTCTTGGCGTGGAAGGCGTCGGCCACCTCGGGCGTGACCTGTCCGATGACGCCAAGGCGCGTGTCGTCGATAAAGACGTCCACCTGGGGCCCGAGCCAGGACAGGCGCTCGGCCCGGACATAGCGGGCCCGGGGCAGGTGCAGCCGCTCCAGCAGCGCTTCGACCAAGCCCTTGATGTCGACGTAGGCGACGGCCTCGTCCTTGGGCCAGGGCCAGCCCTCGGGATGGCGCGCGCCGTGGAGGACGATGCCGAGACGACCGGATTCCCGGGCCGTGGACTCGGCTGTGGCGTCGGCGGAAAACACACGGGCCACCTCGAACAGGCGCAGGTTCATGTTGCCCTGGGCCAGATTGTGCCGCACGCTGCCAAGCAGTCCCGGAGCCAGCATGGGACGCATGACATTCTGGTCCTCGGACAGCGGGTTGGCCACGGACACGCGGCACTCCGGATCAAGGCACAGCAGATCCAGGTCGCCATGGCCGACGAAGCTGTAGTTGACGGCCTCGCGCAGGCCCATGCCCACGGCAATGGCCCGCAACCGGGCCCAGAAGGCGAACTCCGTCTCCGTGGTGTCGGCGTCCAACGACTTGGACACGCGCGGCAGCCGGGGCTCGATGCGGTCCAGGCCGTACACCCGCCCCACTTCCTCGATGAGGTCGGCCTCGCGTTCGAGGTCCAGGCGGTAGGACGGCGGGGCCACGGCCATGGCGCCGGACGGGTCGGTGTCGGTCAGCTTGCAGCCCAGGGCGGTCAGGGTCTTGCGGCAAAAATCCTCGGGCATGTCGGTGCCGAGCAGCATGGAGGCCCGGGCCGGACGGAAACCGATGCCACGGGGCGTAAACGGCCGCGGTTCGGCGCTGGCCTCGCCGGGCAGCACCGTTCCGCCGGCGGTTTCGAGCATCAGGGACACGGCCCGGTGCATGGCGAAAACGGAGCCGACCTGGTCCACGCCGCGCTCGAAGCGGTAGGAGGCCTCGCTCGGCAGGGACAGGCGGCGGGCGGTCTTGCGAATGGTGCCGGGCCGGAAGATGGCGCACTCCAGGAGAACGTCCGTGCTCCCGGGCCCCATCTCGCTGTTTTCCCCGCCCATGACGCCGGCCAGGGCCACGGGCTTTTCCGCGTCGCATATCAGCAGATCGCGGGCCGTGAGCAGGCGCTTCTGGCTGTCGAGGGTGACGAGGGTTTCGCCTTCGGCGGCCATGCGCACCCGCACGACGTTGCCGGCGAGTTTGGCCCGGTCAAAGGCGTGCAGGGGCTGGCCCAGCTCGAACAGCACGTAGTTGGTGGCGTCGACGATATTGGAAATGGGCCGCTGGCCGATGGCCAACAGGCGCCAGCGGATGCGGTCCGGCGAGGGGCCGACGGTCACGCCCCGCAACAGCTTGGCCCGGTAGACCGGGCACTGTTGCGGGTCCTCGATCTCGATGGCCATCTGCGTGGAGGCGTCGGGGCCGGATGCGGCGTAGCCGACCTCGGGCAGGGTCAGCGGCAGATCGAAGGCCATGGCCGTTTCCCGGGCCAGACCGAGCACGCTCAGGCAATCGGCCCGGTTGGGCGTGATGGACACGTCGAGCACGCAGGTGTCGAGGCCAAGGGCCTCGGGCAGGGCCTGCCCCACGGCGCAGTGCCCGGGCAGCACCATGATGCCGCCGCTGCGCTCCTCGGCCAGGCCGAGTTCGGACTCCGAGCAGATCATGCCCTCGGACACCTGGCCGCGAATCTTGCTCTTTTTAATGGTCAGCCCGCCGGGAAGCGACACGCCCACCGTGGCCACGGGCACGAGCTGCCCGGCGGCGACGTTGGGCGCGCCGCAGACGATGGGCAACGGCGCGGGGCCGCCCACGTCCACGGTGCAGCAGGAAAGGTGGTCGGAATCCGGATGCGGCTCGCGGGTCAGCACCTTGCCGACCACCACGGCCATGATGGCCTCGAAGGGATTCTTGATCTCCTCGATTTCCAGGCCGAGCATGGTCAGCCGATCGGCAAGCGCCTGGGGCGTGCCTTCATACGGAGTGAATTCGCGAAGCCAGGCAAGACTGAGCAGCATGATGCTATGCCTCCGGCATGGGGGGGGGGGGGGGGGGGGGGGGGGGGGGGGGGGGGGGGGGGGGGGGGGGGGGCGGGGGGGGGGGCGCGCCA
>JAFABC010000291.1 GCA_023426275.1 Pseudomonadota bacterium | reverse complement strand
GGTGACCCCCTCCCGGCCGCCGGAGGCATCTTCCCTCTTGCCCTGCTCCCCCGCTAATCGAGCAGATACTGGCGGGGATTGACGGGCCGGCCGAGCGCCCGGACCTCGTAGTGGAGATGCGGGCCGGTGGTGCGGCCGGAGTTGCCGGACAGGGCGATGCGCTGGCCCCGCCGGACCGGTTGGCCGGGCTTGACGTCGGCGGATTGCAGATGGGCGTAGACCGTCTCCAGCCCGTAGTCATGGCTGACCACCACGCGCAGGCCGTAGCCGGTGACGAAGCCGACATCGGTGACGCGGCCCGCGCCGGCGGCGTAGACGGGGCTGCCCAGGGGCAGCTTGATATCCACGCCGTTGTGAAAATCCCCGCCCCGGCCAAACGGCGACGGGCGCGAGCCGAAACCCGACGTGATGAAGCCGTGGGCCGGCCACAGGGACGGCTTGGCCAGAAATTCCAGTTTGCGCTCCAGCAGCAGCCGGGAGAGTCGTTGTTGCAGGGCCTCTTCCACGGCCATGCGGTTGCCGAGGGTTTCGAGGAAATCGAACAGCCGGCGGCCGATGTCCTGGTCGAAGGCCGCGCCGGCAAGGCGATCCGCCGGCGCGGGCGCACCGACGCCGGCCGGCGCTTCCCGGGCGGCTTCCACCATCACGGCCAGCTTGCGGTCGAAGCCGGCCATGCGCGCGGTCGCCTCGTTGAGCCGGCGCACCCGTTCGCGCAGGGCCAGGGCCACGGCCTTGCGTTCGGTCAGCGTGGCCAGGGCGGTCTGCCGCCGCAGGGACACCGCCGGCAGGTCCGCCCGGTAGCGCCACAACTGCGCGCCAACGGCCGCCAGGGCGACAAGCCCGGCCAGGGCCGCCAGGAACATCCAGCGCCGGTAGACGAACACCCGGCGCACACCGTTCTTGTCGCGCAGAAAGATTTCGAGTTTGCGTTCGAACATGCAACAGGCCCACGCCCGGATGTTGTCCCGGGAGACAGCGGGCGGCGTGGCAGGGGGAAAGGGGGCGGACCGTCCGTTCTGACTGGCTAGCGGACGCCGGTCGGGGCTGTCAACCGGCGCGGCCGGCTGTTGCATTTACACGGGCTGCGGAGTGGTTTACCGTGCCGTGTCCCGCGTGCGTGCATCCGAAACCCTCCAAGCGTGGAGTCCCCATGTCCCAAGGCGACATCCTCCTCGAAGCCGGCACCAATGAATTGGAGGTCATCGAGTTTTACATCGACGAAGGGCCCGTGCGCGGCCGATCGGCTTTCGGGGTCAATGTGGCCAAGGTGCTCGAAGTCATCGAGAGCCCCGGGCTTGCGCCCCTGCCCGGCGCGCCCCATCCCTGCTTCATGGGCACCATTCCCCTGCGGGAGCTGGTGCTGCCGGTGCTGGATCTGGCCGTCTGGCTGGAAATTCCCCGCGTGCCGCAAAAAAACGAGGTCATCCTCGTCACCCGCTTCAACGAGCGCACCACCGGATTTCTGGCTTCCGGCGTCACGCTGATCCACCGCGTCCACTGGCGCGACGTCGAGCCGCCGCCCCCGGCCCTGGCCCGGCTGTCCGGCACCTGCATCACCGGATTGGTCCGCCTGGACAACCGATTCGTCCAGTTGCTCGACCTGGAAAAAATCATTTTCGAACTCGACGAGGCCGCCCCGCCGGAGGTCATGCCCGTGGCGGCGAACCGGCGGCTGCGGGCCCTGGTGGTCGAGGACTCGGGCATCATGCGCCGGATGATCCGCGAACGCCTGGAGGAAGCCAACTTCGAGGTGACCCTGGCCGACAACGGCCAGCAGGCCCTGACGGCCCTGCGCGATACCGCGCGGCCGTTGCCCGATATCGTGGTGTCCGACATCGAAATGCCGCTGATGGACGGCTACACCCTGACCCGCAACATCAAGGAAGATCCCCGGCTGGCCGCCATTCCGGTGGTGCTTTTCTCCTCGCTCGTCACCGACGAGCTGCTCCACCGGGGGCGCTCGGTCGGGGCCGACGGCCAGATCGCCAAGCCCCAGTTCGCCAACCTGGCCGGCCTGGCGCTGTCGCTGATCGACGCGCGAACCAGACGCGACGCCGGCTAACCTCGCGCGCCCGGCTGCCGCGGCCGCGCTCCCTTACCGAAAAAGGCGGTTTGGTCCATGAAACTTCGCCCCGACATCCCGGACGTCCTCTATAAACGCTCGCTGTTCTCCTGGGTGTGGACCAGCAACCTGAAGTTGCAGGGCCTGCTTTTGGCCATCATCATCGTGACGGTGGTGGTGCGGGTGTTGCCGCTCGAAATGCAGAAAAAGATCATCAACCAGGCCATCGGACTCAAGCGCCTGGATTTGCTGCTCATGTACTGCGGCTACTATCTCGCCTGCGTGGTGGCCGCCTCGGGGCTCAAATTCGCCATCAACGCCCTGCAGACCTACATCGGCCAGCAGTCGCTGCTGGACCTGCGCAACAAGCTCTACGCCCACATTCTGACCCTGCCCATGTCCTTTTTCCGCAAGGCCTCGCCGGGCATGGTCGTCTCGTCGCTGATCTCCGAAGTCGCCAACACCGGCGAATTCGTGGGGCAGGCCATTGCCGTGCCCGTGACCAACCTGCTGACGCTTTTCGCCTTTGCCGCCTATCTGTTCTACCTCAATCCGCTGATGGCCATCATCAGCATGGCGCTGTACCCCATTGCCATCCTGGTCATCCCGGCCCTGCAACGCCGGGCCAACGCCGCCAACAAAGAGCGCGTGGACACCGGGCGCAAACTGTCCACCCTGATCGGCGAAACCATTTCCGGCATCCACGAAATCCACGCCAACGCCAGTTTCCGCCTGGAAAACCACCGCTTCGCCACCTGGGCCGAGCGGCTGTGCCGGGTGCGCGTGACCTGGAACCTCTATAAATTCTGCATCAAGGTCTCCAACAACTTCTTCCAGAACCTGGGGCCGTTCGTGCTCTTTCTCGTGGGCGGCTATCTGGCCATCAACGGCCGCTTCGATCTGGGCGCCCTGGTGGCCTTTCTTTCAGCCAACGAAAAGTTGTACGATCCCTGGAAGGAGTTGATGGATTTCTACCAGACCTACCAGGACGCCACGGTCAGCTACGGCCGGATCATGGAATATTTCCACGGCGATCCGGAATTTCTGGCCGAACCCGAGGACCCGCGTCCGCCCCTGGCGCTCACCGGCTCGGTCATGGCCAAAGATCTGGTGCTCGAAGTGCCGGGCGGCATCCAGCTGCTCAAGGGCGTCTCCCTGGACGTCAATCCCGGCGAACAGGTGGCCCTGGTCGGCTTTTCCGGGTCGGGCAAGTCCACCCTGGCCCTGTGCCTGTGCCAGATTCTCAAATACACGGCCGGCACGGCCCAGCTTTCGGGCCTCGACATCGACGCCATGCCCAAATCCGACATCGCCGACAACATCGGCGTGGTGTCCCAGCACCCCTTCATCTTCGAAGGCTCGATCCGGGACAACATGCTCTACTCCATCCGGGCCCGACGCGAGGCCCACGGCGTCACCGGCGAGGAAGGCATGCCGACCCTCGACGAACTCATCGCCGTGGTGCAGCAGGTGGGCCTTTTCACCGACATCCTGCGCTTTGCCCTCAATTCGGTGTTCAAGGAAGGCAAAAAGGAACATCTGGTCAGGAAGGTGGTGCGGGTGCGCGAGGCCTATCAGGCCGGACACGGCGAATCGCTGGCCGATTCGGTGGAATTTTTCGACCCGACCCGCTACCTCTATTACAGCTCCGTGGCCGAAAACCTGATCTTCGGCACACCCGCCCGCGACGATCTGGCCCCGGACAAGCTGACCGCCAATCCCTTTTTCATCAACTTCCTCCATGAAGTCGGCCTCAAGATGCTCCTGGTGCAGACCGGCGCCGAACTGGCCAGCCGCACGGTGGACATCTTGAAAGACGTTCCTTCGCCGGACGCCATCTTCTTCGAGCAGACCCCGATCGAGGCCGACGAATTCGACGGCTACCGGGAACTGGCCGTCCGGCTGGGCAAGACCCCGCTGCACAAGCTGGCCCCGGATGACGAACGACGGCTGCTGACCCTGGCCCTGCGCTTTACGCCGGGCATCCACACCATCGTCGGCCTGTCGCCCATTCTCGAAGGCCTGCTTCTGACCGGGCGGGCCATGTTCGCCGAGCGCGTCAACACGGACATGCCCGGCGCGGTGACGTTTTTCAGACGCGAGGACTACCTCTACTCCATGACCGTCATGGACAATATCCTGTTCGGGCGCGTCAAAACCACAAGCCCCAAGGTTCTGGACCAGATTCAGAAAACCATCGTCAGCCTGCTCATCGAGGAGGACATGCTCGAACGCATCCTGGAAATCGGCCTGGACTTCCAGGTGGGCTCCAGCGGCGACCGGCTTTCGGGCGGCCAGCGGCAGAAGGTGGCCCTGGCCCGGGCGTTTCTCAAGGAGCCGCCCATCCTCATCCTGGACGAGGCCACGGCGGCCCTGGACAACGCCTCCCAGTCGCGCATCCAGAACCTGCTCGAATCCAAGTGGAAGGGGCACTCCACGGTCATTTCCGTGGTGCATCGCCTCGACACCATCAAGAACTTCGACAAGGTGGCCGTGATGAAGGCCGGACGCATCGTCGAAACCGGCTCCTATGCCGCGCTTATGGAAAAAAAGGGGATGCTCTATGAGCTTGTCCACGGATCAGCCGCAAGGTAAGGGCTGTCGATTCAACGACTGTCTGGATATCCTCCGCGAGCAGCCGATGTTCAACGGCGTGCCGCTGGACGTGATCAAGGTGCTGGCCTACCTGTCCGGCCGCGAATCGTTCGTCGCCGGCGAAGCCCTTTTCGAGCAGGGCGAACCCCTCGACCGCTGCTTCTTCCTGCTGTGCGGCCAGGTGGAAATGACCCGGGAAGTGGGGGATTGCACCGTGACCCTGCCCCGGCGCGCGGAAGGCTCGTTTTTCGGCGGCCTCGGCCTGCTGGCCCACACCAAGGCGCTCTACGGCGCCCAGGCGGTCACCGACGTCGAGTGCCTGGTGCTGTCCAAGGAAAAATTTCTCAAGACCGCCGAGCGGTTCCCCGACATCTGGTCCAAGATCCTCAGCAACGTGGTGGACCACGTCTTCCGCTGGGAGGAAGCCTTTTTAAACGTCCACGCCGAGGAATGCGCCAAGACCGGAGACATGGGGCTGAGCCTGTTCT
>JAFABC010000212.1 GCA_023426275.1 Pseudomonadota bacterium | reverse complement strand
GCCCGGCATCAAGGGGGTCCGGGGGGGATTATCCCCCCGGCCGCCGGAGGCATCTTCCTCTTCGTCTTGTCCTCGTCTTCTCCGCGTCTTCCCTAAAATCCCCGCTCCAGCGGCGGGTTGACCAGACACGGGCCGGCGGCGGCGAGGTCGGCCGGGGGAACGTCGGCCGGGGCCAGCCGCGTCTTGCGGCCGTCGATGGTCAGCCGGCCGGCGGCCAGCCAGGCCAGGGCCTGGGGGTAAATCCGGTGTTCGAAGGCCAGGATGCGCGCGCCAAGGCTCCCCGCGTCGTCATCGGGCAGGGCCGGCACGGCGGCCTGGATGATGATGGGGCCGTTATCCATCTTTTCGTCCACGAAATGGACGGTGGCCCCGGAAATGGTCACGCCGTAGGCGGCGGCGTCGCCCTGGCCGTGCAGGCCCGGGAAGCTCGGCAGCAGGGCCGGATGGATGTTGATGATGCGATCGCGATAGGCGGCCACGAAATCGCTGCCGAGGATGCGCATGAACCCGGCCAGGACCACGGCCTCGGCCCCGGAGTCGCGCACGGCGGCGAGCAGGGCGGCGTCGAAGGCCGCCCGGTCGGGGTAGGCGTCGTGGGGCAGGGCCAGGGCCGGGATGTCGTGCTTGCGGGCCCGGGTCAGCCCGTAGGCGTCGGCCTTGTTGGAAATGACGGCGGTGATGCGCGCGTCGATGTGGCCGGCCTCGATGTGGTCGATGATGGATTGCAGGTTCGAGCCCGAACCGGAAACCAGGACGGCGACGGGCAGGCTCACGACGCGCCTCCGACGGCGGCCAGGGCGTCGGCGATGACGGCCTCGGCCAGGGACGGCACGGTGTAGGCCTGGGCCATGACATCCGGGGTGAAGCCGTACTCGCCAAGGGTCTTGGCGGTGATGGGCCCGATGCAGGCCGTTTTCACGCCGGCTTCCTTGAGCAGTTCCGGGGCGATGCTGGCGAAGAAGTTGGTGACCGTGGAGGAGCTGGCAAAGGTGACGTAGCGGATTTCGCCGGACTTGATGGCCTCGACGATCTCGGCCGGGTCCTGCTCCACGGGCTTGGTGTCGTACACGGGCAGCACGGTGACGTCGGCGCCGGCCTCGCACAGCCGTTCGGGCAGCACCTCCCGGGCCTCACGGGCGCGGGGGATGAGGATCTTAGCCCCGGCCGCGCCATGGGAGAGCAGCCCCTCGACCACGGATTCGGCCACGAAACGCTTGGGCACGAAATCGGCCCGGATGCCGCGTCTGGCCAGGGCCTGGGCCGTGGCCGGCCCGATGGCGGCCACGCGGATGCCGGCGAGCACTCGGGCGTCGAGCTCCAGGGCGTCGATTTCGTTGAAAAAGCAGTTGACCCCGTTGGCCGAGGTAAAGACCACCCAGTCGTAGTTGAACAGGGCGCCGATGGCCTCGTGCACGGGCGAGGGATCGAGCAGGGGCGCGATCTCGATGGAGGGGAACTCGTAGCAGCAGGCCCCCTGCTCGGACAGCAGGCGCACGAGGTCGCTGGCCTGGGCCCGGCTGCGGGTGACGACCACGCCCTGGCCGAGCAGGGGCCGTTTCTCGTACCAGGACAGCGTGTCGTGCAGGGAGACCACGCCGCCGACGATAAACAGCGACGGCGGGGTGAAGCCCTGGCGCGCGGCCTCCTCGGGCATGGTGGCCACGGTGGCGACGAGGCTTTTGTGGCGGCAGGTGGTGCCCCAGCGCACCAGGGCGGCCGGGGTGTCACCGGGCAGGCCGGCCTCGATGAGGTTCTTGGAAATGCTCGGGAGGTTTTTCACCCCCATGAAAAAGACCAGGGTGGACCCGGAGGTGGCGAAGGCCTTCCAGTTGAGTGAGCTTTCGGCCTTGCCCGGGTCCTCGTGGCCGGTGATAAACGACACCGACGAGCAAAAGGACCGGTGCGTGATGGGGATGCCGGCATAGGCCGGCGCGGCCACGGCCGAGGGCACGCCGGGCACGACCTCGAAGGGGCAGCCGGCGGCCACCAGCTCTTCGGCTTCCTCGCCGCCGCGACCGAACACGTAGGGGTCGCCGCCCTTGAGCCGGGCCACCATCTTGCCGGACGAGGCCATGGCCACGAGCAGCTCGTTGATCTTATCCTGCGGCAGGGTGTGGTCACCACCCTTTTTACCGACGTAATAGACTTCCGCGTCCGGCCGGGCGAACTCGAGAAAGGCCTTGTTGGCCAGATAGTCGTAGACCACGACGTCGGCGCGCGACAGGATGTCCTTGGCGCGAAGCGTCAAAAGGCCCGGATCGCCGGGACCGGCCCCGAGAAGATAAACTTTGGACATACCGTCGCCTTTGTCTGGAGTGGCTTGTGCGTGAAGACCGGGACATAGCGGGGATCGTCCCGTCTTTCAAGAGGGGGGCGGAATGCGGGCGCGGCAACGGGGGCGTGGCCGACCGTCGCCGCGATCCGGGCGCCGTGCGCGAAACAGGGTCTAGGGACCGTCGTGCCAGTCCTTCCTGGCCCCGCACAGGCACATGTTGGTGGCCAGATCCAGGATGCAGTCGCTGGCCAGCCGGCCCGAGGAGGCCACCAGCATGGCCGCCCGGCCCTGATCCGGCACCATGCCGTTATCGAACAGATAGCTGATGACCACGCGTTTGTTGCCATTGGGCAATGCGGTCACCGATTCCACCTTGGCTTCGTAGAGTCCGAGCGTGTGGCAGTGCTGCCAGACCGTGGAGAACTGATTCAGATAGCGGGCCTCGCCGCCGCCGGTCTCCCTGGTGCAACCGGGACCTGCCGCGAGCAGAACGCCCATAAGGAGCAGAATTGCCAGCGTCGTCTTTCGCATGCGCGCTCCAACATGTGGTTTTGAACGAAAATACATGGATTTTTGAAAACGGCAAGTCCGTTCCCTCCCCCTCCCGGCTTTGACTTCGGGGCGGGAACGTTGCAAAAAGGATGCGGTTATAAGGAGGCTTGTCGTGCCCGTCCGTTTTTTCGCGCGCCTTTTGCCGCTTGTCCTGACGGTCCTTGTCTGCGTGGCCCTCGGCGGGGCCCCCGCCCGGGCCCAGGACGATTACCGGGCCGTGTTGGGCAACCGGGCGGGCGTGTTTCCCGGAGCGGAATTCAAAAAAATCTTCCGCTTCCCCAAGGCCACGGTGGTGACCTTCGAAACGGGCCAGCCTCCATCGGCCATTGCCGCGTTCTACGCCAAGGACCTCAAGTCCCGGGGCTGGACCATCTCCGTCAACGACGTCAACGCGAACGCCTCGTATCTGCTCGCGACGAAAAACGGACGACAGTGCATCGTGGAGTCCCAACGGGGGCTGCCGGGGCGCACGGGCTTCAGCGTCAGCCTGTAGGCCCGGTCCCGCGTTCGACCGTCCGATGCGAGGCCCAGCGTGAATTCCGCGCCATCTCCAACCTGTCGCCAGCCTGTCGCACGGGTCCGGCCCTAGGACGACGTCCATGCCGACCACCACGCCCGAGCCGCCGAAAATCGCGCGCAAGATCCGCCGCCTGCCACGCCTGATCGCCCTTGTGGCCATCTGCGCCGTGCTGCTCGTGTTCGTGCTGCCGCTGGTCGCCCGGGAAATGATCGGGGCGGCGCGGCTGCGCACCATCGCCGAACAGGCCCTGTCCGACGCCCTGGGGCGCAAGGTGACCATCGAGGGCGAGGTGTCGGTGATGTTCGCCCCCTGGTTCGGCCTGACCATGGGACCGGTGACCGTGGCCGAGGCCCCGGGGTTCGGCGACCGCCCCATGGTGGCCGTGCGCCGGCTGGAAATGACCATCCGCATGCTGCCCCTGACGCGCCATGTGGTTTCGCCGGGCTCGGTGCGGGTGCGCGATCTGACGCTGCATCTGCGCCGCAACGCCGCCGGGCGCGGCAACTGGGAAGACCTGACCGCGGCCAGGGTGACGGCCTCGGCCGAGGCCCCGGGCTGGGAATTCGCCCTGGAACCCCGCGACATCCGGCTGGAAAACGCCTCCGTGGACTTTTCCGACGCCACGACCGGCCGCACCATGGCCCTGCGCGACGTCCAGCTCAAGACCGGACGCGGCCAGCCGTTCTCCTTTTCCCTGGCCTTTCGGGCCGACGGGCTGCTCCCGGACGGGCAGCTCGAATGCCACGCCGGCGGCAAGGCCGCCCTGGACCCGGCCACCGGCGCCTTCCGCCTGCACGACACCCTGGTGGAAACCGGGCTGGTGCTGCACCGGCCCCTGGCCCCGGGCGGAGCCACGCCCACACGCGTGGTGTCACGCCTGACCGCCGCCTACGACCCGACAACGGACGTGCTGTCCCTGACCGGCATCGACGCCCGCCTGCCCGGCGCGCGCCTGACCGGCGAGGCAACGCTGTCCCGGCCGCTGCGCGCGCCAGCGGCCCGCACCGATTTGTCCCTGGACCTGGACATGAACGGCTCGTGGCGGGAAATCCTCGGTCTGACGCCGGCCACCGCCCCGGGCAGCCTCGTGGCCGCGCCGCCGGCCAAACCGGTCGAACCGGCCCAGCCGGGCGCGGCCGGCGTCCGCTTCGAGGCCAGCGCCCCGGACGCGCAAGGCACGCCCCGGGCCAAGGCCCGGCTGACAGCCACGGCCGACGCCTCGGGCCTGACCGTGGACTCCTTTGCCCTGCACCTGCCCCAGGGCCGCATCGAAGCCTCGGGACGCTTCGTCCCGGGTCCGTCCCCGGTGGTCAACGCCGACCTGTCGGCCGAGGACGTCGATTTCGACGCCCTGCCCGGCCTGTCCGGGCGGGCCTCCTGGCCCTGGCCCATGCCCTGGCCCACCACGGGCCGGCTCGACGTGCGGCTGGCCCTGCGCCACTGCCGGCTGGCCAACCGGGAGCTGACCGAGGCCTACGCCACCGGCCAGGGTCGGGACGGGCTGTTGCGGCTGGCCCCGGTGTCCATCGCCCTGCCGGGGGGACTCGTCTCCCTGGACGCCCGCTTCGACGCCGGCCTGCCCCCCGCCCCGGATGGCTCCGGCCAGCCCCACGGTCCGTCGGAGAGCCTGGGGCTCGACATCCGGGCCGCCGTCCAGCCCCTGCCCCGGGTCCCGGGTTCCGGCGCAGCCGTCCAGGCCGGCCGTCCGCCCGCGCCGAGCCGGGTCCGGCTGCTCGGCCGGCTGCGCGCCTCGGGAGCCAAGGGCGATCTGCTGGCCGAAAGCCCGGACCCGGACACGGCCCTGGCCGCCCTCGGCCTGGCCGGCGGACTCGGCCACGCGCCCGCTTTGGACATCAAGAGCGCCTTTTCCCTGGCGCCGGGGCCGGGCCGTGTGCTGGCCCGGGCCACGCTGACCGGCATGGAGGCCACCATCAACGGCGCGCCGCTGCGCGGGCAGATCACCTATGAGGCGGGTTCGGACAAGGGCCTGCACTTCGATCTCGCCATGGACGCCCTGGACCTGGACCATGCCGCCCTGCCCGGCGCGGAAACGGCTTCCGGCGGCGCGAACGGGGCAAACAAGGGAAGCGGGCCGCGCGCCTCGGGCAAGCTGCGCCTGGGCCGGCTGACCGCCCGGGGCGTCGAAGCCCGCAATGTCGCCCTGGGCCTGACCGTGGCCAACGGTCGCACCGAGGCCGCCGTCACGGGCGGGGAGCTTTTCGGCGGCAAGCTGTCGGGAAAGATCGATGTGGACGCCACGGGCCACGTGGCGGGCGATGTGCAGGTCTCGGGCGCGGCCGCCGCCCGGCTGCCCGGACTCCCCGGTTCCCTGGCCCTTTCCGGTCCGCTGACGGCCAAGGCCGACATCGACGCCACCCTGGGCAACGCCAAACACCCGGCCAGTTTGCAGGCAACCGTCGAGGCCACCTCGACCCAACTGCACCTGGGCGAGGGTGCGAACAAAACAAAGCTGACCAGTCCCAAGGCCGTGCTGACGCTCAAGGGCCGTCGGAAATCGACCACCGCCTTTCCGTGCGAGGCCAGCCTCGTGGCCACGGTGGGCGAGGGGCTGGGACTGCACGACATGCGCCTGACCGTGTCCGGCCCGGTGGACCTCGACACGGCCGGGCCGCCGGCCAATACGCCGCTGACCATCGAAGGCTCGGGCTGGCTGCGCCCGGCCAAACCCCTGAAAATCACCCTGGCGGGCAAGGCCGTGCTGGACGGCGCGGGCGGGTTTTCCGCCTCCGGCCTGCACGTCAACGCCGGCGGCCTGCCGGCCACGCTCAAGCTCGCCCGCAAGGGCGCGGACAAGAGCCCGACGACCTTCAGTCTGCAAACCGGGGCCCTGGAACCCCGCCGGATTCTGGCTGATTGGGGCATCGCGCTGCCGCAGGGGCTGGCCGCCGACCGGCTGACCAAAGCCACGGTGTCGCTTTCCGGTGCGGCCGCCCCGGAGTCCCTGCACGTCAACCGATTGGCCGTGACCGTGGACGATGTGGACATCACCGGCACGGGGGTGGTTGCCGGCTACGATCCCAAGCGCGGCAAATGGGACCTGCGCGTGGACCGGCTGGACTGGGACGCCTATTTCCCCCGACAACCGACCTCGGGGCCGCCGTCCCTGGCCGAACGGCGAAAACCGCTCAATCTGCGGCTCCTGCGCGAGCTCGACCTCGACGCGGACCTGCACCTGGGCTGGCTCAAGAAAGGCAACGTGACCTTCGACGCCAGCACCGTGACGGCCGGCGTGCACCACGGCCGCTTCCGCTACCGGCAGGTGTCGCCGCGCTTTTACGGCGGCCGGTTCGCCACCGATATCCGGGGCGACGCCCGGGACACGGCGCTGAAGATGCTCATCGAACTCAAGCTCGAAAGCATTGAAATTTCAAAGTTCCTATGGGACTGGGCCGAGGGCAACACCCTCGATTCCGGCTCGGCCACCTTTATCCTGGCCGCCCGCACCAGCGGGGAAAACGAGGAGGAACTGCGCGGCAATCTGGCCGGCAACGCCAGCCTGCAAATCACCCGGGGCAACCTCAAGGTCCACGAACCGGCGTCCAAGCCCGGGGAGCAGTCCCAGCCCGAACGCATTCCCTTCGACGTCTTTTCCTCGTCCTGGCTGTCCAAGGGCGGGGTGGCCCAGAGCGAGGATTTTCGTATCGAGAGTCCGCGGATGCGCGTCACCGGCAAGGGCTTCGTGGACCTGCGCGACGAAAGCATCAATTTGTCCCTCCAGGCAGCCCTGGCCGAGGGGGGAAAAGTGCCGGCCACCATCATCGGGCCCCTCGACGGCCCCAAGCTGACCATCGACCGCAGCAAGATCCTGGGCGACATGGTCTACCGCGTGCTGCAAGGCATCGTGAGCATCCCCGGCAAGGCCGTCACCCGGATTTTGCAACTCAGGTAAGACCGGGAAGAAAAAGATGCCTCCGGCGGCCGGGGGGAATAATCCCCCCCGGGCCCCTTTGGTTCTGGGCGTTTTTTGTTTCGCCGCAAAGCCGGCGAAAAAAAAAACGCCCAGAACCAAAGGGACCGGAAAAAAACTGCTTGCCTTTCCCGGCGAGGGGATTCGGGGGGCATCATGCCCCCCGATGGAG
>JAFABC010000069.1 GCA_023426275.1 Pseudomonadota bacterium | reverse complement strand
GGCAAAGCCTGGGGAAAAATGCGCCGACAAGGTGCGCCAGCGTCGCTTCGTACCGCATCCCCCCTTCGAGGGGGCCCGGGGGGCATCATGCCCCCCGGCCGCCGGAGGCCTCTTTTCTTCCTCTCCGGGCCCGGGTAAGGCTGTGTCATGCTGGAGCGGTTCAAAAGGCGGGCGCGTGAGGCCGGGGACGTCACGATCGGGGAATCCGCCTTTCCCGAGCGGCAGACGTTTGCCCCGTATGTGTTGCTCTACACCTATGATGCGGCCACGGTGACGGTGCGCCGCTATGACGATCCCGAACAGCTGCCGCCGGAACCGCCGCCGGGCAAGATCATCTGGGTGCGGGTGCTGGGGCTGCACGACGAATCCTTCGTGCGGGGCGTGGCCGACTGTTACGGCCTGCATCCGCTGCTGGTGGACGACGTGCTGGACACGGGCCATCGGCCGGTCATCGAGGAGTACGAAGCCGGCGTCTTCGTGCTGCTGCGTCTTTTGGGCTACCACGAGGAACGTCGGCGGGTGCTGGCCGAGCAGGTCTGCATCGTGGCCCGGCAAAACCGCGTGCTGACCTTTCAGGAGCGCGAACCCAACATCTGGGACACCCTGGCCGGACGTCTGGAAAAAGGCGGGCGGCTGGTCAGGCGGGGCGGCGAACACCTGACCCACGCCCTGATCGCGGCGGTGCTCGATCAGTATATTTTGACGCTCGGCCGGCTGGCCGAGGACATTGAGGAACTGGAGCAGGGCATTCTGGACAATGGCGGCAACGAGCTGCTCAACGAGACGTACCGGCTCAAGCGCGAGGTGTTGTTCCTGCACCGGTCCCTGTGGCCGTTGCGGGAGGTGCTGGGCCGCTACGTGACCGAGGCGGCCGCGTCCTCGGAAACGGCCTCGCTGCTCTGGAACGATATCCGCCAGGACGTCTATCAGGTCCTCGACGCCGTGGAGACGTTGCGCGAGATGCTTTCGGAGATGGTCGGGCTGTCCATGACCAAGGCCGAACTGCGCATGAACGCGGTGGGCCAGTATCTGACGCTCGTGGCCACCATTTTCCTGCCGCTCAATTTCCTGGTCGGCTTTTACGGCATGAATTTCGACAACCTGCCGTTTCGCAGCTCGTCCTGGGGGCTCTACGCGCTCATGGCCCTGATGGGCGCGACCATCATCGGCATGACCGTCTACTTCTACCGCAAGCACTGGATCGACAATACCAGGGTCGATTGACGTCTCTGTCCTGGAAAAGGGAAGACGCGGAGGCGCCCCCACCGTCCGCCCCTAGGGCGCGGCGGCGGAGAAGACGGCGGCGGCCACGTCCGGGTGGCCGACCACGGCGGTGTTGGGGCACAGCTCGCGGGCCTGCCGGCCGAGATCCTCGCGGTCGGTGACGAACAGGCAGGCCAGATCCTGTGTTTTTTCCATGAGCCCGGCCAGCAGCCTGAGGCCCGACGCGCCGCCGCAGCACACGAGATGCGGTCCCTGGCCGAAGTCCAGGGACAACGCCCGTTCCACGGCGGCCAGCCCTTCGGCCGGGGTGAACTCCTGGCCCTGGTCCCGCTGGCTGGCGGTCGGGGTGACGACCACGTCGCGGCCGTCGTCCTCGACCCGGAAATGTTCGCGTTCGGGATCGACGGCGTCCACCACGTCGTGCACGTGTTCGAGCAGGGCCAGGGAGGCCTCCTCGTCCACGCTCTCCCGGCTGTCCTGCCGGGCCACCACGGTCTCGCCGCGCCGGAATTGCAGGCCCGAGCCCACGTAGGCGAAGGCGCTCCAGCTCGGGTCGGCCAGCAGCATGGCCAGCCGGGCGTTGATGGATTCGAGCAGGGCGGCTTTTTGCGGTGAGAGCGGCCAGGCGCTTTCATGGCCGGCCTCGTCCACGATCTGCCGGCCCAGGGACGCGGCCCAGGTGAAGGCGCGCGGCGGCATGGTGACGAGCTCGGCCAGCCCCGGCCCGGCGAGGGGGGCGTCGGTCCACAGCACCGGCCGGGCCGACCGGGCGGCGGCGAACCGGCCCAGGGCCACGGCGTTCCACACCGGCTGCACGGCCGTGAGAAAACGTTGCCCCGGCGCGCGAAACAGGGCGTCGGCGTCGCAGAGAAGCAGGTGCACGCCGTGCTTGGCGATGTCCCGCAGCCCCCGGCGCACGGCGTCGCGAAAGCCGTGGTGGCGCTTGGCCAGATGGCGCAGCAGGGCTTCGCGGCCCTCTTCCAGGTAGACGACGTCGTTGTCGAGCTGGGCGGTTTCCTCGGACAGGTCCAGGCGCAGGGGCTGGTCTTCCTCGCGGGTCAGCTCGGCCACGCCGTCGCGGTCGAGGGCGTCGTCCAGCTCGTCCCGGGCCCGGCCCAGGGCGGCGGGAATCTCCGGCGGCAGCGGCCGGCCGGCCAGGATGGCGCGGGCGGCCTGCCGCCGGTGTTCGGTGGCTGCGGCCATGAGCGTGACAAAGCCGTCCAGGCTGCCGGAAACGGCGGAGTGGGACGCGTGGTGTTTCATGGGGGGACTCTTGGTGACATTTCACCGGATAATCGACGCCTTGGCAAAGGAAAAAATGTGACATTTCTTTTGACGCGCCTTTGGTTGCCTCGCCGCGACGCCTCGGCTAAAAAACGGCCGGCGCGCCGGTCGTCAGAGGCGGGCGGACGCGTCCTGGAGGTGCCAATGCGGGTGCGCGGTTGTTGGACGTGCCGGGCCGTTTTGCTGTCGGCGCGAAGCGGGCGGCATCATGCCTGAAGTGATGCCGGACATCCGCATTCTCGGCCGCGTGGCCTATGACGCCGCCCTGGCCTTGCAACGGGAAACGGCCGCGGCGGTCAAGGCCGGCGCGGCGGCCGGGACGATTTTCATCCTGGAGCATGAGCCCGTCATCACCCTTGGGGGCAACAAGCCCATCAACAAGGTGCTGGCGGCGCCGCCCGGGGTGACGGTGGTCCAGACCGACCGGGGCGGCGGGGCCACGGCCCACAACCCCGGCCAGCTGGTCGTCTATCCGGTCGTGCCCCTGCGTCCCCTGGGCTTTGGCGTCAGGACGTTCGTGGCCTGGCTGCTGGAGCGGGGCCGGGAGCTGCTGGCCGCCTGCGGCGTGGACGCGGTCTGCCGACAGCAGCCGCTGGGGCTGTGGGTCGGGGAGCGCAAGATCGCCTCCCTCGGCATCCACATCTCGCGCGGCGTGGCCACCCACGGCATCGCCATCAATCTGGACAACGACCTGACCGTGTTCGACGCCATCGTGCCCTGCGGTCTTTCGGGCGTGGTCATGACCTCCGTGGCCGCAGAGACGGGCGATTGTCCCCCCATGGCCACGGCCATGGAACGCATGGCCGCCCTGGTCGCGGCCGGCCTGCCCGGCCGGCGCGCGCAACCCTAACCTCAGAAACTGGATTTCCCCCT
The DNA here is from genome assembly GCA_023426275.1 of Pseudomonadota bacterium. Taxonomy (GTDB): domain Bacteria; phylum Desulfobacterota; class Desulfovibrionia; order Desulfovibrionales; family Desulfovibrionaceae; genus Solidesulfovibrio. The sequence continues at coordinate 3,848 of JAFABC010000069.1, read as the reverse complement.
TGTCGCTGCAAACCCCTCCCGGGCCCGACGACCTGCTCGACGCCTACCGGTTCGAGCTGCCCGAAGGCCATATCGCCAATCGTCCCTGCGAAACGCGCGATGCCTGCAAACTCATGACCCTCGACCGGGCCACGGGCGCGACCGGCCACGCGGTCTTTTCCGACCTCCCCGACCTGCTGCCCCGGGGCGCGCTGCTCGTGGTCAACAACACCAAGGTCGCGCCGGTGCGGCTTTTCGGCCGCAAACCGACCGGCGGCGCGGCCGAGCTGCTGCTGACCACGCCCGTGGCCCTGCTGGCGCCGGCCACCGACCCGGACACGGGCTGGCGCACGGCCCCGGCGGCGGGGCTGCTCAAGGTGTCGCGGCCGCCCAAACCCGGTGATCGCGTGGACTTCGATCCCGACCTCTTTTTGACCACCACCCGGCGCGGCGCCTTCGGCCACACCGAATTCGTCCTGTCCTGGCGCGGCGAGCTGCCGGACATCCTGGGCCGCATCGGCCATGTGCCCCTGCCGCCCTACATCCGCCGGCCCGACGACGCCGACGATCGGACGACCTACCAGACCGTCTACGCCCGCGACGACAAGCTCGGTTCCGCCGCCGCCCCGACCGCCGGCCTGCATTTCACCGCAGCGCTGATCGACCGGCTGCGGGCGCGCGGCTTCGGCTTTGCCGCCGTCACCTGCCATGTGGGCATCGGCACCTTTTCCCCGGTGCGCGTGGCCGACATCCGCGAACACGCCATGCACAAGGAGTGGATCGAGGTGCCGGCGCAAACGGCCGCGGCCGTGCTGGCGGCCAAACGTGAGGGCCGGCCGGTGGTGGCCGTCGGCACCACCGCCGCCCGCACCCTGGAGGGCGTGGTGCGCGAAGCCGGTGAAATCACGGCCTTTGCCGGTCAGACCGACATTTTTATCCGCCCCGGCTACACCTTTCGCGTGCTCGACGGCATGGTCACGAATTTCCATTTGCCTGGATCATCCCTGGTGATTATGCTGGCCGCCCTGGCCGGAAGGCGGCGTCTGCTGGCCGCTTACGCGCAGGCCATCGCCGCCGGCTATCGATTTTTTTCCTACGGCGACGCCATGCTGGTGCTGTGACGTCCGGCGGCGTTTCCCACCGTCAAGGAGCTTTCGGGCACGGGGAGCGGCGGGCTCTCCCGGTATCTGGACTTTGTCCCACGCCCGATTCGCCCGCAAAGGAGTGAACCGATGTCGCATATTGTCATCGACGAGGAACGGTGCAAAGGCTGCCTGCTGTGCGTGCAGGTCTGCCCCAAGTCCATCATCGCCGCCTCCTCGCGCTTTAACGCCAAGGGCTACAAGGTGGCCGAGGTCCCGGAGGCCGAAAAGGACAAGTGCACGGGGTGCGCCGCCTGCGCCCAGATGTGTCCCGACGTGGCCATCAAGGTCTGGCGTAGCGTGAAAAGCAAAGCCAAGGAGAACGACTGATGTCGGCCAAACGCGTCTTCATCAAAGGCAACGAGGCCATCGGCCAGGGTGCGTTGGCCGCCGGTTGCCGCTGCTATTTCGGCTATCCCATCACCCCGCAAAACGACATCCCGGAGATGCTCTCCTCGGCCATGCCCGCCGCCGGCGGCGCCTTTGTCCAGGCCGAATCCGAAGTCGCCGCCTCCAACATGCTGCTTGGCGCGGCCGCCTGCGGCATCCGGGCCATGACCACCTCGTCGAGCCCCGGGGTCTCGCTGATGCAGGAAGCCATTTCCTACATGGCCGGCTCGGAGTTGCCCGGGGTCATCGTCAACATGAACCGCGGCGGTCCCGGTCTCGGCGACATCGGCCCCTCCCAGGGCGACTATTTCCAGTCGGTCAAGGGCGGCGGCCACGGCGACTACCGCACCCTGGTCCTGGCCCCGGCCACCTGCCAGGAATGCTACGACCTGACCTTCACGGCCTTCGAACTGGCCTATAAATATCGCAATCCCGTCCTCATCCTGGGCGACGCCATCGTCGGCCAGATGAAGGAGCCCGTCACCCCGCGCGAGCCGCTGACCGTGGACCCGGAGGAGGGCGGCGACTGGAAGCTGACCGGACGCGGCGAACGCGCCCCCAGGCTGCTGAAGTCGCTGTTTTTGGAAGACGGCGCCCTGGCCGGCCAGAACCGCCTGCTCCAGAAGAAATACGAGGCCATGCAGTCCGAGGTCCTGTTCGAGGACTTCGAAACCGCCGACGCCGACCTCGTGGTCGTGGCCTACGGCTCCATCGGTCGCATCGCCAAGTCGGCCGTGCGCCTGCTGCGGGCCGAGGGCGTCAAGGTGGGCCTGCTGCGGCCCATCACGTTGTTCCCCTTCCCGGACGAGAAGCTGCGCGCCCTGGCCGCCGCTGGCAAACGTTTCCTGACCATCGAACACAACCTGGGCCAGATGGTCGACGACGTGCGCCTGGCCGTGCGCGGTCTGGCCGATTCCGAATTTTACGGCGTCTTCCCCGGCAACCTGCCCACGCCGGATGAATTCGTGGAGCCCATCCGGGCGGCCGCAAAGGGGGCCTAACATGTCATCTGTGCCTGAACTGCGAGAAGAGCTGGTTTTCGACCGTCCGGCCGTCCTGGCCGACGTGCCCACCCACTATTGCCCGGGCTGCCAGCACGGCGTCATCCACCGCATGGTGGCCGAGTGCCTGGAGAGCTTCGATCTGGTCAAAAAGACCATCGCCGTCAGCTCCATCGGCTGCTCGGTGTTTCTGTACAACTATATCCTCGTCGACACCGTCGAGGCCCCGCACGGCCGGGCTCCGGCCGTGGCCACCGGCGTCAAGCGCGCCCGGCCAGACGCCTTCGTCATGGCCTACCAGGGCGACGGCGACCTGGCCTCCATCGGGTTGGCCGAAGTCATGCACGCCGCCAACCGGGGCGAACGCATCTCCATCGTGTTCGTCAACAACACCGTCTACGGCATGACCGGCGGCCAGATGGCCCCCACCACCATGATCGGCCAGAAGACCACCACCTGTCCCGCCGGCCGCTGCGCCGAGCGCGAGGGCGGTCCCATCCGCATGGCCGAAATCATTGCCGGCCTCGACGGCGTGGCCTACAGCGCCCGGGTGGCCGTCAATTCCATCAAGAACATGGCCCAGGCCAAGCGCGCCCTGCACCGGGCCTTCGAAGTCCAGCTCAATGGAGAAGGCTTCGGGTTCGTCGAGGTGCTCGCCACCTGTCCCACCAACTGGAAAGTCACCCCCGTGGCCGCCAACGAACGCGTGACCAAGGAAATGATCCCCGGCTTTCCGCTTGGCGTCTACAAGGACGCGGCCAAGGAGGACTAGCGCCATGAGTTTGTATCAGGACGTGATCATGGCCGGTTTCGGCGGCCAGGGCGTGATGCTCATCGGCAACCTGCTGGCCTACGCCGGCATGGAGCACGGCCTCAACGTCACCTACATTCCGGTCTACGGCCCGGAAATGCGCGGCGGCACGGCCAACTGCACCGTCGTCGTCTCCGACGACGCCATCGGTTCGCCCATCATCAGAAGCCCCAAAAGCTGCATCATCATGAACCGGCCCTCGCTGGACAAGTTCCAGCCCCAGATCGTCGACGGCGGCGTGCTCGTGCTCAACGCCTCGCTCATCGACGCCGCCCTGGCCGACGACAAGCGCCTCAAAGTCGTGGCCGTGCCCGCCAACGAGATCGCCGACGGCCTGGGCAACACCCGTATGGCCAACATGGTGGCCCTTGGCGCCTACATCAACGCCACGGACATCCTGCCGCTCGATGTCGTGATCGAAAGCCTCAATCACGTCATCTCCAAGCACTACAGCCACCTGATTCCGAAAAACGCCGAAGCCCTGCGCGCCGGCGCGGCCTACAGGAATTGAGGAAAAGAGAAGAG
>JAFABC010000167.1 GCA_023426275.1 Pseudomonadota bacterium | reverse complement strand
TGCCCCCCGGCCGCCGGAGGCGTCTTCCCTTCCCCCGCCGGAGGCGCCTTGCCGCTCTTGCCTTGCCAGTCCCGGTCGCGTAGGCTAATTCCCCCTTGGACCCGGCCAGCCCGGGTCTTTGGTCTTTTCCACAGAGGTCGCCCAAGGCGCCAAGAACGAGGAACCCACCATGCCCATCAGCCCCATCGAGGAAGCCATCGAGGAGATCCGTTCCGGACGGATGGTCATCCTCGTCGACGACGAAGACCGTGAGAACGAAGGCGACCTCACCATCGCCGCCGAAAAGGTCACGCCCGAAATCATCAATTTCATGGCCACCCACGGACGCGGCCTCATCTGCCTGTCCCTGGCCCCCAATCTGGTCGACCAGCTCGGGTTGCCCATGATGACCGCCGACAACAAGTCCCCGTTCGGCACGGGCTTCACCGTGTCCATCGAAGCCAAGGTCGGCGTGTCCACCGGCATTTCGGCCTTCGACCGGGCCACCACCATCCTGGCCGCCGTGGCCGACGGGGCCGGTCCCGACGATCTGGTCACCCCGGGTCACATTTTCCCCCTGCGGGCCAAGGATGGCGGCGTGCTCGACCGGGCCGGCCAGACCGAAGGCTCGGTGGACCTGGCCCGACTGGCCGGGCTCAAGCCGGCCGGCGTGATCTGCGAGATCATGCGCGAGGACGGCAACATGGCCCGGATGCCGGATCTCAAGGAATTTGCCGAGAAGCACGGCATCAAGATCGCCACCGTTGCCGATCTCATCCGCTACCGCATGAAATTCGGCCACACCGCCGTGACCAAGGTGGCCGAGGCCGGCCTGCCCACGGCGTTCGGCACCTTCCGGGCCATCGCCTTCGAGGCCAGCTCCGACAACAAGACCCACATCGCCCTGGTCAAGGGCGACATCCATCCCGGCGAGCCCGTGCTCGTGCGCGTGCACAGCGAATGCCTGACCGGCGACGTGTTCGGCTCGCTGCGCTGCGACTGCGGCAACCAGCTCCACGAGGCCATGCGCATGATCGAGGCCGAGGGCAAGGGCGTCATCCTCTACATGCGCCAGGAGGGCCGGGGCATCGGGCTGGCCAACAAGATCAAGGCCTACGCCCTGCAGGAACGCGGCCTCGACACCGTGGACGCCAACCTGAAGCTCGGCTTCAAGGCCGACCTGCGCGAATACGGCACCGGGGCGCAGATCCTGGTCGAACTGGGCGTCACCAAGATGCGGCTGATGACCAACAACCCCAAGAAGATCGTCGGGTTGGAAGGCTACGGCCTGGAGGTCGTGGACCGGGTGGCCATCGAAACCTGCCCCTGCGCCGAGAACACCTGCTACCTGACCACCAAGCGCGACCGCATGGGGCACCTGCTCCATCTGCCGAATCCCGACGCGGACGCCAAATAAGACAGGGGCGAAGGCTTTTCGTTTAATCGCAAGACGGACGGCGCGCCGTCCGGGAGAATCGCCATGCTGCACGTTTCCACCATCGAAGGCCAGCTCGACGCCAAGGGACTCAAATTCGCCCTGGTGGCCGGCCGGTTCAACGACTTCATCACCGAACGCCTCATCGGCGGGGCCGTGGACTACCTGACCCGCCACGGCGGCGACCGGGCCGACATCACCCTCGTGCGCGTGCCCGGGGCCTTCGAGATCCCCCTGGCCGCCAGGAAGCTGGCCGCCTCCGGGGCCTACCAGGGCGTCATCTGCCTGGGCGCGGTCATCCGGGGCGCCACCCCGCATTTCGAGTACGTGGCCAACGAGTGCGTCAAGGGCATCGCCCACGTGATGCTCGAAACCAACGTGCCCGTGGGCTTTGGCGTGCTCACCGTGGACACCCTGGAGCAGGCCATCGAGCGGGCCGGGTCCAAGGCCGGCAACAAGGGCGCGGAAGCCGCCGCCGCCGTGCTCGAGATGGCGCGCGTGCTGGAGCAAATCTAACCCATGGCCGTAGCCGCCAAGAGCATCATGCCGCAGTCAGAAGAAAAAAAGCCCGTGGCCTCGCGCCGCAAAGGGCGCAAGCAGGCCTTCGAGTGTCTTTACGGCCTGATTTTCGAGTCCGCCGCCGATGCCCGGTCCCTGAACCGGGCCTTTGCCCGCTGTCCCCACGACGTGCCCGAGGGCGAGGACGGCATGGGCCAGGACTTCGCCTGGGAACTCGTGTCCGGCGTCTGGGACAACCAGCGCGAAATCGACGCCATGATCGTGCGCTTTTCCAAGAACTGGAAACTGTCGCGCATCGCCAAGGTGGAGCTGACCATCCTGCGTCTGGCCGTGTTCGAAATCCTGCATCGGCCGGACATCCCCCTGCGCGTGGCCCTCAACGAGGCCATCGAGCTGGCCAAACGCTACGGGGACGAGAACTCCCGCAACTTCATCAACGGCATTCTCGACGCCATCGCCAAGGCCGTTGACAGTGGCGAGTTTGAAATCCACAAGGACCTCTAACCGCATCGATCCATGCCGCAGGACGTGAGCCGGACGCAAGCGCCCGTCGCCAAGGAGCTGTTTCCCATGAACAAGTACGTGCCCGAGGACGTCGAGAAAAAATGGCAGGCCATCTGGGAAGAGGGCGGCCACTTCAAGGTCGAGGCCGATCCTTCCCGGCCCAAGTATTATGTCCTCGAAATGTTCCCCTATCCCTCGGGCCGCATTCACATGGGCCATGTGCGCAACTACTCCATCGGCGACGTGGTGGCGCGCTTCAAGCGCATGGAAGGCCACAACGTCCTGCACCCCATGGGCTGGGACGCGTTCGGCATGCCGGCGGAAAACGCCGCCATCAAGCACAAGCTGCATCCGGCCGCCTGGACCATCTCCAACATCGACTCCATGCGCACGCAGCTCAAGCGCCTGGGCTACTCCTATGACTGGCGGCGGGAGCTGGCCACCTGCCACCCCGGCTACTACGTCCACGAGCAGCGCTTCTTCCTCGATTTCCTCAAGCGCGGCCTCGTCTACCGCAAGCACTCGCCCCAGAACTGGTGCGAGACCTGCGGCACGGTGCTGGCCAACGAGCAGGTCATCGACGGCTGCTGCTGGCGCTGCGACCAGCCGGTGGTGCAAAAGGACCTGGAGCAATGGTTCCTGCGCATCACGGCCTACGCCGAGGAGCTGCTGGACGACCTGGACAAACTGGCCGGCGGCTGGCCCGAACGCGTGCTCACCATGCAGCGCAACTGGATCGGCAAGTCCGTGGGCGCGGAACTGACCTTCGCCCTGGCCGAGCCGGTCGAGGGGGCCGAGGGCATCACCGTCTTCACCACCCGGCCGGACACGCTGTTCGGGGCGACGTTCATGAGTCTGGCCGCCGAGCACCCGCTCGTGCAAAAGCTCATCAAGGGCAGGCCCCAGGAAACCGCGGTCAACGCCTTTGTCGAGTCCGTGCGCAACATGGACCGCATCGTGCGCGGGGCCGACGACCTGGAAAAGGAAGGCGTGTTCACCGGGGCCTATTGCATCAACCCGGCCACGGGCAAGCGGATTCCCATCTACGTCGCCAACTTCGTGCTCATGGGCTACGGCACGGGCGCGGTCATGGCCGTTCCGGCCCACGACCAGCGCGATTTCGAGTTCGCCCGCAAGTACGACCTGCCCCTCAAGGTGGTCATCAGCCCCAAGGACGCCACCCTCGATCCGGCCAGCATGGACGCGGCCTACGCCGAGCCCGGGCTGCTGGTCGATTCCGGCGACTTCACGGGCCTGCCCAACGAAGAGGCCAAGGGCAGGATCATCGACTGGCTGGCCGAAACCGGGCGCGGCAAGAAAAGCGTCAACTACCGCCTGCGCGACTGGAACATCTCGCGCCAGCGTTACTGGGGCGCGCCCATTCCGGTGCTCTACTGCGAAAAATGCGGCATTGTGCCGGTGCCGGACGCCGACCTCCCCGTGGAGCTGCCGCGCGACCTGGCCTTGCTGCCCGACGGCCGCTCGCCCCTGCCCGTCTCGCCCTCGTTCACCGAGGCCGTCTGCCCGGTCTGCGGCGGCCCGGCCCGGCGCGAGACCGACACCCTGGACACCTTTTTCGAGTCCTCCTGGTACTTCGCCCGCTACGCCTCGGCCCGCAAGACAGACGGTCCCTTCGATCCGGCCGAGATCGGCTACTGGCTGCCCGTGGACCAGTACATCGGCGGCATCGAGCACGCCATTTTGCACCTGCTCTACTCGCGCTTTTTCGTGAAGGCCCTTCGCGACTGCGGCTACGTAAACTTCGACGAGCCCTTCGCCAACCTGCTCACCCAGGGCATGGTCATCAAGGACGGCTCGAAAATGAGCAAGTCGAAGGGCAACGTGGTGGACCCGGACGTGATGATCGCCAAGTACGGGGCCGACACCGTGCGGGTGTTCATCCTGTTCGCCGCGCCGCCGGAAAAGGACCTGGAGTGGAGCGACACGGGCATCGAGGGTGCCTCGCGCTTTCTGTCGCGTCTGTGGCGGCTGGCCACCGAGGAGCTTTCGGGCCTGCTCACGCCCGTTGATCCCTGCGCCCCGGCCGCGCCCCTGGGCCTCGACGCCCTGCCCCCGGTCTTTACCGAACTGCGGCGGCGCGAACACGCCACCGCGGCCAAGGCCGGCGCGGACATCCGCGAACGCTTCCAGTTCAACACCGCCATCGCGGCGGCCATGGAGCTGGTCAATTTCCTCTACGCCAACGTCGAGGCGCTTCGGGCCGAGCCCAAGGGCAACAAGGCCGTGTCCTCGGCCGTGGCCACGCTGTTGGCGGTGCTCTCGCCCATCGCCCCGCACATCTGCGAGGAGCTGTGGCAGCGGATCGGGCACAAGAAGCTGCTCATCGAACAGCCCTGGCCCAGCCACGATCCGGCCGCGCTCGTCACCGACGAGGTCGAAATCGTGGTGCAGGTGGGCGGAAAGCTGCGCGGCAAGATCCACGTCCCCCGCGACGCCGCCAAGGATGCGGTCGAAAAGACCGCCCTGGCCGACGCCAACGTGGCCAAGCACATCGAAGGCAAGACCATCCGCAAGGTCATCGTCGTGCCCGGCAAGCTGGTCAACGTGGTGGTCGGGTAGCGAAGCTGGGAAGAGAGAAGAGAAGATGCCTCCGGCGGCCGGGAGGGGGTCACCCCCTCCCGGACCCTCCCGAAAAGGGCGTATGGGACCAATAAAAAAGCCGGGGAACACACGTTCCCCGGCTTTTTCGCGGCTTACTTCTCGCTTTCGGCGCCAAGCCCGGCCGCGGCCATGCCGGCCTGGGAGAGCGGCTGCCGCACCGGTTCCGGGCGGGCGAACCGCAGGCGCGGCGGCGCGCCGGTCAGCACGGCGAAAAGGCGCGGCGCCAGCTTCGCCAGCCCCCAGCCAAGCCCCGACAGCAAGGCCATGGCCGTCAGCCCGACGAGCGGATAGGCGACAAGCTGGCTGACGAAGCCGGCAGGCTGCCACAGGCGCGCAAGCTCGGATTGCAGCACCGACACGGTCGGCTCGTGGGTGAGGAAAATGAAAAAGCTCATGGCCGCCACCCGGTGCAGCACCGGGCTGTGCTTGATCCAGCCCTGACGCGACAGGCACCAGAAGGCCGCGACGCCGATGATCTGATAGACCTTCTTGAACGCGGCCAGGGCGTACGGATCGGAAAAAAGCCACGGCTGCGCCCCCACCACGACACTGGCCAGCCCGAACAGCGGCAGCACGTATTTGTCCCAACCGGCCGTATCGCGCAGATTGGCCCGCCGCCGGGCCAGATAGCCGCCGGCGTAAAAGGCGAAACCAAAGCCGGCCAGGGAATATTCGGCCCCAGGCGACTCCAGGAACCAGGCCAGCCCGAGCAGGGCCAGCCCCAGGCTGGGCATGCGCCGGAAAAACACCAGAAAGACCGGGGCGCAGACAAAGACAATGAGCAGGTCGCGCAAAAACCACAGCGGATAGTTCATCGGCGACGTGCCGATGCCCAACAGCTTTTGCACGATGCCGGCTTGCAGCACGAAGGAACGGCCGCCGAACTGGGGGATGCTGCCGACAAAAAGCACCCAGGCGATCCAGATGGCGTTGAAGATGATGAAGGGAATGCCGATGGCCAGCGCCTTGGTCCGCAAAAGCCGCCAGTAGGCCGTGGGCGTGGCTTCGAGCTTGCGCAGCAGCAGATAGCCCGAGATGGCGAAAAAAAGCGGCACGGCCACGCAATCGAAGCCGCGGTTGACCATGGTCAGGCTGAAGGTGACGCCCGGCCCGGCAAAAGGCACGGTCGCCCCGATCCACCGGCCGCCATGGCACAGCACGATCAGGCCGATTAAAATGGTGCGCAACACGTCGATGCGCGCCGAGACATCCGGGTCGATGGGATCGCGCATGGGCACGAGAGGGCCGGCGATCGCGGAAGGGAAAAGGGACAAAGGCGCTCCGGGGATGGTGTCCGAGGGAAGCCCGACCTGGAAAACGGCAGGGCGGCAACCCTATTCCCGTCGTACTCCGACGCGGGAAGGTTACAGGCAGACCGGCCGGACCGGCCTCCATAGACAATACCAAAACAGTGTACTATAAATAAAGCGCGTTTGAGGTCAAGCGGCATATCCTTGTCGGGCTGCCAAGCCCGCGGCTGCGCCCGCAGCCGGGAGGTCACGCATGATCTTCGCCCACCTCGTTCCGACCACCCTCCCCTACCTGACCGCCGGCGTGCTGCTTTTCGGCCTGTGGCGCCGCTGCCGGCACTGGCGGCGGGCCGCCGCCCGGCCCGCGCCCCTGTTTCCGGGCGCGTCTTCGCCCCTGCGCGCCTGGGGCCGTCTGGGCGGGCAACTGTGCCTGCTG
>JAFABC010000121.1 GCA_023426275.1 Pseudomonadota bacterium | reverse complement strand
CTTGCGCACCTCGTCGGCCACCACGGCGAAGCCGCGCCCGGCCTCGCCGGCCCGGGCCGCCTCGATGGCGGCGTTTAAGGCCAGCAGGTTGGTCTGGTCGGCGATGTCGGAAATGACGTTCATGATGGCCGAAATGCCCTTGGCCCGCTCGCCCAGGGCGTCGAGGCTGGACTTGAGCCCCACGGACAGATCCCGGACCCGGTCGATGGAGCGGGTCACTTCGTCCGTGGCGGCCAGCCCTTCGTGGGCGCCTTCTCCGGCCGCCCTGGCGCTGTCGGCGGCGCGCTCGGCATTGTGCGCCACCTCGGTCACCGTGGCGTTGAGTTCCTCCATGGCCGTGGCCGTCTCCGTGGTCCGGTCGTGCTGGCGCTGGGAGCCCCCGGAAACCTGGGCCACGCGATCGGTCAGGGTGTTTCCGGCCCGGGCCACCACATCGGCGAGGTCCTCCAGGCGCGCGGCCGCCTCGGCCATGCCTTCGAGACGGGCCCGCTCGGCCTTGGCCATGGCGTCCTCGGCCTCGTGGCGGCTGTGTTCGGCGGCGGCGCTTTGCGCCTGGGCCTCGCTTTTTTCCGCTTCGATGGCGGCAAAGGATTGCCGGAGTTTGTCGGCCATTTCGGCCATGGCGGTCATGACGCCGCAGCGTGTGCCTTGTTTGGCGCAGACGGCCTGGGCCTCGTCGAAGCGGCCGGCCGCCACGTCCCTGGCCAGGGCGGCCACAACTTCCGGCTCGGCTCCGAGCTGGCGCAGGATGCTTCGGGAGATGAGCCAGGCCGTGATCGCGCCGATGCCGAGGGAAAGGGCCAGCAGCAGGAGTTGCAGGTTGCGATCCCGGGTCAGGTCATCGACCACGGTTGCCACCTGGCTGTCCACCGCCTTGAACTGTCCTTCCTTGAGCGGGTTGATCCGCTCGGCCAGGGCTGTGACCCGGGCATCGAAATCCTTCATGAGCACGTTGCCGGCCTGCCGGCCTTTTTCGGCATAGGCATGGGCCATGCGCACGCCGATGTCGTACATGGCTTCGAAATCCTTGGCGATGGCATCGATCTCCGCCAGCATGGCCGCGTCGTTGCGCGCTTTGGCCAGCGCCTGGAATTTCATGACGCCCTGGCGGAATTTTTCCGCCGATTCGGTTGCTTCGGCAAAGCCGTCGGTGTTGCCGGTCGCCGAAACATCGGTGAGAAATTGCTGCACATCCACGGCCAGAAATTGCATGTTGGCCGCCTCGTCGGCGAGGGGCAGGCTGCTGTCCTGGATGATTGTGGCCCTCTCCCTGACGGAGCGTAGCGACATCGTCATGACCAGCGTTCCCGTGGCCATCGCCGCGAGCACCAGTCCGAACCCCAGCCAGAGTCTGGTCGATACCGTGAATTTCATGCAAACCGTCCGTTGGGCAAAAGGTTGGAGCTCCGTGCGGGAGCGCCCGGGAGATGGCTGGCGTCTTGGCCAGAATATCGTTAGGGTTATATCCCTGGGAGGGTAACGGTCAAGAAGATGGGACAATTCTCGGCCTCGGCAAGACGCGGTGAAGGCGTCGTTCACGACGTCCTGGCGCCAACCGGCGACGGGCCGGTGTTCGCCCGGGTGCGGATCGCCTCGGGACGGGCTCCGGCCGTGGTCTGCCTGCACGGTCTGGGCGATTCCCATCTGGCCTTCGAGGAGGCCTTCGAGACGCGTTATCTGGAAGGGGCCAGCCTGGTGGTCCCGGACATGGCCGGCCATGGCTGCACGCCCGGGGCCGCCGACTATTCCATGGAAGCCGCGGCCCGGCGGGTGCGCGATTTGCTGGCCCATCTGACCGAGGCGCATGACCTGCGTCCCTCGTCGCTCATTTTGGTGGGGCATTCGGTGGGCGGCATTCCGGCCATCTATTTTTGCCGCGACGCCGCCGCCGGCACGGTGACCCGGCTGGTCCTGGCCGAGGCCTCGGTCACCCGGTTCGGTTCGTTTGTCACGGCCCATGCCGAGGCGGCCCGGATTTCCGGGCGCTTTGGCGAATGGTACAGGGAATTTCGGGAGCAGGTGATCTTTCGCGACTACCTGGGCCGGTTTCCCTTTTGCCGCCATTACTATGCCTCGTTGCGGTTTTGCCGGGAGGAGTCCTTTCTGGAAACCGTGTTGGCCGTGCGTCGGACGGCCAAGGCTTTCCCCGGCAAGTGGAGCCACGCGGCCGGCGAGGCCCTGATCGGGCTGAACATGCCCGTCGTCTACGCCCATGGCCGCGGCCTTGCGCCGGAGACCCTGACCTTCCTGCACGAACGCGGCATTCCCACCCGGCCGTTTCCCACGGACTGCCATTTTCTCATGCAGGCCATGACCGGCGAATTCTACAGCCTGCTTGGCGAGTGTTGCCGCTGACCCCGGCAAGGGAGGACACATGGAAAAGGCGTTTCGATTTGTCCTGACCCAGGAAGAAAAGGATTACCTCAAGCAGCTCGTCCGGCTGCGCATCGCCGCCCGCCTGTCCGGCAGGACGGTCCGGGTGCCGGAGCCGCCGACCGCGCTTTTGCGCGAACCCCACGGGGCGTTCGTCACCCTGACCCTGGATGGCCGGCTGCGCGGCTGCATCGGGCATATCGTCGGCGACAAGCCGCTGTTTGCCACCATCGGCGCGATGGCCGAGGCGGCCGCCTTCGAGGACCCGCGTTTCCCGCCGCTGACGCCCGGGGAATTCGAGCGGATCGCCGTGGAGATTTCCGTGCTCAGTCCCTTGACGCCATGTCCCGATCCCGCCCTGGTGGAAGTGGGGCGGCACGGGCTGCTCATGCGCCGGGGGATGCACTCGGGGCTCCTGTTGCCGCAGGTGCCCGTGGAGTGGGGCTGGGACCGCGAAACGTTTTTGGATCAGACCTGCGGCAAGGCCGGCATGGAGCCCGGCTGCTGGCGCGATCCGGCCACCGATTTGTTCTGGTTCGAGGCCGAAGTTTTCTAGGGGCTGCCCAACGGCGGAGGATGCAAGAGGCCTCCGGCCTCCGGGAGGGGGAATCTCCCTTCCGGCGTTTCCCAAAAGGGGATCGGGAATATTTCCCGGTCCCTTTTTTATGTGGAAAAGGAGCAAGGGCGCACCGGCGGTCTGATACTTGTCGATCTCCCGATATTTTAGGAGTTCTTTGTCTTTGATTCCTGTTTTTTAGGAAAATATAGACAGCTTTCAAAGATCTGAAAAAATAATGCTGAAATAAAAGGATATTTTTCGAAGACGCTTTTGGCATGGTTTTCGCTTTATGTTTACCGAAAAGAGGGAACGCCGCCAGGAGCGGCCAACGCAAGGGGGAAGGACATGAAGCGGCTTCTTTATATCGTCGGCATCGCGGCTCTTGGCGCAGGTTTGTACATCGTGGATCCGCCGAAGCTTCCCGCCCAGCAGCAAAACGCTCCCAAGGCGATGGTCGTGGCCTCCAACGAATCCGCGGCGCAAAGCGCCGTGGCCCGGCTGGCCGAAGCCAGCATGGCCATGCGGCGCGGCCACGACGCGACGACGTTCGGGGAAGCCTTTCCCGAGCCGAGTCCGCAAAAGATTTTCGGCAGCGACAGATAACGATATGCCACCGGGTGCGGCCGTGCGGCGCGCCGGCATCAGGGGACGTCCCAATGGGCGTCCCCTTTTTTATGGCGCGTCACGTGTTGCGGGTGAAGGGCCGCCGCGTTCCCGGGAGCACGCCGGGAAGGACGCGGACTTTGCCGGGACGCCGGGACCGGGCGGGGCGTCCCGGCGCTTAGGACCGTCAGGCGGTGGTTCGAGGCGGCCGAGGGGCCGGCCAATTGATACCGGACGTATTGTCTCCCCCTGGTTTTCGGCCTATGTATCACGGTAGAGTCGGACAACTCTTTTGGCCAACCGGAGGTCGTTATGAAAAGAAGGGAATTCATGTCCTTGCTTGGAACGGGAGTTGTGCTCGGCGCTTGCGGCACGGACGTGCGGCAGGCGGAGGCCCAGATGGGGATGGGGATGGGACATGGCATGATGGGCGGCTGTCCGCTGTGCGGCAGTGGCGCCAACGTCTGGATTCCCGAGCATTTGCCGCCGCCCCGGAACGCTGCCTGGCTGCAACGCTTTGGCAAGATCCACGGACTGGAACGGCTTTCACTGCGCCAATATGAAACGGACAGCACCAAGTATGGCGAACGCATGCCCTACCAGATGGTGATCCCGCAGGAGGGCGATCACATCGCCTGGATCGAGCGATTGTACGGGGCTTACGGGATAAAGCCCTCCACCCGGAGTTTCCCTCTCAGGCCGACCAGTTCGCCGGATGACGCGTTTCGCGTGGCCATGCAACTCGAATCCGAACTTGTCCCCGAGTACGACCAGCTCATCGCGAACGCCGAAGACCAGATCACCCCTGCGGTTCTCAATGTCATCCTGAGGCAAACACGCTGGCATTACACCATGTTCAGTCATGCGGCCCGCATGTTGGAGATGGGCGGCGGGATGATGCGTTAAGGGAAGACCGTTTTCGATAACGGGTTGGGCTGTCGACCACGCGGCCCTCAATCGCTCCTGTTCCTCTTCCGCCTCCTGCGGTTCCTGCGATCAAACCGGCCTCTTGACCGCACTCGTGCCCCTTGGCCCGCTACGCCGGGTTCGCCAGAAATCGATGCCATTTTGTCCGCTCTTTCCGCCCGTTGCCCGCTGCCGGAAACGTCGCGGCCGGCTGTTGCCCGCACCGCCCCGGCTTGTGATCCCGTCGGACGCACCAGAAAAGACACCGGGCAGACCTTGGAGGTCTGCCCGGGTGGTTTGTTTGGGCAGGCCGTCAGGGCTACGGGTGCGTCGCGGCCCGCTGGCCGGCGTTGCAGGCCAGGAACGGGCAAAAGCGCAGGGCCTCGGGAGAAAGGCGGGTGGCGGCTCCCGCACCTTCATATAAGGCCAGGGCGGGCTCCAGGCGCAGGCCCGGGCGGCTGTTTTTGCGCGCCCACACGAGCACCTGCCGGGCCGGCGCTTCCCGTCGCGAGGCGATGGGCAGGATGCGTTTGATTTCCAGGCGGCTGTCGGCAAGGCAGGCAAAGATATGCCCCAGGCGCTCGGCCAGGTGCACCAGGGCCAGCCCGCCGCCATTTTCCAGGGCGTAGGCGGCGGCGGTGGCGAAGTCCGCCAGATCGCCCGCCGTCTCGAACCGGGCGGCCTCTCGTTGCGCGCCCTCGGGGCGACGGCCGGAATCGGGATCGCGGTAGGGAGGATTGGCCAGGACGAGGCCGAAGGATTCCGGGGTGATCGCGGCATTCGCGCGAATGTCCCGGACATCGCCGGACAGGGCGCAAAACCGGTCGGCAAGGCCCAGGTGCGCGGCATTGGCCGTGGCCGCCGCCACCATGGCCGGATCATGGTCCAGGCCGCAGACGCGTGTTTGCGCGTCGTCCCGGGCCAAAAGCAGGCCAAGCCCCGCCGGACCGCAGCCCGTGCCCAGATCCAGCACGGGCCGTCCCGGCAGTGACGCGCCAAAGCAGGCCAGCAGCAGGGCGTCCGCGCCAAAGCGAAAACCGCCCTCGGGCTGTATCAGGCCCCGTGGAAAATGGGCTCGGGTCGCGAAAACGCTCATGGGGCTTCCTCTCGAAGCATTCCGTCAACTGTTGTTATCATGGAAATTACAGAGGCGTGTGGAGCGGTGTGGGCTGCGGGCACTGTGAAGTCTCTGATGCTTTGAAAAAACTTGATTTTCTTTCGTGGAAATGCAAGACAGGATAATAAGCCCAAACAGGAGGATGGTATGCGACAAAAAATGCGCTTGTTGTGCATCGTGTGCCTGTTCTTGGCGGCGAATGTTGTCCTGCTGGATGGCTCGGCTTTTGCGCAATGTCCACCGGGAACACATTGGTCCAACAGATACTGGCAATGTATGCCGAACAGGCGGCCGCCACCGCCGCCGCCGCCACCACCGCCACCACCGGTTGATCCATGGCAGAGACACATGCGGCGGTGTGACAGAAGTTTTCAAAATTGTCTTATGGGCTGTGCCGGCGTTCCCCAGTGCGTCACAAACTGCAATATCGGCTATAATATGTGCCGGCAACAGCGCCGCTGGTAAAAATTTCCTGTCTGACAACAGCCAGCGTGCATCGGGCGCCCGCGAGGAGTGCGTTTCCCCTCGCGGGTTTTTTTATGCCCGACCGGCCTTGCGCGCCCGCATGTTGAGCAGTTCCACCAGCAGGGAAAAGGCCATGGCGAAATAAATGTAGCCCCGGTCGATGTGTTTGCCGAGGCCCTCGGCCACCAGAAACACGCCGATCAAAATGAGAAAGGACAGGGCCAGCATCTGCACGGTGGGGTGGCGGGCCACGAAGTGGCTGATGGGATCGGCAAAGGCCATCATGACGAGCACCGCCGCGATGACCGCCGCCACCATGACCACGATTTCACCGGACATGCCCACGGCCGTGATGACCGAGTCCAGGGAAAAGACGATGTCGAGCAGGCCGATCTGCGCCACGGCCGCGGCAAGGCTTCGGGCTTTTTTCCCGGCGGCGGCTTCGTGTTCGCCGGGAACTTCGATCTTTTCGTGAATCTCGAACGTCGATTTGGCGATGAGAAAGAGCCCTCCGGCCAGCAGCACGATGTCCCGGCCGCTGACGACATGGCCGAGCACGGCGAAAAGCGGGGCGGTCAGGCCCATGATCCAGGTGATGCCGAGCAGCAGCAGGATGCGCGTGCCCATGGCGAGCAGCAGGCCGAGCCTGCGGGCCCTGGATTGGATCTCCTGGGGCAACGCATTGGAAATGATGGCGATAAAAACGATATTATCGATGCCGAGCACGATTTCCAGGGCGGAAAGCGTCAGAAAGGCAATCAGGTTTTCCACGGTGAAAAGGGCCACGGGCAGTCCTCCTCGGGTTTCGGCGTGGGCGCGTCAGCGTCGCCGGCGCAGCCGCCGGCCGATGAAATCCGTCAGCATCCTGGCTTCCTCGACATGCAGGAGCGAGGCCACGCCCAGGTAGGCCACGGCCCAGCCGGCAATGAGCAGCAGGGCGAGATAGGGATGCCCCGCCGTGGCGGCGGCGCCGAAGCCCACCCCGCAACTGAGGGCCGTGCCGATGACGGTCGTGCGGCCCGGGCGAAACCACGGGCCGCCCAGTTTCTTGCGCAGAATCACGCCGAGCACAAGGACGTTGACCCACGACGAAACGGACGTGGCCAGGGCCAGCCCGACATGGGCCAGGGGCTGCATGAGGGCCCAGCCGGTGACGACGTAGACCACCAGGCAGATGGCGGCGGTGATGGCCGGGGTCCGGGTGTCGGTCAGGGCGAAATAGGCGGCGTAGAGCGGACGCACGCAGGCAAAGGCGGGCAGGCCCACGCCGTAGGCGACCAGGGCGGTGGCCGTGGCGGCAATGGCGTGTTCCCCGAAGGCTCCCCGGCCGAAAAGCACCCGCACCATGGGGTCGGACAGGGCGATCAGTCCGGCCGCCGCCGGCAGGCAGATAAAAAGAGTCAGGCGCAGGGAGGCGTTGAGCGTATCCGTGAAGGCCTTGTTATCGCCGGAGGAGGCCAGCTTGGACAGGCTCGGCAGGGCGACCGTGCCCACGGCCACGCCGAAAACGCCCAGGGGGAACTGCACCAGCCGGTCGGCGTAATAGAGATAGGAGATACTGCCCGTGGCCAGAAAAGAGGCCATGAGCGTTCCCAGCACGATGTTGAGCTGGTAGACCGCCGCGCCAAAGGCCGTCGGCACCATGAGCAGCCCCATGCGGATGACGCCTTTGTCCTTGAGCGACCAGGGGCCGCGCCAGGAAAAGCCGTAGCGCCGCAGCGGCGGCTGCTGCATGAACACCTGCCCCAGGCCGCCGATGACCACGGCCCAGGCCAGGGTGTGGGGCACGTTGAACCCGAACAGCCAGGCCACGCCGGCTCCCAGGATGATGATGGTGTTGAGTTCCGAGGTGGCCAGGGCCGGAGCCAGGAAATGCCCGAACGAGTTGAGCACGCCCATGCACAGGGCCACGGCCGAAATCTCGATGATGTAGGGAAAGACGATGCGGGTCAGCTCCACGGTCAGGTCGAACAGGGCCGGATCGCCGACGAAACCGGGCGTGATCAGGCGCGTGAGCGGCCGGGCGAACACGATGGCCAACGTTGTCAGCACGCCCAGGATGAGCAGCAGCCAGACCATGGCCGCGCGCGGCATGGCAAAGGCCCGCTCGTCGCCTTCCTCCTCGCGCAATTTGGTGAAGACCGGCACGAAGGCCATGGTCATGGAGCCTTCGGCAAAAAGCCGGCGCATCATGTTGGGCAGGCGGTAGGCCACGTAAAAGGCGTCGGCGGAGATGCCGGCCCCGAGCACGGAGGCCAGGATCATGTCCCGGAAAAAGCCGAGAATGCGTGAAAGCAGGGTCGCGCCGCCGACAATGGACGCGTCCTTGGCGATCTGTCTGACCTGTTGCGACATGTCGTTTTCCCTTGGCCTCCGGCGGCCGGGGCGCTGCCCTGGACCAGCCGTGGGGCAGAAGTCCCGGCCCCCCCTTTCGGGAGGGTCCGGGAGGGGCCGTCGCCTCTCCCGGCCGCCGGAGGCATCTTTGCGTCGTCTTTCCTATTTTCTATGCTGGCAATGCGGGCAAAATGTCGAGGTGCGGCCGGCCACCTTGACGGCGGTGAGCGTCGTGCCGCAGGCGGGGCAGGGATCGCCTGCCTTGCCATAGACGGAAAACTGGTGCTGGAAGCCGCCTTCGACCCCGTCCGGGGTGCGGTAGTCGCGGATGGTGCTGCCGCCGGCGGCAATGGCGCGCCGGATCACGGCCTGGACGGCGGCGAGGAGTTTTTTGCGCTGCTGCGGGGACAGGTCCCGGCAGGGCGTTTCCGGGTGGATGCCGGCGGCGAACAGCGATTCGTCGGCGTAGATGTTGCCGATGCCGGCAATGACCGTCTGGTCGAGCAGGGCGGCTTTGACGCGGGTGGTGCGCCGGCACAGGGCGGCCTCGAAGGCCCCGGGCGTCATGTCCCAGGGCTCGGGGCCGAGGGAGGCGTAAAAATCCCAGGCGGCCAGGGCCTGCGGGGACAGGATGCGGGCCGTGCCGAAGCGGCGCAGGTCGGAGAAAATCAGGGTGTTGTCGTCGCTTAAGCGCACGAGCAGCCGGGCCCTGTCCGGGATGGGCGCGGCCTGTGACGCGATGTGGAAGCGGCCGGTCATTTTCAGGTGAAAGGCGAGCACGGCCGGGTCGTCCGCCGTCTCCTGCGGGCGCGGTCCCAGGTGGACGAGCAGCAGCTTGGCCCGGCGGGCGACGGCCGTGACGGTCCGGCCCACGGCGGCCCGGGCAAAGGCGGCCTTGGTCCGGGGGCCGGCCAGCACCTTGGGGTCCGGCACGGCAATGCCGGTTATGGCGCGGCCGAGCAGGCCCGGCGTCAGGGCGCGGGCGATGGTTTCCACCTCGGGCAGTTCCGGCATGGCTACTTCTTGGCCGGGGCGGCGAGGGGAATGGCGATGTCCAGGGTTTCGCGGGCGCGGGAGACGGTCAGGTGCAGCGGTTCCCCGGCTTTGAGCGCGTCCATGGCCGCGGTGTGCAGCACCGACAGGCTGGTGGCCGGATGCGTCCCGGCCGCGGTGACGGCGTCGCCGGCGAGCAGTCCGGCCGTGTCGGCCGGCGAACCGGGCGTGACGGCCACGACGAGCAATCCCGCCTCGGGCTGCCCCGGCGCGGGCGCTTCGTGGGAAAGGGTCATGCCGAGCCGGCTTTTGTGCATGGCCGGACAGGCAAAAAAATACGAGGCCAGGGCCGGGTCCGGCGCGTCGCCGCCCCGCCAGGGCATGACCGTGGCCACCGTGGCGCCGTGATCGAAGACGGCCAGCCGCCGGGCAATGCCCCAGTCGCGCTCCACATGGCCGCCGCCGGCCACGATGACCACGGGGCGGCCGGTGCGCGCCCGCACGTACACGGCGCGCTGGGCCATTTGCGTGTCCCACAGCGCCTGCACGGTCAGGAAATCGTCGAAACGGTCGCGCCTGACCGGCGCGGGGCGCTTGTTTCCCGGCTTGCCCGTCCGGTGTTGCGCCGCCGCCTTTTTGAACATGGCCATGTGCTGGTCGTAGAGTTCGCGCAGTTCCTCGCGTTGCCTGGGATCGGGCGGCAGGACCGCCCCGGGCAGTTGGGCGCGCTCACCGGGCGGCAGGGCGTCCAGGCCCACCCGGCCGGCCTTGCGGGCCAGTCCATAGGGCGTGTTGAGGGCGAACACCGGCAGGTCGTATTCCCGGGCCGTTTCAAAGATGGGGGCGTAGAGTTCGAAGGGGTAGCCCCAGATTTTTTTCCAGTTCAGGGCGGCGGGCAGATCGCCCACGGCCAGCTTGCCGGCGTTGAAGGCGTCGAGGATGTCCTGGGCGTCGCCCGGGATCATTTCCATGCCGATGGCCGGGCGCAGGCCGAGGGCCGCCAGCCGGCGAACCACGCCGGCTTGCGCCTCGTGGTCGCAGGGATTGGGATGTTCCTCGCCAACCAGGATGTAGGCCGCCCGTCCCGGTCCGGTGGCAAAGGCGCGCGCGGACAACGGCGCGCCCGAGGCGAGGAGCAGGGTTTCCGGGGGCGCGTCAAAGGCGGTCGGCCCGGGCGGCGTGGCCTTCCCGGCGCAACCGCCAAGGCCGAGGCCCAGGGCGATGCCAAGCGCAAGGCCGGCCAGGGGGCGGGGTGTTTCCCCTCCCTGGCCGGCCCTGGGCGCGGCGACGATGCGTGCAAACGTCTTCATCATGCCGACGTGGCGTCCGCGACGACGCGCGGAAACGTGTTCCCGACGGTTAATCCCACTTGCGCTTGTCCTCGATGGGACGGATCTGCGGTGGCAGGGTGCCGGGCGCGACCACCGTCAGCGTGGGACGCAGTTTGATCTTTTCCCGGAACTTGTGCAGCAGGTCTTCCTCGCGCTTGAAGTTGGAGGCCTCGACAACGAGGTTCATCTCGTCGATGCCGCCGGGGTTGGTGACCTCGATCTGCCAGCGCTTGATTTCCTCGAAGCGGGTGATGACCTGTTCGACCTGATGCGGGTAGACGAACATGCCCTTGATGCGGGCGGTGGTGTCCACGCGGCCGACGATGGAGCCCAGGCGCGGCGAGGTGCGGCCGCAGGGGCAGGGGGCCCGCTCGATGTAGGACAGATCGCCCGTGGCCAGACGGATCAGCGGATAGGTCTTGTTGAAGGCCGTGACCACGATCTCGCCGACCTCGCCGTCCTTGAGCGGAATGCCGGTGTCGGGATGGCAGATTTCGACGAAGGCCCGGTTGGCGATGTGCAACCCGGTCTTGTGGAAGCACTCGTAGCCCACGCAGCCGACGTCGGCCGTGCCGTAGCCCTGGCGCATGATGATGTCGAATTTCTTTTCCAGGTTGGCGCGCAGCTTTTCCGAGAACTTTTCACCCGTGACAAAGGCCACCTCCATATAGAGGTCCTTGCGCAGGTTGAGCCCCATCTCCTCGCCCTTCTGGGCCAGGTGCATGAGGTAGCTCGGCGTGCCCACGTAGCCCGTGACCCGCAGCTTCTGCATGATTTCGAGCTGGGTGGCGGAGTTGCCCGGGCCGGCGGGAACCACGGCGCAGCCGAGGTTTTTGAGCGGCTCCTCGAACATGAGGCCGGCCGGCGTCATGTGGTAGGGGAAGGTCACCTGGACGAGGTCGCCGGAGCGGAAGCCGCTGGCGTAAAAGCCCTCGGTCCAGCCCCAGTAGTCGTCCTCGCGGTCCTCGGGATCGAAAATCGGGCCCGGGGACAGAAAAATGCGGCGCAGCTCGCCCATGTCCTTGGTGAGCAGGCCTCCCAGGCGCGGCCCCATGGACTGGAGGAAGATGAGCTCTTTTTTCTTGAGAATGGGAATGTGCTTGAGGTCCGTGAGGGTCTTGAACTTAGACGCCTGAAATTGGGCGCGATCGAAGCGTTTCTTGACGTCCTCGGAATACCGGTAGGCGTAGGAAAGCAGTTCCTTGATCTGGATCTGATAATACTGCCGGCGTTCGGATTCGTCGAGCACTTCCCGGCGGGAATAGATACCCTCGGTTCGGTCCTTGCGGGTCATGACGAGTCTCCTTTGGAGGCGAAATCCCGTGGCGGGAAAAAGGAAGGTCTTATAGCCTAGAGATGTTCGGATTTCAAGCCGTTCGCAACAGGCGTTCCCGCCAGGGCCAGTTCCACCGCGTCGAGCAGGCGTTTTCGCGTGACCGGCTTGGTGATGTAGTCGGTCATGCCGGCTTCGAGACCCCGGTTCCGGTCCTCGGTCGCGGTGGAGGTGGACAGGCCGATGATGGGAATATCCGCCGCGATCTCGGGAATCGCGCCGGCGCGGATGCGGCTGGTGATCTCCAAACCGTCGGTTTCGGGCAGTTCCACGTCGAGCAGCAGCATGTCCACGGCGGTGGTGGTCAAAATATCGAGCAGGTTCGAGGCCGAAGCGGCAAGCAGCGGCACGTAGCCCCGGTCTTCGAGGATGCGGCGCACGAGCAGCTGGCTGACGGGCTCGTCCTCGGCGTAGGCGATCACCGCGCCGTGGCAGATATACGGCGCGCCAAGGGCGGCGGCGGCCTCGGTACGCGGCGCGTGTTGCCGGAACACGGCGGTGAAGGAAAAAACGCTGCCCTGGCCGGGCGTGCTTTCAAGGCTCAGGGCGCCGCCCATTTTTTCCACGATTTCCTTGGAAATGGACAGCCCGAGCCCCATCTTGCCATAGCGTTTGTTCAGAAAATCCTCGCCGATGGCGAAGCGTTCGAAGATCAGGCGCTGCCGTTCCTTGGGGATGCCGATGCCGGTGTCGCGCACGCGGAACACCAGGACCGCGTTCCCCCGGGCATCCGCGACGGGCTGGCGGGACACCTGCACCGTGACCGAGCCCTTCTGGGTGAACTTGACGGCGTTGCCGATGAGGTTGAGCAGGATCTGGCGCAGCCTGTCCATGTCGCCGCACAGGGCGTCGGGCACGTTGGCGTCCACCTCGGCGGAAAACGTCAACCCCCGGCGGCCGGCGTCCTCGGCGCAGGCGGCGAACAGCCCGGACAGGCCCTGGCGCAGGGAAAAGGCTTCCTCGACAATGTCCAGACGTCCCATGGAAATATTGGTCATTTCCAACAGGTCGTTGACCACGCCGAGCAGCTGGTTGGACGCGTCCATGGCCAGCTCCAGGAACTGCCGCTGCCGGTCGGGCAGCTCTCCCTGCAACAGCAGGCTGAGCATCCCCATGATGCCGTTTAGGGGGGTGCGCAGCTCATGGCTCATATTGGCCAGAAAAATTTCCTTGGCCGCTCCGGCCTTGGCCGCCGAGCCGGCAAAGGAGGCGAATTCCCGGGCAAAGACCTTGAGCATCTGGTGCCGGGACTGGCTGAGGCAGGGCAGCAGGGCCAGGGCCGCGTCGGCCGCGGCCGAACGTCCCAGGAGCGCCTGCCGGTCGGCCGGGTCGAGGAAATAGGGGCCGACCTTCAAAATACCGGCCCCCGTTTTGACAAAGGGCAGGTTGAAACAGCGCACCGTCAGCCCCAGGGGACAGCATTCCGGCGAGGCGCCGCCGTCGAGGGGAATGCTGCCGGGATCACGCAAAATCGGGCAGGGGCCCCTTTCAGGGAACGCCTCGTGCAAGATGCGATGGGCTTCGCGCCCGGGGTCCGGCCAGGTCGGCGCATTGGCCGCGCACTGGACAACGACCGGAACCCCGAGCAGCTGGGTCAGCGGGTCGAGCAGGCGTTTGAGTGACCGGGGCGTTTCGGCCCGGGGGGCATGGAGCTGCATGATATGGAGTCTTAGCCGCTCGGCAGGTCCGGGTCAATCAACCTTGGCGTTGTCGTCGCTGTTTCCTGACGCGTCGTCGCAGGGCGTCGTGGCGTCGGCCAGATGGGGCGGCGCCGGCGGCAGGGGGGCGGGCCGCCGGTAGACGTCCGTGCCGCCATGACGGGCGAAAATCAGAAAGCCCGTGTGGGCCACCATGCGGTCGTCGGGCCGCAGGCGTTCGTGCACGGGTTTGTAATGCCGCACCAGGATTTCGAGCACTTCCACATCGGTAAAGGGCGAGGATTCGAAGCCCAGCAACAGGTCGCTGACCTGGTTGGTGGTGGGCAGCAAAAAGCCCACGGGCGCGCCCGGCCGCACGACCGCCGCCGCCGCCTCCAGATAGTCCCAGGGGGTGCGGACATCGAGAAAAAGGGCGTCGGCGCCGCACGGGTCCGTGACCGGATCGCCGGGCACGCGGCCCTCGGGGAAAAAGCCCGTGGCAATGTCGTGGCGAAAACGGCTGACCCGGTCGGTCAGGCCCACGGCCTCCAGATTTTCCCCGGACAGATCGAAAAATTCCTGCCGGCGCTCGAAGGTGTAGACCCGGCCCGTGGGGCCCACGTGCCAGGCCAGGGCCAGGGTCAGTCCCCCGGAACCGCTGCCGGCCTCGATGACGCGCACGCCCGGGCCGATGCCGAGCTTGAGCAGTACGTAGCCGATTTCCTTGGGGTACATGATCTGGGTCGAGCGCTTGACGCCCTTGATCAGATCATAGGTCGAGGGCCGCAGGATGCGGAAGGGATGGCCCAGGTGGGTGGTGACCGCTCCGCCGCAGCCGGCCGCGTCCACATCGGCGAAGCGGATCATGCCTTCCTGGGTGTGCAGGACCAGGTCGGGATCGAAACGTCGCAGATATCGCTTGCCCTTGGGAGAGACCAGAAGTATCAAATCGCCCTGTTTCACGGTATGCTCCGGTTAGCTTGATGACGGCCCTTGTCCACGGGCAGGGCGGAGCTGTCAAGCCGTATGCGACGCGACAAGGAGGATCGCGCCACGGAAGCCTTACGTTATATTTTCGGCCCCGTCGCCTCGGGACGCCTGGGGTTGTCGCTCGGGTTGGACCTGCTGGGCGCCAGAATTTGCTCGTTCGACTGCCTGTATTGCGAGGCGGGACCGACCGAGGCGCTGACCGTTTCCCGCAAGCCCTATGTCCCGGCCCACCGCATCCTGGCGGAACTGGCGGACTGGAAGGCGGCCGGCCATGACGCCCCCGACGTGCTGACGCTGGGCGGCATGGGCGAGCCGACGCTGAACACCGACTGCGGCGAGATCATCGCCGGAGCCAGGAAACTTTTCCCCCACGTGCCGGTGGCGGTGCTGACCAATTCGAGTCTGCTGTCCGACCCGGACGTCCGCGCCGATCTCGGGCGGGCCGACATTGTCCTGCCCTCCATGGATACGCTGGTTGCGGCCGAGTACGCGCGCCTCAACCGTCCGCACGCGGCCGTGGATCTGGCCGGATTGCGCCAGGGCCTGCTCGATTTCCGGGCCGGCTACGCGGGATCCATTTTTCTTGAAGTGCTGCTTGCGGCCGGAATCAACGATTCCGACGAGAACCTGGAACTTTTGCGACAGTATTGCCGCGAACTTTCCCCCAGCCGGGTGGACGTGGTCACCCTGTCCCGTCCCGGCGCCCATGCCGGGGCCACGGCCGTTTCCGCCGCCACCCTGGCCCGTTTTCGCCAGGTGCTCGGCGCGACGTCGTCCGCGTCCGTCTCGAGCGTTTCCCCGGGCGAAGGCCACGGCCCCGCCGCCCTGGCCGCACGCCGGCCGGAAGCGCTCGCGGCCGACATCCTCGCCTCGGTGTCGCGCCGTCCGCAAACAGCCGCTGTCCTGGCCGCCGCACTGGGCCAGCCGCTCCCCGACGTCATCCGGGCCCTGGAGGCCCTGCTGCGTTCCGGCGCCGTGCGCCAGCGTCGGGAAGGGGATGCCATTTTTTATTCCGGGTAAGCCGGAAAACACATTTCGCCCCGGCGTATCGCGCCGGTGGCAGGGAGTTTCTCACGATGACCAGAGGGAAGAAACGCAAGCAGAAAATGTTCATCAGCGTGTTGCCCGGCGAACAGGTCGAGGTGGCCGTAGCCGAGGACGGACTGCTGCTCGAATACTACGTGGAGATGGTGCACCAGGCCAAGACGCGCGGGCACATCTACAAAGGCAAGATTCACAACATCGATCCGGCCCTGCAGGCCGCGTTCATCAACTACGGCGCGGAGCGCAACGGCTTTTTGCAAATCGACGAGGTGCATCCCGAATATTATCAGGTCGTTCACGCCGGTGAGCGCCGCCCGAAATATCCGCCCATCCAGAAGGCGCTCAAAAAGGGGCAGGAACTGCTCGTCCAGGTGGTCAAGGAGCCCACGGGCCACAAGGGGGCCTTCCTGACCACCTACCTGTCGCTGCCGGGCCGCTATTTCGTCCTGACTCCGGGCCGCGAGCAGCGGGGCGTTTCGCGCAAGATCGAGGACGAGGCCGAACGCAAGCGGCTCAAGGAGGCTATCGGCGGACTCAAGCTCGACGAAGGCCTCGGCATCATCGTGCGCACGGCCGCCCTGTCCCAGTCCAAGACCTCCCTGGAGCGCGACCTGTCCTATTTGAAGCGCCTGTGGAAGGAAGTGCGCCAGCGCGGCACCACGGCCGAGACGCCGAGCCTCATCTATCAGGAACTCGACCTGTCCTCCCGGGCCGTGCGGGACTACCTGACCGACGAGGTGGGCGAAATCTGGGTGGACGAGCCCGAGACGGCCGGGCGCGTGGCCGAAATGGCCGCCCTCGTCTATCCGCGCCGTCCCGGCATCGTCAAACAGCACACCGACATGGACGTGCCCCTGTGGGACCGCTTCAATCTGCGCAAGCAGATCGAGCAGCTTTACGGGCGCGAAGTGACCCTGCCAAGCGGCGGGGTGCTCGTGTTCGACCACGCCGAGGCCCTGACCGCCGTGGACATCAACTCCGGCAAGATCGGCGGCGAATCGAATTTCCGCGAGATGGCGCTGAAAACCAATGTGGAGGCCGCCGAGGAGGCGGCCCGGCAGTTGCGCCTGCGCGACATCGGCGGGCAGGTGGTCATCGACTTCATCGAAATGAAGGACCGCAAGCACGTGGCCGAGGTGGAAAAGACCCTGCGGGCCGCTTTCAAAAGCGACCGGGCCCGCACCGATGTCGGACGCATTTCGCGCTTCGGCCTGTTGGAAATCGTGCGGCAGCGCCTGGGGTCCTCGGCCCTGTCCATCACCTCGGAACCCTGCCCGTGCTGCCTGGGCTCGGGCCAGCGGCGCAACCACGAGTGGCAGGCCCTGACCGTGCTCAAGGACATCTACCGCCAGATGCGCAAGGAATCCGGCCAGGAATGCGTCACGGCCAAGGTGAGCCAGGAGCTGGCCCTCTATCTGCTCAACTACAAGCGAGCCCGTCTTTCGGCCATGGAAGAAGAGTTCAAGAAAAAGATCGTCATCAACTCCCTGTAAGCGCCATGGCCAAAACGCTGTTGCTGCATATCTGCTGCGGCCCGTGCGCCATCGCGCCCGTGCGGCACCTGAAAGACGCCGGCTGGACGGTCATCGGCCTGTTTTTCAATCCCAACATCCAGCCGGCCATGGAATATCTGCGCCGGCGGGACGCCCTGGCCAGGACGGCGGCCATCCTGGACATCGAGGTGCGCTACGACGCCTATGATCCCCTGGCGCATCTGCGCCGGTCCGTGGCCGATCCGCAGGCGCGCTGCTCGCCGTGCTGGGAGGAGCGCCTGGACCGGGCCGCCGCCGCGGCCGGGGAACTCGGCTGCGACGTCTTTTCCTCCTCGCTGCTCTACAGCAAGTATCAGGACCATACCGTACTGGCCGCCCTGGGACAGGCCCGGGCCCAGGCGCGCGGCATTCCGTTTCATTACGAGGACTTTCGCGTGTACTGGGACGAGGGCGTCGAACTGTCCAAGCGCTGGGAAATCTACCGGCAGCCGTATTGCGGCTGCGTGCTGAGCGAACTCGACCGCTACGCCAAAAAGCTGCGACGCCCGCCCGTCGTGCCGGTGGTGGACGGGATCTGTTCAAAATAGGGCCGACGGGAAAGAGAAGAAAAAGGCGAAGATGCCTCCGGCGGGGGGGGGGGGGGGGGGGG
>JAFABC010000094.1 GCA_023426275.1 Pseudomonadota bacterium | reverse complement strand
GGACATGGCTATTTATCCAGCATTTTTCGAGGACGGAGAGGGCGGGCACGTCGTTGTTTCGTTCCCGGACCTCCCGGGATGCTTCACCCAGGGCGACACGGAGTCCGAGGCCATGGAAAAGGCCATTGACGCCTTGTCCGGGCATATCCATACCCTGCACGAGCTGGGCCGGGATGTCCCGGGGCCGTCTGCCTTGTCGGCCCTGGATGTGCCGTCCGGAATGCGTGTGGCCCTGGTGCCCGGCCCGACCGAGGAGACACCCCCGGTACGGATCAATATATCAATAAATAAAGCCCTGTTGCGCGATGTCGATGCAGCGGCCAAGCGAGACGGTATGACCCGGTCCGGCTTTTTGTCGGCTGCGGCCAGGACGGTGCTTTCCCAGCCGAGATCCTAGCTGCCTTTCTCCCTTCCTTTGGGCCCTCGGGATTTGTCCCGGGGGCCTTTTTTGCTTTTTTTCAACAGTGCAAAATTCACCATCTATTTTGCACCGTCCCCGCCGACGTGGATTCCCGCGCCGGGCCTCGCTTCCCGGGCTGTGCGCGGCCTCTGAAAACGGCCTGAAAAAAGTGTCTCCATTGTCCTTATTGTCTCTGACGTCCACCGATTGACCCCTTCGGCTGTGCTAGCCCGTTGGCATGGCCATTTTTACCCAAGCGGAAAAAGCCCAGCACATCGCCCAATGGAAGGCCGCGCTCTTGGCCGTAGCCGAGGGGCAGGAATTCACGATCGGCACACGGCGATTGCGCTATGCCGACCTGCCGGCCATCCAGGCGCATCTGGATTGGCTGGACAAGCAGTCGACCGTCGAGGATGAGGCCGTCGGCCTGGGGTCGCCCCAGTTCCACCAGCTGATCCCGGGGCGGTACTCGTGACGGGCGGTAACTGGATCGACCGCCTGGTCGGGTACGTCTCGCCGGAGCGCGGGTTGCGACGGGCCCGGGCCCGGGCCGGCATGGAAGCCCTGGGCGGCGTGGTCCAGGGGATGCGCCGCACGGCCGCCAGCCGCGAGGGCACGCTGTCCAATTTCCAGCCCCTGCGCCTCAACGCCTACACTGTCGAGCGTGACGCCGACCGCATCCGCGACCGGGCCGAGGCCCTGATCGCCAGCGACGGGCTGGCTTCCTCGTGCATCAATTCCCTGGCCTTGAACATCGTCGGCAGCGGGCTGCAGCCGCAGTCCACGCCGGACGTCGCAGCGTTGGGGATCGATGACGATGCGGCCTACCGATTCGCCGAAAGCGCCGAGAAAGCCTGGAAAACATGGTGCCGAGAGGCGGACGCCGCCGGCGAAAACCATTTCAACGACATCCAGCACCAGCTCCTGCAGACCCAGCTCGGCCTGGGCGAGTTCGTGCAGATCCCTGTCTGGCTCACCGACCCCGGCCGGCATTTCGGCCTGGCCCTGCAGACGGTGCACCCGTCCAGGTTGCGCACGCCCTCGGACAAACTGGCCGATCCGCGCATCCGCAGCGGCATCGAGATCGGCGACTACGGCCGCCCCGTGGCCTACTGGCTGGCCGAGCCGCCGGACAACCGGCCCGTGGCTGGGCTGTCGAGCGCCTATTTCCGTCGTGTGCCGCGCATGGTCGCGCACCGTTGGGGCTGTTTCCATCGTCGGAACTGGGGCGGTCCGGAGTCCCTGCGCGGCGATTCCCTCCTGGCTCCGGCCATGAAAATGATAGCCGACCTGGGCGCCTACGCGGATTCGAAGCTGGTGGGCGCGGTCATCGCCGCCAACCTCACGGTTTTCATGGAGTCGGCCGGCCTCGGCCCGATGGATATTTCACCCATCGGCCTCGACGGAAACAAAAAAGCCGGCGACGCGAATGGGTATCCCAAGACCGTCCCGGCGGGCACGATTGTCACCGGCCGCCCGGGCGACAAGCCGCATCTGTTGGCCAATCCGCGCCCGAGCGACTCCTTCGATCCGTTCTATTCGCGCATGTCCAAGCTGGTGACGGCCTCCACGGGGCAATCCCTGGGCATCGTCACCAAGGACTTTTCCCAGTCGAACTACTCCTCGGCCCGGGCCGAGCTGCTCGAGGCCGGCAAGTTGCACGTCCTGGAGCAGGAGCGGTTTATCCGGGGCTACATCCAGTACCTCTACGAGATGGTGCTCGAGGAAGCATACTGGCGCGGCATGTTGGCGATGCCCGCTGGCAAGCCGGATTTCTACGAGGGTCGCGCGGCCTGGTGCTCCAGTTACTGGACCCGGCCGCCGCGTGGACAAATCGACATCGTCAAGGAGCGCACGGGCGAAGAGATCGGCCTGAAGAACTTCACCGACTGCCATTCCGACATTCTCAGCTCGCGGGGCACCGACGTCGAAACCATGGGGCGCAAGATCGCCAGGGATTGGGAGACGTTAAAGCGGCTTTTGCCCCCGGAACTTCTGACCATGTTTTTCGATTCGTTGCGCTCGAATACCGGTTCTTCGGCGTCCGAGGGCGCTCCCTCCGCGAAGGACGACGAGGAGCAACCCAGGGAGGACGCCGCGTGAGCATCCAGTCGCAACGTCTGTGGGCCATGGAGCCCGGCCGGCTGTCCGGCCTGTTCCGGGACATGAAGGCCAAGGGCTTGCCAGACGCCAAGGCCCGGGCCGCTGCGTCCGCCGCCAGTAACAACCGCGAGGAGCCTCTTTACGAGCGCCTCGGCCCTCTGGCCGTGGTCGGGATGTCCGGCCCCATGTCCAAAAACGGTGACTGGTGGTGGGGCTATGCTTCCATGCGTCAGATCGGGTCCTCCTTGCTTCAGGCTGCGGCCGATTCGTCCGCCAAGGCCATCCTGCTGGACGCTGACAATGCCCCGGGCGGTACGGTGGATGGAACTGAGGAGTTGGCCGGCATCGCCCGGTTCGTGGGCGAGCAAAAGCCGCTCTACGTCTACGCCTCGGGGATGCTGGCCTCGGCCCATTATTGGGTCGCCAGCCAAGCCAAGGAAATTGCCACCAACGAAACCGATTTGATCGGTTCCATCGGCGTCCTTCAGACGCATACCGACTGGTCCGGCTGGAACGAGCAGATGGGGGTGGACGTCACCTATCTGACCGCTGGCCATTACAAGGCCATAGCCAATCCTGACCAGCCGCTTTCTGACGAGGCCCGGGCCTACCTCCAGGATGGACTGGATAGGATTTACGACCTGTTTCTCGACGCCGTGGCCACGGGGCGGGGCGTGACGCGCGAGCAGGCCCTGGCCATGGCCGACGGCAAAATCTTTCTCGGCCGGCAGGCCCTGGAGCTGGGGCTTGTGGACCGGCTCGAAAGCCGCGCCGATTTCATCAACCGCATCATCACGGAGGTGCACATGGATCTGGCCAAACTCAAGGCCGAGCATCCCGGCGTGGTCACGGAGCTGCGCGCCGAGGTGGAAACCGAACTGGCCGCCGGACACACGACCGCCGTCGCGGACGCCGTGTCCGGCGAGCAGGCGCGCGTGCTCGGCATCGTGGGCGTGCTGGTCGGCGAGGCCACGGGCAAGCGCATCGCGGACGTGGTCGCCTCGGGCGTCACGGCCGAGCAGGCAACGGCCATGGGCGCGGCCCTTGGGATCGACCCCGCCAAGGCCCAGTCCGAAAAATCCGGCGAGGTTTCCGCCGACGCCAAACGCGCCCTGAAAGCCATGGAGGGCGCGGCCTCGGAGCCGCTGAACCAGTCCGGCGACCCGCGCGCTGCCGCGCCGGATTTCGACGCCCTGGTCCAGGCCAAAGTGGACAAGGGGCTGTCCCGGGGCAAGGCCCTGGCCGAGGTCATCCGCGAAAATCCCAAGGCACATGCCGCGTGGCTGGCCAAGCGCGGCCACAAGGAGGGCGACTAGATGTCCTACATCAACGAATCCCGCCGCACGTTCATTTCCGGCGCGGCCATCGACGCCCACCTGCTGGCCACGCTGACCGACGGCAAGCTGGCCGCCTGCGGAGCGGCCGACGCGCCCCTGGGCGTGCTCGAGTACCCGGCCGCCGAGGCCGACATGCCGGTCGGTGTCCGGCTGCTCAACTGCCAGGGCACCATCGAGGTCATGGCCTCCGGAGCCGTGGTCGCCGGCGGCGACGTGCAGGCCGCCGACGGCGGGGTGGTCGTCGCCGACGCGGGCGCGGGCGCTCGGACCATCATCGGCAAATCCCTGACCGCTGTGGCCGACGGGGGACTCATCGAGGTGATTCCCTGCGGTTACGGCCACACCCTGAGTTAGCCGGGCGCTCCAAGGAGGTCCTTCGATGTCCGTCATTACCAAAGCCGTTCTCCGCCCCGATCTGGGGGCCCTGGCCTTTGAATACAGCCTGGGATCGGCGAATCAGGGGTTTATCGCCGACCTGGTTCTGCCGCCGTTCTATACGCCCCTGCAAACCGCCCAGTTTCCGGTCATCCCGGCCGAAGCGCTGCTCGAGGTGGCCGATACCGCCCGAGGCCCGCGTGCCGCCTACGCGCGCGGCGACTGGGAATGGACGTTCGACGACTATCGCTGCTCGGAAAACGGCTGGGAGGAGGCCATCGACGACGTCGAGGCCAAGATCGCGCGCAACTACTTCGACGTCGAGACCATGACCACCTACCGGGCCATGTCCATGATTCTGCGCAGCCGGGAAAAGCGGGTGGCCGCCAAGGTTTTCAGCGCTGCTTTCACGGCCCACGCCGTGGCCGCTCCCTGGAACGACTACGCCAACGCCGATCCCCGGGCCGATGTGGTTGCCGGGTTCGAGTCCATGCGTCTGTCCACCGGCCTGGAGCCCAACGCGCTCATCCTGGACAAGAGCATTCTGCGGCACGTGTCCATGTGCGATTCCGTCATCGAGCGGGTCAAATACGCCAACCCCGACGCCATCCGGGGCGATCTGACCATCCCGCAGCTCGAGGCCTATTTCGGCGTTGGCGTCATCCCGGCCGGCGCCGTCAGCAACACCGCGGCCAAAACCAAGGCCAAGGTGATCGAACCGATCTGGGACACGACCCAGGCCATGCTGGCCGTGGTGTCCTCGGGCGGCCAGGATCTGCGCGAACCGAGCCTTGGGCGCACGTTTGTCTGGGAGGAGGACTGCCCGGACATGGTGGTGGTCGAGACCTACCGCGAGGAGCAGATCCGCAGCGACATCGTCCGGGCCCGGCAGAACACCGACGAGTGCCTCCAGTTCACCGGCGCGGGCTACCGCCTCACCGGCGTGACCGGCGAGGTGCCTGAACTTCCGTAAGGAGTTGCTTCCGTGACGTTTACTCCTCTCGAAACAGCCTCGGTGACCGGATTCGTCTCCCTGCTGGTGGCGCTGGTCGTCCATACGCTCACCAAGCGCAACTACGTCACGCACAATCAGTGCCTGGAGCGGCATTCCCATATCTGCGCCACGGTGCAGTCCGCCAAGGACGGCACGCAGACGCTGTTTCGGATGGTGCGGGCCTTGGTCGTCCACGACAAGGACATGCCTGCCGACGTCAAGGCCGAGATCCTCAACGAAACCCCGGGAGGGAAATAGCATGGCCGAGGAAAAAGAAACCACCACGGGCGCGGAGAAGCAGGATCCTATGGACCGGCTGCTGGCCATGGCCGATCTGCTGGAAAAGGTGTTGCCCGGTGTCACCTCTTTGATCGGCGAGAAGGGTCCCGAATTGGTCGACGTTGCGACCACCTTGTCCAGCGGCAAGGCCTCCCTGCTGTCGCGGCTGACGCCGCGTATGCTGGCTTGTCTGGTGCTGGCCGGCATCCTGGCCGCCGGGGTGGCCGTGCTGTCGCCGGCGCAACTGCCGGTGGCCGCCTACAAGCTCGCCCTGGTCACCATCGCCGGCTATCTGGGCTACTGGCTCGACCGCTGGTGCTTCCCCTATGCGCGGCCGGATTCGTTCCTGGCCGCGGCCGACTGGCGCGCCGACAACAAGCCGGCCGCCGAGCGGGCCAACAACCCCGTGGTGCCGGGCTGCGAGCAGGTCTACGCGGCG
>JAFABC010000092.1 GCA_023426275.1 Pseudomonadota bacterium | reverse complement strand
CCCCCCCCCCCCCCCCCCCCCCCCCCCCCCCCCCCCCCCCCCCCCCCCCCCCCCCCCCCCCCCGCCGGAGGCATTTTCTTTTTCCCAAAATCCCGTCTGTGAACACAGACCCTAGGCGCAAAGGGGCTTGGGCGGCAACTTCTCGGGCCGGCCCTTGCCCATCTGGATGGCGTGCAGGCGGGCGAACTCGCCGTTTCTGGCCATGAGTTCGTCGTAGGAACCCATTTCGTGGATGCGCTGGTTCTTGATGACCAGGATCATGTCGGCCCGGCGCATCATGGACAGGCGGTGGGCGATGACGAAGGTGGTGCGGTTTTCCATGAGCCGCTCCAGCCCTTCCATGATGAGCGCCTCGGTTTCGGCGTCCAGGGCCGACGTGGGCTCGTCGAGGATGAGCAGGGGCGAATCCTTGAGCAGGGCCCGGGCGATGGCCAGACGCTGGCGCTGGCCGCCGGACAGGTTGGCCCCCTTCTCACCCAG
Organism: Pseudomonadota bacterium; assembly: GCA_023426275.1. Classification (GTDB taxonomy): domain Bacteria; phylum Desulfobacterota; class Desulfovibrionia; order Desulfovibrionales; family Desulfovibrionaceae; genus Solidesulfovibrio. The sequence goes on along the minus strand of JAFABC010000092.1, from coordinate 31,833 downwards.
GATGGTGTCGTAGCCCTCGGGCAGGGTGACGATGAAGTCGTGGGCGTTGGCCAGCCTGGCCACCCGTTCCACTTCCTCGCGCGTGGCCTGCTTTTTGCCGTAGGCAATGTTGTCGTGCACGGACATGGGGAACAGCTGCGTCTCCTGGAGCACGATGGAAATGTGGTCGCGCAGGCTGCGCAGGTTCACGTCGCGCAGGTCCTGGCCGTCGATGACGATGGCGCCCTTTTGCGGATCGTAGAAGCGCAGCAGGAGGCTGATAAGCGAGGTCTTGCCCGCGCCGGTCTGGCCGACCACGGCCACGGTGGAGCCGCCCGGGGAGACGAAGTCCACATTGTTGAGGACCATCTTTTCCGGGGTGTAGCCAAAGCTCACGTCATCGAAGCGCACCTCGCCCCTGGTGACCACGAGGTCCGGGGCATCGGGCTTTTCGGGCACGGCCTCGTCCATGGCCAGCACGTCCATGACCCGCTTGGCCTGGGCCAGGGAGCCGCGAATGCCGCCCACGGTGACGCTCAGGTTATTAAGCGGCGTGTAGAGCGAACCGAGGTAGGCGATAAAGACGAGCAGCTCACCAGTGGACAGCGAGCCGTCCAGGACGTGGCTGACGCCGATGTAGAGCACAAGGGCCGTGCCGGCGGCGGTGATGCCGGAAACCAGCCAGCCGTAGACGGTCTGCAAGGCGTACAGCGACAGCTTGCGGTCAAAGGAATGCTTGGACTGGGCCACGAATTTGCGGCGTTCCTCGTCCTCGCGGCCAAAGGCCTGCACCAGGGTGATGGAGGACAAGATGCGCTCCACCGTGGTGTAGACCTGCGACTCCTGCAGGTGCGTCTCGGTGGTCAGATCGCCGATCTTGCGCGAGACGCGGGAGATGGCCAGGAAGAGAAACGGAATGACGCACAGGGCGTACAACGTCAGCTCCACGTCCATCTGCAAACACACGAAGAGCATTCCGAACAGCAGGGCCGTGCTCGTCACCGTGGTGAACACCCCGTTCATGAGCAGGGCCTGCACGGCGTAGGTGTCGCCCATGATGCGGTAGATCAGATCGCCGGTGGGCCACTTCTGGTGGAAGCGCAGGGACTGGCGCTGCAAATGATCGAACAGGTCGCAGCGCAGGTCCTGGACCATGTCCTGGCCCATGCGGATGGTCAGGTAGTTGTTTAAAAGCTGGACGAAGCCGACCAGGAAATGGACGCCGACGAGCATTCCGGCCACGGCGGCCAGCTTCACGCCCACGCTCCAGATGGCCAGATCCGGCTGCCAGCCCCAGAGGTCCAGCGGCTTGTGCCCGATGATCTGGTCCACGGCCAGCTTGAGCGGCCACGGTTTGAGCAGCTCCATGGCGCTGGCCAGACCGACCAGGCCAAGCCCCAGGAGAAAGAGAAATTTGTATGGCTTCAGATAGCCAAGCAACGTGCGAAACATGCTCATGAGCCTGTCCTTGCGGGGCAAGGCCCCGCGTATGGGAGAAGCGGGGGCCTGCCCCGCACCCGGCCGGGAGAGGCCCTGCCTCTCCCGGTCCCTCGCCACCGGGGGGGGTGTTACGCCCCCCGGCCCCCTCACGAAAAAGGGATGCAGACGCCGCCGACGGCTAGGCGGCTTCGGTTTCGATGATCGGCTCGCGAACGGACGCGGTTTCGACCGCCGGAGCCGGCGTGGCGGCCGCTTCGGCCGGCTCGGCCGTGCGGGGCCGCACGACCTTGGCCACGCGCTCCTCGACCGGTTCGGTCATGGAGCAGCCGGGGCGGGTCACCATGACGTACTGGTTGATGGCGACCACCAGGGAGGCGGCCCGGTACAGACCGGCGATCATGGAGCCCAGCAGGCCCAGGGCCACCGCCCCGGCGGCGACGGCCGGCACCGGGTGCACCAAGGCCAGTCCGGCGGCCAGTCCCAGGCTGGCGACCAGGGCCGCCACGGACAGCTTCGAGGGCAGCACGGACCCGGCCATGCGCACGAAGCGCTTTTCCCCGCCGTGGTTTTCAACGGTCACCCGCACCCGGGCCGCGGTCAGGCGGCCGGCCTTGACGGACAGGTCCCAGGGCGGCGTGGACGAGGAGGCGGCGAATCCGCTGTCCAGGGTGTAGGAAACGCCCAGGGCGCGCAGCAGGCCGATGATGGAGCCAAGCAGCTCATCGCGCTCCAGGCCCTTGTTGTTCCAGAAGAACCGGTGGAAGGACAGGCGATGGGCCAGGATGCCGCCGGTGGCGAGCAGCCGGCGCGGCAGGCCGACGCGCGGCATCGAGGCTTCGTCGCAGGCGGCGGTGCCGGCCATGGGCAGCGGGCAGACGTTGCGCCCGGCGCCGGTCTTGAGGCTCCACACGGTCTTGTAGCGCGTCCAGCCGCGCAGCACCGGCTGGGCCAGGGTCAGCCCGGCGATGATCAGGCGGGAACGCATGGTGTCGTGGTGCTCGGGCAGTCTGGCCTTGCTCACGCGGTAGGCCACGAAGGCCAGGGTGGTGGCGGCCATGACCAGACCGGCCAGACCGGCCACGAGGCTCAGCGGCGTGGACAGCAGACAGGCCACGGCCAGGACCATCCATTCCATGGACAGCGGCAGATAGGCCGCCAGACTGCCCTTGGGTTCGTACAGCGTCTGGAACAGACCCATGCCGAACGCGCCGTGATAGACGACGGGCCGTGCGGCCAAAAGCGCCCCGGAGATGTCTCCGTAGATGCGTCCGGCCCAGCGCGAGTTACCGAGCATGTTGAAGCGGGCTTTATGCTTGGGGAGCAAGAGCGCTTCGGCACGGCCGTAGCCTTTCTGCTGCTTGAGGTAGGCCGAAACGGTGTTGCGGCGATGGTGCCACACCGTCATGGCGGCGGAAAATCCGATGAGGTCGCCCTGATCCTGGAGCCGCCAGCACACGTCCACGTCGTCGCCGGCGGCGCGGTAGGTGGCGTCGAAGCCGCCGATGCCGGCCAGGACATCCTTGCGATAGGCCATGTTGCAACCGGGGATGTGCTCGGCGATCTCGTCGGTGAGCAGCACATGGGTGGGCGCGCCCGGTGACACGGCCACGCAGGCGGCGGTGCGGTTGTCTTCGGGCGGGGCCAGGTTGGGGCCGCCCACGGCCGCGAAGCGCTCGTCGGTGAAGGCCCAGGCCATGTAGTGCAGCCAGTGCGGGTCCACGTAGCAATCGGAATCGGTGTAGGCCACGATCTCGCCCCGGGCGGCGTTCATGCCCACGTTGCGCGCGGCCGAAAGGCCCAGGTTGGGCTGGTGGATGACGTGGATATAGGGCGCGGCCGCGGCGTGGCGGTCGGCGATCTCGCCCGTGGCGTCGGTGGAGCCGTCATCGACCACGATGACCTCGAAATGCGGGTAGGTCACCTTGGAAAAGGACTTCAGGCAGCCGTCCATGGTGGATTCGGCGTTGTAGGCGCACACCACCACGGAGATAAACGGCGCCTTGGCCGGCAGCATGGGGAGCTTTTGGCGGTAGACGTCGGCCACGGCGGTGTAGGCCGGCTTGGGCTTGCGCGTCTCGGTCACGATGCCGAACTTCCAGTCCTCGATCAGATGGCCGCCGGTGTACCACTCGTCGGTCCAGGCGAACACCATGGTGCCGGACACGCCGAGTTCGAAGGCGGCGCGCAGCTGCCAGGACAACGTCCCGGCCACGTGCTCCTCCTCGTTGCGGATGGAGTCCATGCCGAATTCGGACAGGACCAGCGGCAGTTCGCCGGCCACGTTCTGCAACCGCTTGACGTAGGAGCGGAAGGCCTTCTCGTCGTGCAGGTAGACGTTGATCGACAGGAAGTCGAGGAACGGCAGGCGCAGATACTCCGTGGAGGGGTAGTTGGCGTAGGTCACCATGCCCTCGGGGTCTTCCTCGCGCACGATGGCGGCCAGCTTGGCCAGGAACTTCTCGACCTTGCCCGCGCCGTGCCAGCGCACGATGTGGCTCGGAATCTCGTTGCCGATCAGCCAGGCCAGGATGGCCGGGTGGCCGGCCAGTCCGGCCACGGCCTCGCGCACGGTCTTCTTGATGTCCTCTTTGACTTCCCACTGGTCGAGGAAGCACAGGTGCTCCGGCCAGGGAATGCCGATCATGACGCGGATGCCGTGGCGGGCGGCGATGTCCAGGAAATGGCGCGGCGGCACGTAATACACGCGGATGGCGTTGACGCCGGCGCGGCGCATGAGCTCGAAATCCCGGGCCACGGTGTCGTCCTCGGGCAGGGGCTCGCCCCGGGAATTCTCCGGGAACGGTCCGTAGGTGACGCCCTTTATGAAGAATTTGTCCTCACCGGCGAACAGGTAGCGGCCCTTGGCGCGTACGCGGGGCAGGTTCGTCACGGCCGCCAGCCCTTCTTCGATCTGGAACATGGCTCTTTTTCTCCTGGTATGGCGATCGCTCGCCTTATGCGGCTGCGCCGGCCCGTCTGTGCGGGAGCGGCGGCCAGTGGATTACAGCTCAAAAACCAGACAACCTCCCGGAAGTCTTGCAAAAAGCAGGTTGCTTCCGCTGTGGGGTCCGGTTGTAGGCCACCTAGAAAGCAATCGTCGTGCCATCGGGAAAAGGGCAGGAAACAAGGGCCATGCGGCCAGGGCGCGGCGCCAGGACAACGGCCGTGGTTACGAAAATTGCCCACCTGATTACGGAATCGTAATCAAGGGCCCGGCCGAAGCGGCTATTAAATGTATCTCTCTGGAATAAATAAGAAAAAAGAAGAACGAAAAACGAAGCGCCCTGTCGGGCGCGCGTCAGGACCGGTCCGAAACGAGACCGTCGACATGACGGCAGGTGTCCTCCAGGCGCAGCAGCACCACCCGGGCCAGGGCGGCGACCGAGGCGGCGTCGGCCTGCCGGGCGGCCATTTCCAGGTCGTAGGCGGCCTGCCGCAGCGGCATGGCGAACATGGTACCGGCCACGCCCTTGAGCGAATGGGCCAGCTCGGTGATGCGGCCGTAATCCGCCGAGGCCAGAGCGGCCTCGATGTCGGCGCGCCGCGTGGGGGTTTCGGCGATGAAGACCTCGAAGATTTCGCCCAACAACTCTTCGTCGTCGTCGAAGCGTTGCCGCAGGCCGGGCAGATCGATCAAGACCGCTTTTCCGGCATCCTCATGCATAATCACTTCCTTGAAAAAGGCCCCGGGGCCTTCAGGCATTGGCCCTGGACCCGGGCGTCACGGCCTCGGCCGTGGCCAGGGCCGGCGGCAGATAGAGGGTGATGACGCAGCCGCCGCCCGGCTGGCCGGTCGCCTCCACCGCGCCGCCGAAATCGTCCACCACCTTTTTGACCATGGCCAGGCCCAGGCCGTATTCGCAGTGATCGCCTTTGTAAAACGGACTGAACATATTTTCCAGATTTTCCCGGGTGGCCCCCCGGCCGCTGTCGGTCACGCGCAGGCGTAGCCGCTGGGCGTCGCGGTCGGCGGTCAGGGAGACCAGACCGCCATGGGGCAGGGATTCCACGGCGTTGCGCAGCAAATTGACCAGACACTGCTTGAGCAGGGCCGGATCGAGGGCCACGGCCGGCAGCCCCGGCGCGATCTCCATGGCCAGCCCCACGCGCCGGCTCTCGGCCTCCAGGCGCACCGCCTCCACGGCCTCCCGGGACACCCGGCCGATGTCCGCCAGCCCCACCACCGCCCCGACAGGTCGGGCGAACTCCAGAAACTGCTTGAGCAGCGCTTCCATGCGGGTGAGCTCCTCAAGCACGATGCCGGCCTTTTCCCGGGCCGAGTCCGGCAGTTCGGTCATGGCGGCCAGCCGTCTGGCGAAACCGCTGGCCGCGAACAGGGGATTGCGGATCTCGTGGGCCAGATACGACGACAGCCGGCCCACCGTCTCGATGCGCTCGGCCTGCCGGGCGCTTATTTCCCCCACGGTGCGGTCGGTGATGTCGCGCCGGAAGATCACCACGTGGCCGACATGGCCCGAGGCGTCGCGGATGGGATAGGAATAGGTGCGGTAATAGCGTAGCCGGCCGTCGGCGGCCACGGCCGTGTGCAGGCGTTCGGCCTTCTCGCCCGTAGCCAGGGCGCGGCGAAAGGGGCATTGGGGATCGTCGGGATCGCACAGGGGCGGATCGCCCGGTCCGGTGGTCAGGTCCCGGCAGGTGCTGCCGATGAGTTCTTCCTTGCTCTTGCCCAGCCGGACGGCGATGTTGCGGTTGAGGTCCACCACGGTGCCCGCCGACGACAGCAGGACGATATCCTCCTGCACTTCGTCCACGATGGCTTCGAGCAAAATCTTCTGGTGGTCGAGGCGACGCCGGCAGTGCGCGCCGACGGTGACGGCGTTGCTCAGCGCGCACAGGAAAAAGGAGGCGGTGCTGTCGATCAGCGAGGCGCCGGGAGGCAGCGTGGCGGCCAGCTGGCGGGGGTCGATCCCGCTTTGCAGCTCCACCACCAGGTTGATCCTCGGGCAGCAGCCGAACAAGTCCTCGCTGGTGGCGAAAAGCGGAACGCCGCGCAACAGCGGCATGTCGCGCCGGGGATCGTCGGGCGCCAGTCCGGCCACGCCGATCAACCGCATGGGCGGCAGAAATTCCCGAAACTCCTCGCCGGCCACGATCTCCAGAATGGTCTCGAAGCCCGGACCGGTACCGACCACCCCGACCAGGTAATCACGTTCCTCGGTATCCAGAACGCAATAGGGTTCCTTCCTCGGGTTCGGGGCTTCTCCCATGCGGCGATCCCCTCCGTGTCAGCCGTTTCCCCAATGGCCCAACATGGCATAAACCTCCTTGACGGTCCATCCCGAAAGCCGGGCCGCCACCCTCCTGGCCACTTCCCGGGGCTTGCCGCCGGCGACCGCTTCCTCGGCGGCCACGGCCCGGGCCTCGTCCTCGCCGGATCGGGCGGCGCGTCCCGGCCCGATCACCACGGTCACCTCGCCCAAAAGCTCCAGGTCGCGTCCGGCCAGTTCCGCCAGCTTGCCCGGAAGAAACTCCTCGTAGGTCTTGGTCAGCTCCCGGCAGATGACGCAGTCCCGGTCGCCCAGCGCCTCCAGGGCCACGGCCAGCGTGGCGGCCAGCCGGTTTTTGCGCTCGAAAAAGACCAGCGTGGCCCCGGTCGCGCCGAACCGGGCGAAAAGCTCCCGGGCGTCGGAGGCGCTTCGCGGCGGAAAGCCCAGAAAGGAAAAAGGATACGGGGCCAGACCGGCGGCGGACAGGGCCGTCACGATGGCCGAGGGGCCGGGCACGGGCGACACGGCGTAACCGGCCTCCCGGGCCGCGCGCACCAGCCGGTAGCCCGGATCGGCGAGCAGCGGCGTGCCGGCGTCGGAGACCAGGGCCAGCCGCCGTCCCTCGCCAAGCCAGCCGAGCACCTGGGGCAGCCGGGCCTCCTCGTTGTGCTCGTGGAAGCTGACAAGGCGCCCCGCCTCGATGCCGAGCGTCTTGAGCAAAAGCCCCGTGCGCCGCGTGTCCTCGGCCAGGACCACGTCGGCCTCGGCCAGCACCCCGGCCGCCCGGGGCGACAAATCGGCCGGATTGCCCAGGGGCGTGGCCACGATGAAAAGCGTTGCGTCGTGCGTTTCCAAAACCGTCTCTCCCTGCCCCACTGGTACAGGGAGGCGCAAGCCGCCGCAAGGCCCGGCCATTGACAAGGTGCGGCTTTGGACTACCTTAGCGACACCTGGAAAACGGACGCGGCAGACGGCAGGCGGCTGCAACAGGCCGACATCCCGACCGGCGCCGTGTAAAATGCCGCGCATCGCCGCATGACGCGACAGGCCGTCACTATCGAAGAACAACACGAAACGCGAGGACACGCCATGTCACAACAGGTCGTCATCATCGGAGCCGTGGCCCTGGGCCCCAAGGCCGCCTGCCGCTTCAAACGCCTCTGCCCGGACAGCAAGGTCGTCATGCTGGACCGCGACATGCGGATTTCCTACGGCGGCTGCGGCATTCCCTACTACGTTTCCGGCGAGGTCAGCGAGGTCAGCGCCCTGCAATCCACGGCCTTCCACATGGTGCGCACGCCTGAATTTTTCCACGAGGTCAAGGACGTCGAGGCCCGGCCGCAAACCGAGGCCCTGGCCATCGACCGCGCGGCCAAGACCGTGACCACCCGCCATCTGCCCACCGGCCGCGAGGAGACCATCCCCTACGACAAGCTGGTCATCGCCACGGGCAGTTCGCCGCGAAAGCTCCCCATCCCCGGCGTCGATCTGCCCGGCGTGCACGCGGTCAACAACCTGGAGGCGGCCGAGGTCATCAAGAAATCGGTGGCCGGCGGTTCGGTCGGCTCGGTGGCCATCATCGGCTCCGGCTTCATCGGCCTGGAAATGGCCGTGGCCTTTGCCGACATGTGGGGCCTCGACACCACGGTCATCGAGCTGTTCGACCAGATCCTGCCCGGCGTGACCAGCCCCACCCTGGCCGGCATGGCCCAGAAGCACATGGAGGAAAAGGGCGTGGTCTTCCGCCTGGGCGAAAAGGTCCAGGCCATCGAGGGCGAAGGCAAGGCCCAGCGCGTGGTCACGGACAAGGGGACGATCGAGGCCGACCTCGTCATCGTGTCCGTGGGCGTCACGCCCAACGACGAGCTGGCCAAGGCGGCCGGGCTCGACGTTTCGCCGCGCGGCGGCATCGTGGTGGACCAACACATGCGCACCTCCGATCCCGACATCTACGCCGGCGGCGACTGCGTGGTCATCAAGAATCTGGTCACCGGCCAGCCCATGTTCCTGCCGCTCGGGTCCATGGCCAACCGCCAGGGCCGGGTCATCGGCGACAACCTCGCCGGCGGCGATTCGACTTTCGAGGGCGCGGTCGGCTCCTGGTGCGTCAAGCTCTTCGAGCTGGGCGCGGCCGGCACCGGTCTGACCCTGGCCGCGGCCAAGCGGGCCGGCCTGGACGCCATCTCCGCCCACGTCACCGCCGTGGACCGGGCCCACTTCTATCCCGAACACGGTCTCATGTCCCTGGAGCTGATCGCCGAACGCGGCACCAAGCGCGTGCTCGGCCTGCAAGGGCTGGCCGTCAACGGCGACGCCCTGGTCGGCAAGGTCAACACCGTGGCCGCCATGCTGCCGGCCGGCCCCAAGGTGCTCGACGTCTCCAATGTCGAGGTGGCCTACTCGCCGCCCTTCGCCGCGGCCATGGATATCCTCAACACCGTGGCCAACGTGGCCGACAACCTCCTGTCCGGCCAGAACAAGGGTATCGACGTCACGGAATTCGGCAGGATCTGGGACGCGGCCGACCTCGGCGACGCCTACATCCTCGACTGCCGCGAAACGCTTCAGGGCGAGCCGCTGGTCGAGAAGTACCCCGGCCGCTGGCACAACATCCCCCAGGGCCAGCTGCGCGACCGTCTGGCCGAAGTGCCCCGTGACAAGAAGGTCCTGCTTGTGTGCAACACCGGCGCCCGCTCCTACGAGGCGCTCGTGACCCTGGCCCACATGGGCTTCCAGCAGGTCTTCAGCGTCGAGGGCGGCATGGCCGCCGTCAAGGCCGCCGGCATCGACGTTTAGCTGAAGAATCGGGGAGGCGCCGCCTCCCCGGTTCCCCCGGCAAGGGGATTCCCGCCTTTTTTCGAAGGCCGGCGCGACCGGCCACTCTTGCGCGAAGCGCTGCCCGCGGCGTTTTGCGCGCCGCTTCCTTTCGTCTCCCGCTCCCGGCGAACAGTCGTCCGTCTTTGTGAAAATAAGCCCAAATAGGCAAAAGAACCGGCGGGACAGGCTTGCGTCACATAATTTTTTATACTATCTGAATTTCGTGTTACTTTTATAAAAATAATATCTGTTTAAGCCGTTTATTTCGCGCACTCTTACCCAGGCAAAGGCTCCATCCGGGTTTGTGCCCGGATCGCCGGACGGGGCCCCCCGTTGTCGGGAGCGCCCGCCCGCCTGGGAAACCCGTCTAACCGTCGGAGGTTGCGTATGAGCCGTGTCGAGATGGAAAAAATCTTCTACGAAACCAAGGTGCCGCCGCCGGGGTCGAACCTCGACAACGCCTACATCGTGCAGGTCGACGAAACCAAATGCGTCGGGTGCGACACCTGCCTGGGCTACTGTCCGACCGGGGCCATCACCGGGGAGACCGGCGAGCCCCACAAGGTGGTGGACCCGGCCGCCTGCATCAACTGCGGCCAGTGCCTCACCCACTGCCCGGTGTCGGCCATCTACGAGACCGTGTCCTTCGTCCCGGAGATCGAGGCCAAGCTCAAGGATAAAAACGTCAAGGTCATCGCCATGCCCGCCCCGGCCGTGCGCTACGCCCTGAGCGACCCCTTCGGCCTGCCCCTCGGGAGCGTGACCACCGAACACATGCTGACGGCCCTTGAACAGCTCGGCTTCGACAACGTCTGGGACAACGAGTTCACGGCCGACGTCACCATCTGGGAAGAGGGCTCCGAACTGCTGGCCCGCATCACCAAAAAGCTCGACAAGCCCCTGCCGCAATTCACCTCCTGCTGTCCCGGCTGGCAGAAGTACGCCGAGACCTTCTACCCGGAACTGCTGCCCCACTTCTCCTCGTGCAAGTCGCCCATCGGCATGATGGGCCCCCTGGCCAAGACCTACGGGGCCAAACAGCTCGGCTACGACCCCAAGGACGTCTACACCGTGTCCATCATGCCCTGCACGGCCAAGAAGTTCGAAGGAATGCGGCCGGAATACCATGCCAGCGGCTTTCGGGACATCGACGCCACCATCAACACCCGCGAACTGGCCTACATGCTGCAAAAGGCCACTATCGACCTGCCGAAAATCGCCGCGGGCAAGCGCGACGCGGTCATGGGCGAGTCCACCGGCGGCGCCACCATCTTCGGCGTGTCCGGCGGCGTCATGGAAGCGGCCCTGCGCTTCGCCTATCAGGCCCTGACCAAAAAGCAGCCCCAAAGCTGGGACTTCAAGTCCGTGCGCGGTCTTGGCGGCATCATGGAAGCCACGGTCACCATCGGCGGCACGGACGTGAAGGTGGCCGTGGTCAACGGCGGCAAAAACTTCGCCAAGGTGTGCGAAGAGGTGAAAGCCGGCAAGTCGCCCTACCACTTCATCGAGTTCATGGCCTGCCCGGGCGGCTGCGTCATGGGCGGCGGCCAGCCCGTCATGCCGACCGTGCTCGAATCCATGAACCGGGCCACGAGCAGGTTCTACGCCTCGCTCAAAAAGCGCCTGGCCCTGTACGACGCCCAAAAAGCCTAAGGAGGAGACGTCATGTCGCTACTCGCCACCACCCGGCGCGGCTTTCTCAAGACCGCCTGCCTGCTGACCGGCGGCGCGCTCATCGGCCTGCGCCTGACCGGCCGGGCCGTTGCCGCGGCCAAGCAACTCAAGGAATACATGATGGACCGCGTAAACGGCGTCTACGGCGCCGACGCCGCCTTCCCCGTCCGGGCCTCCCAGGACAACGCGCAGGTCATCACGCTCTACAAGGACTTCCTCAAGGAGCCCCTGTCCCACGAATCCGAACACCTGCTCCACACCACCTGGGTGGACCGCTCCAAGGACCTCGCCGCCCTCAAGGCCAAGGGACTGTACCCCACCGCCCGGGCCAGGGAGTTCGAGGCCGAACCCTACCCCTACGAATAACCGTTTTCCCGCCGCCCGGACCCGCGGCAAGGGCCGGCCTGACCCCAGGGTTCGACGGCGTCACCATCTTCCTGTTGCGCAACACCGCCCGCCCGCGTCTGCAACCGGCTTTGCCGGCACGTCTTTACTTCATTTGTCAAATCAAGTATCCCGGCGCGTCCGCTGTTACGTGCCCCCCAATTGGTTGCGATAGAAACGAAGTACGACCGTACCAGGCCGTGTCTTCGGCGTGGATGTCCTGTGTCCGACGCCTTGTCGCCAGAAAGGGCCACCCGGCAACGATGCGGCGCATGGTTCCTCGTTCTGCCTCCTTATCCGTGCGCCGCGATGATGCGCCATTGACCAACCGCCGGACGCGTTCGCCACGCGTTTCGGCTTCCGACGCGCATGGCAAACGGTACCCGGGAACCGTCCGCTCCCGGACACCGTATGGAGCAACCCGCAACACGAGGAAGGAGACTTATGAAACGTTGTATCGTGCCGGTCCTTATGGCCCTGCTCCTGACCGGTCTGGCCACGCTGGTCCGGGCCGAAACGCAGGTGCGCGTCACGGGCGATTCCCGCGTCTACGGCGTCTACTTCAGCGGACACAACTTTACCGGCTGGAACGATCCCGCCTGGACGTCCAACACGCCCACCTGGACCAAGGCCGGCACCAAGACCGAAGATACCTTTGAAATCTGGCAGCGCATCCGGGTGCGCACCGACTTCATCGCCGGGGAGAACCTGAAGTTCCGTCTGGCCACCAAGGTGGACAACACCTGGGGACACGGCCCCTACACCGCCGCCAATCCCGATGTGGCCATCCAGGTCTATCAGGCCTACCTGCAGTTCACCTATCCGGGCACGGACATCGAGATCGACGCGGGGCTCCAGCCCACGGCCCTGCCCCAGAGCGCGCTTTTCAACGACAGCATCGTTTTTACCGACTGGGCCGCCGCCCTGCTCGTCAAGGCCCAGCTGATCCCGGACACCCTGGCCATCAACGCCGGGTTCGCCCGCCTCATCGATACCAACCGCACCTATGACACCACCACGACGCAGGTCGACGACGAGCTGGATTTCTACATCCTGAGCCTGCCCGTGACCGTGCCCGGCCTCAAGGCCACGCCCTGGGGCGTGTTCTCCATGGCCGGGTCCAAGGCCGGCTACTACAACGCCTACGCCTCGTCCTTCGGCGAAGCCTCCTACGCCGAGGACCTGCTCTCGGCCGGCACCCTCGTCGGCCCCACCGGCTGGAAGAACAACCAGAATCCCTACTACTGGGTCGGCGGCGCCTTCGAAGTGTCCGTGCTCGATCCCTTCCGCTTCTACGCCGACGTGATCAACGGCGGCGGGGCGCTCGGCGATCGCAAGAAAAGCCGCCGCCAGGGCTGGTTTATCGACCTCGGCGCGGAATACACCGGCTGGGACCTGCTCACCCCGCAGATTTTCGGCTGGTGGTCCACCGGTGAGGACAACTCCACGGCCAACGGCTCCGAGCGCATGCCCCACACCCGTCCCAACTGGGGACCGGGCGGTTCCTTCCTGTTCGACGACAGCGCCGTGTTCGCCCGCAACTCCAACATGGGCATGGACCCGGTCGGCGCCATGGGCTTTGGCGTGTCGCTCAACAACGTCACCCTGGTCGAAAAGCTGTCCCAGCGCGTGACCTTCACCTACATCCACGGCAACAACTCGCCCCGGGCCATCCGCACCCTCAACGAGCTGATCGGCTCCAATCCCTACTTCCAGATGGGCCGCGACCTGACCACCAACGAGTACGCCATGGGCATCAACCTCGACAGCCAGTACATGATCTACGAGAATCTGGCCGCACGCATCGAAACCGGCTGGGCCCACGGCCAGTTCCAGAAAAGCGTCTGGGGCAGCCGTCTGGCCAACCGGGCCGCCGACGCCGACACCTGGAAGGTGTCCGTCGGCTTCACCTACCGCTACTGATCCGTCCTCCGGGACGCGAACCTGACAAGGCGGCCGTTTCCCCCGGGGAGACGGCCGCTTTGTTCATTGATGAACCATATTTCATGCCGCCGACACGGCCTTGCGGTTGCCTCGCCCCGGCCAAGTGACTAGAGGGTGACGGTCCGCGCCACCGCGCCCTGCACCCGCAACAGGAGTCTCTCCATGCCCGCGAACAAGCGGCGCTTTCTATCCGATCTGTGGAGGCTGACCAGGCCGTACTGGAAAAGCGAGGAGCGGTTCAAATCCGGCCTGCTCCTGGCCGTCATCATCGGCATGAGCCTGGGCATCGTGTATCTCAACGTGCTGTTCAACGAGTGGAACAACCTGTTTTACAACTCGTTGCAGCAAAAAAACATCGATGCCTTCTTCCGGCTGTTCGGCCGGTTCGCCATCCTGGCCACCCTGTTCATCATCGTGGCCGTCTACCAGATCTACCTGCGCCAGATGCTGCAAATCCGCTGGCGACGCTGGCTCACCGAACGCTATGCCGCCCGCTGGCTCGACGCCCACAACGCCTACCGCCTGCGCTTCGAAAACGGCCTGACCGACAACCCCGACCAGCGCATCAGCGAGGACATCAACGGTTTTGTCGAACAAACCCTGTCCCTGACGCTCGGCTTTCTCGAATCGGTGGTGTCCCTGATCTCGTTTTCCGTCATCCTCTGGAACCTGTCCGGCGCCATCCACATTTTGCACCTGCCCATCCCGGGCTCCATGCTCTGGGCCGCCCTGGTCTACGCCGGCGTCGGCTCCCTGCTGACCCACCTGATCGGCCGGCCGCTGATTCGCCTCAACTTCTTCCAGCAGCGCTACGAAGCCGATTTCCGTTACAATCTCGTGCGGGTACGCGAAAACGCCGAAGCCATCGCCCTCTACGGCGGCGAGGTCCGGGAAGGTCGGGGACTGGCCGGCCGCTTCGCCAACGTGGTGTCCAACTGGTGGGCCATCATGCGCCGCCAGAAACGCCTGACCTGGTTTTCGGCCGGCTATTCCCAGGCCGCCATCATCTTTCCCTTTCTCGTGGCCGCGCCGCGCTACTTCTCCGGGGCCATCCAGCTCGGCGGGCTCATGCAGACGGTTTCGGCCTTCGGACAGGTGCAAACGGCCCTGTCCTGGTTCATCAGCGCGTACACCCAGCTGGCCGAGTGGAAAGCCACGGTCGACCGTCTGACCGGGTTCGCCACCGCCCTGGACGCCCTGGAAGCCCACCGGGGCGCGGGCATCGCCCGGACGCTTCGCACCGACGGCCGGGGGCTGACCGTCGAGGACCTCACCCTGCGCCTGCCGGACGGCGCCACCCTGCTGGCCAGGACGTCCTTCTCCGTGGAGCCGGGCCAGCGGGTCATGGTGGCCGGCCCGTCGGGCTGCGGCAAGTCCACGCTGTTTCGGGCCATCGGCGGCATCTGGCCCTTTGCCACGGGCCGGCTGACCATGCCGGCGGACGAACGCGTCCTGTTTCTGCCCCAGCGGCCCTACCTGCCCATCGCCACCCTGGCCGAGGCCGTGGCCTATCCCGACGCCGCCACGGCGCACGGCCCGGAGCGCATCGCCGCCGAGCTGACCGCCTGCGGCCTGCCGCACCTGACCGCCCGCCTCGACGAGGAACGCCACTGGAGCCAGGAACTCTCCGTTGGCGAACAGCAGCGACTGGCCTTTGCCCGGGCCCTGCTCCTGGCCCCGCGCTGGCTTTTTTGCGACGAGGCCACCTCGGCCCTGGACGAGGCCTCCGAAAAGGAACTCTACGCCCTGCTCGTGTCCCGCCTGCCGGACACGACCATCATCAGCATCGCCCACCGCCCGGCCCTGGCCGCCTTCCACCAGCGCGTGCTCCGCTTCGCGCCATCGGCGGGCCCGGACGCGCCCTTCCGTCTGGCCGAAAGCGAAGTCGCCGCCTAGGCCGCGCCATCGGAACCGGGGGGACGGCCTCCCGGTTCCGCGGTTGTCAGCTCCCGGATGATGCCGCACTGCTCCACGGGCGAACCGCCGGTGCAGCAGTCCCGCAGGGCGGACAGCTGGGCCATGAGCACCTGCAACCGGCCGATGCGCTCGGTGATCTGCCCGATGTGGGCGTCGAGCACGGCCCGGACCTCGGCGCAATCCCCGGCCGCGCCGTCCAGCAGGGCCAAAAGCGCCCGGATTTCCCCCAGGTTCATCTCCAGCGCCCGGCAATTGCGGATAAACGTCAGCCGGGCCAGATGCGTGGCGTCATAGAGCCGGTAGTTGCCGTCGCTGCGCGCCGGCTCGGCCAGCAGCCCCTCTTTTTCATAATAGCGGATGGTGTCCGGCCGGCAGCCCGTGCGCCGGGCCAGCTCGCCAATGCGCATACCCGCACCTCCTGCAAGAAATGGCTTGACCTTGGAGTGGCTCCAAGGTGTCTCATGAAGGGGACCAAGGCAAGGAGAAAGCGCCATGCACGACCACAAGCACGCCCACGACCAGGACCGGCCCCACGGGCACGCCCCCCACGCACACGACCACATCCCCGCTCCGGCCGCCCCGTTTCCCGGACAGGCCCCCTGCTGCTGCGGGGGAAGCTGCCAAAGCGCGCCGCCGGAGCCGGCCGCGCCCCGGGAGGATGCGCCCATCGGCCCGGCGGCCAGACAGGACGTCTTTCGCATCGAAGCCATGGACTGTCCCATGGAAGAGGCCATGATCCGCAAGGCCCTGGGCGGGATGCCCGGCGTGGTCGGGCTGCGCTTCAACCTGCTCGCCCGGGAGCTGACGGTGCACCACGACCTGCCCGACACCATCGGCATCGTGGCCGCCATCGCGGCCCTCGGCATGGAGGCCGAACCGGTCACGGCCGGCGGGCCGCCGCGCCTGGAGGCCAAATCCGCCGGCCCGTGGGTGACGCCGGTACAGGGAGCCGCCCTGGCCGTGGCCGTGGCGGCCGAAGTGGCCGACTGGCTGCAATTCGCCACGCCCTGGCTGCCCCTGGCCTGCGCCGTGGCCGCCATGCTGGCCTGCGCCCTGCCCATCTACAAAAAGGGCTGGATTGCCCTGACCCGGCGCGAGCTCAACATCAACGCGCTCATGAGCATCGCGGCCACGGGCGCGCTGCTGCTCGGCCAGTTTCCCGAGGCGGCCATGGTCATGGTGCTCTTCGCCATCGCCGAACAGCTCGAATCCGTGTCCCTGACAAGGGCCCAGCAGGCGGTCTCCTCCCTGCTGGCCCTGGCCCCCGACGAGGCGACCGTGCGCCAGCCCGACGGATCTTTTGCCGTGACCCCGGCCAAGGATGTGTCCATGGGGGCGGTCATCCGCCTGCGACCCGGCGAACGCGTGCCCCTGGACGGCGTGGTCACGGCCGGCCGCTCGTCCATGGACCAGTCGCCCATCACCGGCGAAAGCCTGCCCGTGGAAAAAGGCCCCGGCGACCAGCTTTTCGCCGGCGCGATCAATCAGGAGGGCGAACTGGTCTTCACCAGCACGGCCCTGGCCGACAACTCCACCCTGGCGCGCATCACCCGGGCCGTCATCGCCTCGCCGGGCAAGGAAGCGACCACCAAGCGCTTTGTGGACAAATTCGCGGCCATCTACACCCCGGCGGTTTTCGTCGCGGCCGTGGCCCTGGCCGTGGTGCCGCCGCTGGTCTGGGGCGGCGGTTTCGCCGACTGGATCTACAAGGGGCTGGTCATTTTGGTCATCGCCTGCCCGTGCGCCCTGGTCATCTCCACGCCGGTCTCCGTGGTCAGCGGACTGGCCGCGGCCGCCCGGCGCGGCATCCTGGTCAAGGGCGGACTTTTTCTGGAGCAGGGACACGCCATCAAGGTGGTGGCCCTGGACAAGACCGGCACCGTGACCACGGGCCGGCCGGTGCAAACGGATTTCGACTCCCTGGCCGGCGACGCCGCCGACAACCGGGCCGTGGCCGCGAGTCTGGCCGCGCGTTCGGACCATCCCGTGTCCCGGGCCGTGGCCCGGGCCGCCGGCGATGACGGAATAACGCCCCGCCACGTGACCGACTTTACCGCCCTGCCCGGCCTGGGCGTTCGCGGCGTCGTGGACGGCCGGACCTACCATCTGGGCAACCACCGGCTCATCGAACGCCTCGGCCTGTGCTCGCCGGCCATCGAGGAACGGCTGACCGGCCTGGAGCGCGCCGGCAAGACGACCGTGCTGCTGGCCGACGACACGGCGGTGCGGGCCATCTTCGCCGCCGCCGACGCCCTGCGCCCGCACAGCCGGGAGGCCGTGGCCGCGCTGTCGGACCTCGGCGTCTCCACCTTGCTGCTTTCCGGCGACAACACGCAGACCGCCACGGCCATCGCGGCCGAGGCCGGCATCGACACGGCCCGGGGCGACCAGCTGCCCGAGGACAAGGCCCGCGTTGTGGAGAGTCTGCGCCAGGACCATGGCGGCAAGGGGCTCGTGGCCATGGTCGGCGACGGCATCAACGACGCCCCGGCCCTGGCCCGGGCCGACATCGGCTTCGCCATGGGCGCGGCCGGGGCCGACGCGGCCATCGAAACGGCCGACGTGGCCATCATGGACGACGACCCCCGCAAGCTGGCCGCCTTCATCCGCCTGTCGCGGGCCACGGTGGCCGTGCTGCGCCAGAACATCACCCTGGCCCTGGGGCTCAAGGCGCTGGTGCTGGGGCTGACGGTGGCCGGCTACGGTTCCATGCTGCTGGCCGTCTTCGCGGATATGGGCACAAGCCTGCTCGTCATCGGCAACGGCCTGCGCCTGCTGCGTCGATAGGCAGGCCATCGGCGATAGGCGAATCATGAAGATGCCTCCGGCGGCCGGGAGGGGGTCACCCCCTCCCGGACCCTCCCGAAAGGGGACAACGAGGGGGCATGACGCTTCCGGCCGCCGAAGGCGGCTTAGACCACTGCGCAAAAAAAAACGGGCCGCGGGAACACTCCCTGCGGCCCGTCGGCATTCGGAAAAAAGGCGTTCTAGAACGGCACGTCGTCCATGCCCGAGGCTTCGGAGGGGAAGGCCGGGCCCAGGTCCTCGTCCTGACGCGGCTGCTGCTGGCGCGGAGCGCCCTGCTGGCCGCCGCCGCGCGGGCCGCCGTAGCCACCGCCCTGCTGGCCGCCACCCTGGTACGACCGCCGGCCGCCCTGCTGGGGCGCGAAGCCTTCCTCGCCCATGGGGGCGTCGGCCGCCTGCCCGCCCCGGGAATCGAGCCCCTGGACGGTGTGGCCCGGACCGGTCACCACCACCTCGGTGGTGTAGCGCTTCTGGCCCTGCTGGTCTTCCCAACTGCGGGTACGCAAGGTCCCTTCGATATAGACCAGCCGCCCCTTGGACAGGTAGTTGCCGCAAAATTCCGCCGAGCGGCCGTACACGGCCACGCGGTGCCACTCGGTGCGCTCCACCTTGTTGCCTTCGCGGTCCTTATAGGTTTCGTCCGTGGCCACGGAAAAATTGGCCACCGGGCTGCCCGATGGCAGATAGGTCAATTTGGGGTCCTGGCCCAGGCGGCCGACCAGAATGACCTTGTTGATGCTTCCGGCCATGGCATAGCTCCTTCACACGCGCCGTAGCGCGGCCATTTTTCGTGGAATGCCTCCGGCGGCCGGGGGGCATGATGCCCCCGGACCCCCTCGACGTGTCTTTGGCGACGCGAAGCGACGCTGGCGCACCTTGGCGGCGCAATTCCCCCCAGGCAAAGCCTGGGGGGAATTGCGCCGCCAAACGTTCGAAGCACCGCTACGACCAGCCGACGCCCGCGTCTCCCTTTCGGGAGGGTCCGGGAGGGGCCGTCGCCCCTCCCGGCCGCCGGAGGCATCTTCCGCCCTTTTTTTCCCAGCCCCTAGGGCTTGGGCGCGAGCTTTTCCAGCTCGGCCAGGGCGTCTTCCAATTCGTAGGAAAACTTGTCCGCCGCCTTGGGATCGCGGTCGCCAAGGGCGGCTTCCAGGGCGTTTTTGAGGGCCATGGCCCGCTCCACGCCGGGCAAAAGCGCCTTGCGCTCGGGACCGGGCAGATCGCCCAGGCGGACGCGGTCGTCCAGGGCGGCGGTCAGTTCGAGCAGCCCCCTGGGCTCGACCGGCGGCGTGGCCGCGGCGGGCCAGGCCAGGGCATAGAGTTTGCCGTAGCGTTCCTCGGCGGCCACCTCGTCATAGGTCTGCGCCGTCACCCGGATTTGCAGGAACTTGCCCATGGCTACTCCCCTTCCTCCCAGTCCGTGCGCACGCGATTGACCACGTCCTGGATGAGGCTGGTCTGGGACTCCGGGCTGACCCCGACAAGGGGCGCGCCCTGGTCCACATTCTGGTCGTGCTGAAAATAGACCGCGTAGATGATGCCCTCGGGACCTTCGTACACGAGCGGTTTTTCCCGCTTCATGCGGGAAACGATGAACAGCTCCATGCCCGGTTTGACCGTGACCGAGCGCGGCCCCGAGGCCTTGATCTTCTTGTCCACGCTCGGGATGAAATAGTATTTGGCCCGTTCCGGCGCGCGGAACAGGTAGAGCACCTGTTGCAGGATGGAGGCGATGACCTCGTCCTTGGACAGAAAGTGGCGGATGACGGCCAGCGGCGTGCCGGCCTCGACAAAGGTGCCTTCGAGTTCCTGGCGCACCTCGCCGACCACGCCCTTGACGTCGGCGTGCAGCGGCTTGTCGTTGTGCTCGCGGGTGAGCTTGGCCAGCAGCGTCCCCGGCTTTTCGCCGTAGGTCCCGGAGGTGGCGGCCACGCGCGTGCCCGGTTCGATGCCGGCGAAGCGCACCACCCCGGTGTGCGGCGCTTCCACCACGATCTCCTCGTAAGGCGAGGCTTTGATCTTTTCCAGCAAGGCTTTGACGTCTATCACAAGCGTTCCCCGTCACCGGCGCGCGGCCGGCACTGGAGTTTCCCGATCGGTTACATGGCAACGCGCTTGGAAGCAATCGCGCCGCCCCGGCCCCATCCCCCTTTCAAGGGGTCCGGGGGCAATCCCCCCCGGCCGCCGGAGGCATCTTCATACGCTTCGCGTTCACCTGTAGTACAGGTTCCGGCCGCCGATGGTGAGCAAAACCTGCTTGAGGTTTTTGCGAATCTCGCGGCGATCCCAGATGCCCTGGATATGGCCCCGGGCCAGGGCATTGTGCGCCCGGTGGTAGTCGGGCGGAATGTCGATGCCGGTGGTCTCCTTGATGACGCCCGGCCCGGCAAAGCCGATGTTGGCCGAACGCACGGAGAACTGGTAGGGTGAGCAGCCCAGGAAGCTGGCCACCGGACCGGCGTAGGAATTGGTGTCGTAGAGCACGACGTAGAGGCCGCCGGTCTCGATGTAGCGGCGCACGGCCATGGTGACGCGGGGCATCTGGATCAGGCCGTTGAGGCTTTCCTGGATGCGGATGCCGGCCGTGCCGTGCACGTAGGCCAGGAAGGGAAAATGCCGCCGCCGGGCCCGGGCCAGGGCCCGGATGAATTTCTCGCCCTCGGCCGCGCCCACCGAACCGCCGCGAAAAGCGGAATAAAGCACGGCGCAGGAGAGCTTGACCCCGTCGATCTTGGCGTCCAGGGAGACGCAGGCGGACTTGCGGCCGGTCTTTTCCTTGGCCGCCGCCAGCTTGTCCTCGAAGCCCGGATAGTCCAGGGGGTTGCCGGCCTCGATGTCGGCGTCGAACTCCACCACCGAACCCGGATCGAAGACGTTGCCGAGCACCCACTGGTACTCCATGGGAAAGTGGTGGCCGCAGTGGACGCACACCCCGGCGAAGTCGCCGAAGAGGTCCGGGGCCCACAGGTCTGGACAGCCGTAGGTCTTGGATTCCGGGCAGGTGACGGCCTTGTCCTCGGCCGCCCGGGGGCTCACATAGCGCCAGCCGAAATCCTCCAAACAGGCCCCCTGCTCGGGCTGGGACAGCTCCACGAGCATGCGGCTTTTTTCCGGATCGCAGGTCAGCTGGGCGTGCTTGCCCCGGCGCAGGGGCGCGGTCATCCGGTTGGCCACCAGCCGGGCCTCGGCTTCCAGGTCGCCCACGGTCTTGGCCAGACTCTTGATGTGTTTGCCGAAAAAGTCGTAGCGGATAAAGGAATAGCCGGACCAGAGCATGCTTTGGGCCCGGGAGGCGATGCGCGCCCCGGACGGACGGCCGTCGCGGTAGGCCGTCTCGGCCATGTGGCGGTACTTCAAATACCGCTTCCAGACCAGCCGTTCGCTGGCGGCCTCGTCGAGGGTCCAGCGCACGAACATGCTTTCGGCGTCGCTGTCCTTGCGTTTTTTCGAGGCCACGCGGGCCCGGACGAGCTTGAAGCCGGCGATGCCGAGAAAGACCTGGTCCGTGGCCCGGATGATCTCCTGGCGCAGGTCCTTGAAAAAGTCGTAGTGATGCGGCCGCGCGCCCAGATCGGGTTCGTGGATGACCTTGTCGATGTAGCCCATGCGCAGGTTGTCGGCGGCGGTGATGTGCAGCCGTCTGGCGCATTCCTCGATGAGCTCCGGCACCACCCGCTGGCCCTGGCGGATGCCGGCCTCGATGGCGGCCGCGCCCTCGGGCGAGATGACGGAATAGTAGCCGTGGGAGAGCATCAGGCGCACGTCGGACAGGCCGATGGCCTCGGCTCCGCCCGAGCCGCCCTCGGAGATAACCGACACCACGGGCACGCGCAGGCCGCCCATCTCGTAGAGATTGCGGGCGATCTGCTGGGCCGCGCCGGGGAAGTCCTCCACCGGAAAGGCCCCGGGCGTGAACACGTAGGTGTGGATGGGGATGCGCTCGGTCTCGGCGACCTTCATGTACTGCAAGGCCTTGGCGTTGCCCCAGGGCTTGACCGAACCGCCGTTTCGAAACTCCTGGCCGTGGCCCTTTTCCTGGCCGATGACCATGACGGGCTGGTTGATGACCTTGTCGCCCTTGCGCCGGGTGATGTAGGCGCGGGCGATGAGCATGCTCGGGTCGATGGAGTATTCGTCCTGGCCGCCGATCTCGGTGTAGTTGTCGTAGACGTTTTCCAGGATGTCCTTGAGGCTCACCCGGGAGGGATGGCGCACGATGCGCACCCGGTCCATGGGGGTCAGCTCCGTATCGAGTTTCTTTTCCAGAAACCCGAAGAGGTCCTCGAGCTGGGCCACCATCTGCGCCTTTTCGACGGGCGGGGCGTTCCGGCGGGCCGCCAGTTCGCCCAGGCGCGAGCGCATCAGGGCGATGTTGGCATTTTCCCGGTCTCCGAAGATATCCTGTATATACTGCAAGCGATCAGTCAGTTCGACGACGCGCTTTTCGATTTCCATAAGCATGCTTCCCGAAAACGTCCGCCCGCGCGAATTTCGCCGCCAGGCGAGGACGGACGTCTAGAATTGCAGGATCGTCGCGGTCTTGTCCCGCAGGAACCGGACGTTGGACTTGAGCTCCTGGCCGGCGCCGTCGGCTCCGGACAGGGTCAGCTCGTCCAGGAACTCCACGCCGCGCTTTTTGGCTTCGGCCAGATTGGAGCCCCAGACAATGGCCAACGCCAGGTTGGGGTCGTATTCCGTGGGGATCTCGTAGGGAGCGTCCATGGGAATGTGCGTGTGCATGACGGCCCAGGGAAGGCTCGGCGCCAGGAACTGGTCGATGCGCCCCACCCAGGGGGTGAAGCGGTTGGCCGGGTCCTCGGCGATGATGCGGTATTCGACGCCCACGCCGTCAAAGGTGATGTCGGACTGGTCGTAGCCCATGGGCTCGCCGAGTCCCAGCCGGATCTGCTCGGCGATAAGATTGACCCCGGCCTCGCCCCGGATGCGCGAGATGGCGGCGGACACGCCGTTTTCCACCTGGATGCGGGTGTTGACCTCCATGAGGAAGGGCTGGCCCGTGGGGGAGACGATCCATTCCCAGGTGCCCACGTTATCGTAGGCCACTTCCTTGGCCATGGCCAGGGAATAGCCCACGATGTCGTCCAGAAGCCCCGCCGCGTCAAAAGCGTACTCGATCTCGCCGGGCCGGAAACCCGGCGCGACCTCCACGCGTTTTTGCCGCCCCGTGGACTGGATGGTGCAGTTGCGGGTGCCGAAGTGCACGATGTTCTTGCCCGAACGGTCGGCCACGATCTGCACTTCCAGGTGGTTGAAGTCGAATATCCGCTGCTCGATCAGCACGCCCTCGTCGTGGAACTGGCGCTTGGCGTAGTTGCGCACGCGCCGGTAGACGGTCTTGAACTGGTCGATGTCGTAGATTTCCTCGATGCCCATGCCGCCGCCGCCGGCCGAGGCCTTGACCAGCACCACCGAGTTGGCGATGCCCTGCTCGGCCTGGAAGGCGAACAGCGTCTCGGCGATCTCCTCGGCCTCCATCTCGTCGTACACGGGCCGGTCGGACCCGGGCACGGTGGGGATGGACAGGCTTCTGGCCAGCCGCTTGGTGTTGATCTTGTCGCCAAGCGACCGGATGATGCGCCAGGACGGCCCGATGAACACCAGTCCGCGCGAGCGTTCGGCCACGCGGCGGGCGAAGCGGAAATCCTCGGCGAAAAAGCCGTAGCCGGGGTGGATGGCCGTGGCCCCGGCATGGTCGGCCACAGCCAGTATTTCGTTGGCGTCGTGGTAGGAGCTTACGCGGTAGGCGCATTCCGGCCCGCCGAGCTTCCTGGCCAGGGCCAGATGTCCGGACGCCTCGTCAGCCTTGGTATGGACGCAAACAAAATCCAGGCCGAGCGAAACGCAAGCCTGGATGATGCGCATGGCGATCTCGCCCCGGTTGGCAACCAGGACCTTATGTTTGTTCGTCGGCACGATCCGTCTTCTTGTCCTCGAGGTTTTCGGTCATCTCCCGCGCCTTGCGCAGGTCGATGCGCCGTTTTTGGATTTCCAGGACCAGCTTGTCGAGCCAGGCTTCCTGGCGCAGGCTCAATTCGCCGAAGGCCAGGCCGACCAGCCCCTGGTCGGAGACACGCACGACCCGGACCGGCAGGTCCGCGATCAGGGTCCGCGACCCGATGACGAGGGTCAGGCGGCCCGTGGCGCCGGGAGCAAGCCCCCCGTCCGGGGCGACCAGACACAGACCCGCGGCGCTGACGTCGTGGACCACGAATACGCGTCCGACGTCGGCCCACAAGGCGGCCAGCCCCTTGACGCGCTCCCGATGGGCGGCGCGCCGGCTGCTTTCCCCCTCCAGCTTGAACGTGAAGTCCATGCCGGTCTCCCTATTCGCCGATAAAGCGTTCCAACACGAATTCCACGCGTTGGTTCCGCGCCCGATGCTCCGGGGTGTTGTTGGGGTAGAGGGGTTCTAAATCAGCTAACCCGGTGGCTGTCAATCGGTTGGCGGGCATCCCCAGGGACAGCATGTACCGCAGGACGGCGACCGCCCGCAAGGATGAAACCTCCCAATTGTCGCGAAACCGGCTGCCCGGGGCGGGCGGCTGGTCGTCGGTGAAG
Organism: Pseudomonadota bacterium; assembly: GCA_023426275.1. Classification (GTDB taxonomy): domain Bacteria; phylum Desulfobacterota; class Desulfovibrionia; order Desulfovibrionales; family Desulfovibrionaceae; genus Solidesulfovibrio. Next base: position 7,069 of record JAFABC010000092.1, on the reverse strand, counting down.
CCCCGGATATTGATGCGCTCGCCGGCCGTGCGGATCAGAAATTCAAACAGGGTGCGCAGCCGGGCCTTGCCCTCCTCGGTCAGGGTCACGCCGTCCTTGGGGAACAGCACGCCCGACGGGAAGCTGATGGAAATCTTGCCCGCCTCCAGGGTGGCGGCCACCACGCCTTCGAGCCCCTTGGTCGAGACATAGGACCGGAACTGGTCGTAGACGCGGCGCTGCTCGCCGAGCACCCGCTGGCGCAACCGGGCCTGCTCCACCAGGGCGCCCATCTCCGGGGTGGAAATGGGGGCCGACGTCAGGGCCTTGTCCTTGCCGCCCAGGGCGCTTCTGACCGAGGTGAACGAATCCGTGAATTTCTTGAGGTCCAGGCTCGACATGGAAAACAGCAAAATAAAAAAGCTCATCAGGAGCATGGACAGGTCGGCCAGGGTGGTCAGCCACTGGCTGGGGACCTCGGCCTCTTCCAGGTCGTCGTCCAGGCCCGATTCGTCATCGGCGCTCATAACGACGCTCCTTGGGGGCGATAAACGAGGACAGCTTCTCGTAGACGAGCCTGGGATTGTTGTTTTCGAGAATGCACTTGGCGCCCTCGAAAATGATTTCCAGCTGCAGGGTCTCGTTCAAGGTGCGGGCGCGCAGCTTGCCGGCCACGGGCAGGAAGAAGACCGTGGACAAAAGCGAGCCGTAGAAGGTGGTGATGATGGCCACGGCCATGGCCGGGCCCAGGCTCTTGGGGTCCTCCAGGCGGGTGAGCATCTGCACGAGCCCGATCAGCGTGCCGATCATGCCGAACGACGGGGCATAGCCGGCCAGGGACTTGAACACGGCCTCGCCCACGGCGTGGCGGCGCTTCATGGAGCCGATCTCGATGCGCACGGTCTCGCGGATCAGCGCCGGATCGGCGTTGTCGGCGATAAGCTGGCAGGCTTTTTTGAGGATGGCGTTGTCGGTGCGGATGTTTTCCAGGGCGATCAGCCCTTCGCGGCGGCTGATCTCGGCGATGCGCACCATCATGCTGACCACTTCGGCGTCGCGGATCTTGCGGGAGGAAAAAATCTGCATCACGGCCGAAAAGGCCTGATAGACCTCTTCGAGGGGATAGGCCACGCAGATGGAGGCCAGGGTGCCGCCAAGCACGATCATCAGGCTCGGCACGCTGAGAAACTCCGTGAGCGTGCCGCCCATGAAAATGGCGCCGAGCACCAGGGCCATGCCCGAGGCAAGGCCGAGAAAGGTTCCCAGATCCATGCGAGCGTCCGTTGGCGGGGTGGTTGCGGCGCGGTCCGGGCAACGAGGCCCCCCTTCCCCGCCCGCAGACGCCGTGCTACGACGGCCGGCGACGGGAGGAATCTACATGCACTCTGGTGAATATGTAAAGCAGGCGGCCGCCGCGGTCACCGACGCCCTGGGGGCGCTGCCCGAAGGCGCGGTGGGCCTGGTCTGCGGCACCGGGCTTGGCGGCATCGCCGCCCTGGCCGACGAGGCCAGGGACATGGCCACGGCACGCATCCCGGGCTTCCCCCGCTCCACGGCCCCGGGCCATGCCGGACGGCTGGTCTTCGGCACGGTCGGCGGCCGGCCCGTGGCCCTGCTGGCCGGGCGGCTGCATCTGTACGAAGGGCACTCCCCGGACGAGGTGGCCTTCGGCACGCGCCTGCTGGCCGGGCTGGGGGTGAAAACCCTCATCCTCACCAACGCGGCCGGGGCGCTCGATCCGCATTTCACCGCCGGCGGGCTCATGCGCATCACCGACCACATCAACCTGACCGGACGCAATCCCCTTGTCGGCCCAAACGACGACAGCCTCGGGCCGCGCTTCCCGGACATGAGCCGGCCCTACTCGCCCCGCCTGGGAGCGGTGGCCGACGCCACGGCCCTGTCGTGCGGCATCCGCCTGGAACGCGGCGTCTACGCCGGCGTGCTCGGGCCGAGCCTGGAAACCCCGGCGGAAACGCGGATGCTGCGCCTGCTCGGAGCCGACGCCGTGGGCATGTCCACGGTGACCGAGGTCATCGCGGCCCGGCACCTGGGGCTCGACGTGCTGGCCATCTCGTGCCTGACCAACCTGAACCTGCCGGACTGCATGGCCGAAACGACCCTCGAAAGCGTGCTCGAAACGGCCCGCCGGGCCGAGGAAACCCTGGCCCGGCTGCTGGCCGCCGTCATCGCGGCCTGCTGAACCCGCCGTGGCCGCCTTACACGCTCACCACGTTCCAGCCGGCCTTCAGGTCGTCGGTCAGGGCGATGTTGCCGTCGACCAGGGTCAGGCCCAGCCGTTCGAACTGGTCCGTGACGCCGTAGTCGGCCACGCAGTCGCGGCAGGCGACCACGTCCACGCCGGCCTGCCGGCAGGCGGCCACGGCGTCCTGCAAATCGAGGTCGCAGGCCAGCACCTTGGCCGAGGGACCCCAGATAAGCAGGCGCACCGCCTCCCACAGGCCCAACTGTCGGGCATTTTTCGCATAGGCCAGCGCCATGGAAAGCGCCACCTCCCGTTCCCGGGTCGTCCAGATCACCACGAGCCCCGTGCTCTCCGCCATCCAATGCCTCCATGCAAAAAAACCTTTGGCCGCCGATGCGTCGCGGCACACGACGGGTGTCCCATCCCGGACGATCCGTCAAGGGGTGGCCGGGGCGGCCCCGCCCGTCCGAAAAGAGGCGTTCCGATGTTTTTTCCAAGAATTCTAGAGAACAACCAAAACACGCATATTGACAATATCGCCCCGGATTCGGCATATTTTTACGCTGTAGGGAAAATACGCCAGCCGCCACAGACCGCTTGCACGCTCGTGCCCTGATGGCCGTCAAGGAACCACAGTACAATGACTACAGAACAGCTGCACCAAAACACGGGACTCCTCTGCTTCCTGTTGCTGGCGCGCCATCATCACATCGATCTGACACTGGAATCGATGTCGCATCGGTACAATATTCACGACGGCACGCTCGACCCCCTGCTGCTGCTGCGCATGGCCAAGGACCAGGGGTTCAAAAGCAAGCGCACCCAGCTCACCTGGAGAAAACTTTTTTACGTCGGCAACGTTTTCCCCTTCATCGCCCGCCTGCGGGATGACCGCTACATCATCGTGTCGGGCGTGCGCGGCACGGCCCAGCGCGGCGAGGTGGTCGTGGTCGATCCCAGCCGCGGCTCCTTGGAATTCATTTTCATGGGCCAGTCGGAATTCGAGGAACTCTGGGACGGGCAATGCTTTTTCGTCAAAAAAGTCTACAAGGTCACGGACACCTTCAAACCGTTCGGCCTCGACTGGTTCATTCCGGAAATGCTGCGGCACAAGAGCATGTTCCGCGACGTGGCCCTGGCCACCATGACGGTGAACCTGCTGTCGGTGGCCTTCCCGATCTATATCCAGCTGGTCTTCGACAAGGCCGTGGGCCATCGCGCCCTGTCCACCCTGGTGGTCCTGTCCGTGGCCATCCTCGCCATGACGATATTTGAGCATATCCTCAAGTATCTCAAAGATTACATCACGATCTACGCCACGAGCAAAATCGACCTCCGGCTCGACAAGCTGCTCTACGGACACATCCTGCGGCTGCCCATCGACTTCTTCGACTTCACGCCCATCGGCCTGATCACGCGCTACATCTTCCAGAAGGAGCGCGTGCGCGAATTCATGACCGGCACGCTGCTGACGACGCTGTTCGACATGAGCCTGCTTGTCGTGGTGCTGCCGATCCTGTTTTTTTACTCCTGGAAACTGACCTTCGTCGTCATCGCCATCGCCCTGTGCATCACCGGCATCATGTTCGCGACCATGCGCGTGTTCCGCTACAAGATGCACCGGGTCCAGGAAGCCGAGGCCATCAAAAACAAGTACCTGGTCGAGACGCTGCGCGGCATGGGCACCATCAAGTCCCTGGCCTTGGAACCGCTGCGCTACAAACATATGGAAGCGGACACGGCCAACACCATTTCCCAGCACCATTCCATCAAGAAGCTTTCCATCGGCGTCGGCACCAGCAGTGAACTGCTGCAGGGCGTCATGCGCATCGCCATCCTGTGGTACGGCTGCTATCTGGCCCTCGACCAGGAGATCACCATCGGCGGACTGATCGCCTTCGTCATGCTCAGCAACATGGTCACCGCGCCCCTGGTCAAGATGGTGGGCCTGCTGCACGAATACCAGGAAGTGGCCGTGTCGGTCGGCCTGCTCGGGGCCATCCTCAACCGCCCGGTGGAACATGCCTACAACGCGCGGGGGCTGACCTCGCCCATCTCCGGCAGCATCGGCATCGAGTCCGTGACCTTCCGGTACGCGCAAAACGCCCCCCCGGCGCTCAGCGACATCTCCCTGCACTTTCCCGCCGGCTCGATCATCGGCATCGTGGGCCGCTCGGGCTCGGGCAAGTCCACCCTGACCCGCCTCATCCAGGGGCTCTATCCCCTCCAGCAGGGGCGCGTCACCGTGGACGGCGTGGACATGCGCGACTTCGACCTGCCCCACCTGCGCCGCTCCATCGGCGTGGTCCTGCAGGAAAGCTTCCTGTTCGAGGGCACCATCCGCGAGAACATCTCCGTGACCAAGCCCTCGGCCACCTTCGAGGAAATCGTGTTCGCCGCCCGCATGGCCGGGGCCGACGAATTCATCCAGCTGCTGCCCAACGGCTACGACACGCCGCTCTTCGAGGGCGGTTCCAACCTCTCCGGCGGCCAGCGCCAACGCATCTCCATTGCCCGGGCGCTCATCACCCAGCCCTCGATCCTCATCCTCGACGAAGCGACAAGCGCCCTGGACGCCGAGTCCGAAGCCATCATCCAGGCCAACCTCACGGCCATCGCCCAGGGGCGCACCATGCTCATCGTCAGCCACCGGCTGTCCATGTTAAGCGTGTGCCACTCCATCGTCGTGCTGGAAAAAGGCAAACTGATCGGCAACGCGCCCCATGACGAACTGCTGCGGACCTGCCCCATCTACGCCGACCTCTGGTACAAGCAGAACCGGCATATCATGGGGCTGTTGCAAAACCAGGCCAACGCCTGACGCTGCCCCCCGGAGCCGCCCGTCGGCCCGGAAAACCCAGGATACGGCACCACCACCCCATGCTCGAAAAATTCAAGCCCAAGGAAACCAAGCCGGCGCTGCCCAAGGATGCGCTGGAATTCCAGCCCGACGCCGAGGAACTGGAGCTCACCCCCCTGCCCTGGCCGGCGCGCATGACCCTGCACGTCATCCTGGCCCTGTTCCTCATCCTGCTCGTCTGGTCGTTTTTCGCCAAGACGGACAAGATCATTTCCGCCAGCGGCAAAATCGTCTCCTCCGGCAAGAACATCGCCGTCTCGCCGCTGCAGGACGCCATCATCCGCAGCATCGACGTGCGCCTCGGCGCCACCGTCAAAAAGGGCGACGTGCTCGTGCACCTCGACCCGACCTTCACCACCGCCGACGCCACCCGGCTGCAAAAGTCCAAGACCTTCGACAGCCTGGTGTTGTCCCGTATGCAAAGCGAACTGACCGGCGAACCCTTCAACCCGCCGGCCGACGCCGACGCCCAGAACTCCGAGACCCAGCGCAAGCTGCTCGAAGGCCGCCAGGAGGAATTCGCGGCCAAACTGCGCACGGCCAACACCAAGATCTCCCAGTTGCGCCACGACATCGAGGCGGGCCTGCGCCAGTACACGCAGATGCAAAAGCAGGTGTCCGTGGCCCAGGAACTGGTGGGCATGCGCACCAAGGTCTACCAGCAGGGCTCGGATTCGCGGCTGTCCCTGCTCGAAGCCGAAAACCATCTGGCCCAGACCAACGTGTCCATGGAGCAGCTCAAGGGGAGCCTGGAATCCAAGCGCCACGACCTGACGCAGCTTCTGGCCGAAAAAGAGGCCTTCATCGAGAACTGGCGCAACAACATCGTCAACGACCTCACCCGAGGCCGCAAGGACCTCGACACCGTGGCCGAAGACCTGGCCAAGGCCGAGCGGCTCAAGGAACTGTCCACCCTGACCGCCCCCAGCGACGCCGTGGTGCTCGACATCACCAACTACAATCCCGGCACGGTCATCAAAAGCGGCGAGGCCATCATGACCCTGGTGCCCTTAAACGCCCCGCTGGAAGCCGCCGTGTACGTCGATCCGGCCAACATCGGCTATATCCGCCAGGGCGACCCGGCCGAAATCAAGCTCGACACCTTTCCCTTCCAGAAATACGGCTACCTCGACGGCACCCTGCGCACCATCGCCGAAGACGCCCAGACCATCGACACCGCGATGGGACGCCGGTTCGTCTATGAAGCCCGGGTGCGCATCACCGACATGGGCCAGATGCGCGATTTGCCCGCGGATTTCAGGCTGGTGCCGGGCATGACGCTTTCCGCCGACATCAAGGTCGGCACCCGCACGGTCATCACCTACATCACCTGGCCGCTGATCCGTACTTTTGGCGAGTCCATCCGCGAACCCTAACCCACGGACAACCATTTTAAGGAGCGTTCCATGGCTTTCCCAAATGACCAGCCCCAGTCAGGCGCCTTCGCGCACGGCGCCCGGTTGGAAACCATTCTCGCCAGCGAAGTCACCCTTGTCCCCTTCCCGCCCGGGGAATACCGCGTTGCCATCGGCGGCATGGAACATCCAGCCAAGACCGTGATCAACACCGCGTTTCCGGCCGTGCTCGTGACCGTGCTGCCCGGTTGCCGCGAAAGCGCCCGCCTCGACACCGCCGACCAGGCCTTCGCCTGGCTGGAACACGCCGGCGAACAAACCATCCTCACCGTTGCCGCGCCCGGCGCGGTGGTGCTTTTCACGACCTACCGGCCAAGCGAATACCCCACCACCGGCATCCGCATGGACATCGAGCGGCTCAAGCACGCCGAGACCGGAGGCCAGCCCGCGCCCCAACCGCAGCCCCAGGCCGCGCCCCGGCCGCAGGCCCCGCAACAGCCCGCGCCCCGGGCGCCGGAATTTCCCCGCGCCCCGGCCGGCGGTTTCCCGCAAGCCCCCGGCGGCGGCGCACCCGCCTTTGCCGCGCCCAATCCCGGAGGGTTCCCGGGCGGATTTCCCGGCGCGCAGGGCCCGGCCTTTCCCCAGGCCCCGGCCCAGTCCGGCTCCCTG
>JAFABC010000084.1 GCA_023426275.1 Pseudomonadota bacterium | reverse complement strand
CAGGAGAGGCAGCGCCTCTCCTGGCCGCCGGAGGCATCCTCAAAAAATCAAACGGCCCAGGCGGTGCTGGCGCGGCGGGGACCGGCGGAGAAGCGCATGGCCAGTTCATAGGCCACGTTGACGTCCTTCATGGCCTCCTCGTCGCCGCCGAGGTCGGGGTGGTAGAGGCGGGCCATGTGCCGGTAGGCGACTTTGATTTCGTCCACCGAGCAGGGGTAGTCCAGGCACAGGATGTCGTAGGCGCACTTGAGGTTCATGCCGCCGCGACGGGCGATCTCGCGGGCCCGGGACTGACGCTCGTGGTCCATGCGAAAGCCCGAGGGGCGGGACGCGCCGGCCTGTCTGGCCCTGGCGAAGGTGGAAGAGGAGGTGGTTCCGGAAGCGGCGCGTTCGGTTCGCTCCGTCCGGTCGCGGGATGCGCCCGCGCCTGCCGTCCCGGCCGTGCGCGAGGTGTTTTCCGCCCGGAACCGCTCACGAAAAGTTTGTCCGCCGGCGGTGCCATTGCCGCCGGAACGCGACGCACCGGCCTGCGAACGAAAGGACCAGCCCTCGCCCGGCCGCGTTTTCTCGCCGGTCCCGGTCCGGGTGCGGGAGCTGTTCGCGTCCCGATCGGTCCGGGAGCCCGCGTTGGTGGTGGTGGTGCGCTGGGAGGCCCCGGCGCCGGTGCGGGCGTCATGCCCGGGACGGTTCCAGGAGCGAAAGCGATCCGACGCCCCGGCCGCGCCGCCGTTTTTCCCGGACGCGTACGCGCCGGCCTGGGAGGCGCCGGACTGGGTCGCGCCCGCGCCCTGGTGGGCGCGCGTGGAGGCATGGGGACGTCGCCAGGAGGATTCATGGCCGCCGGACCGGCCGGACTCGGCCGCACCGGCCCCTCCGGGACGGGCCATTTTCAGATTGCGCAGGACTTCCTGCAGGTGCACGAGAATTTCCTGCAGAATATTGCGGGTGCGATTGAGTTGCACCTCCAGGGCCTGCCAGTCGGTGGCCCCATAGGCGGCGCCGGCCCCGTAGCGTGCTTGTCCTTGCGTCTGTCGCGGCATGGTGTGTCGCCCGTGCTCCTTCGGATAACCGCCAACGCGCCCCGACATTCCGGTCCAGGAACACGCAACGACTCGATGGTGTTGATTTTTTTAAAACAACCCTACGACTGCCTTTTCATTTCTACTGAATCGCTCCGACCAAGGCAAGGCGTATTTCCCGCCAGGAGGGGTCGCCGGCATCGCTAGTGACAGGGACCGTCGTTTTGATGTAGAACGGTGCGCGATACGACATCCGTTGCCTCGCCGGCCGCCACGCCCCGCGAGCAATCCGAGGGAGCCCATGAAACCGACTGACGCCGAAGTCGCCAAGCCCTTTGTCGACGCCGCCAAGCACGTGCTCACCATGATGGCCCAGCTCGACCCCAAGCCGGGCAAGCCGTATGTGAAAAAAGCCGATGCCGCCGCCGGCGACGTCTCGGCCGTGGTCGGACTGACCGGAGACCGCAACGGCAGTATATCCATCAGTTTTTCCAAAAAATGCGCCATCGCGGTGGTCAAGAACATGCTCGGCGACGACATCGCCGACATCATCCAGGACGCCAAGGACGCGGTGGGGGAAATCACCAACATGATCTCCGGTCAGGCCAGGGCGGGATTGAGCCAGCTCGGCCTCAACCTGTCCTCGTCCACGCCGACGGTCATCTTCGGCGACAACCACACCATCAGCCACATCACTTCCGGGCCGGTCGTGGCCATTCCCTTTTCCACCGAACACGGGGATTTCACCCTGGAATTCTGCTTCGAGTAATCCGTCGCGCCGCCGCGCCGGTCGGATCGCATGGCCGCGAACACGGCCTCGGCCGGCAAGGTGGCCCGCACCCCAGACCATGGGCATCGTCTTTCCTTCCCCCCTCTCCACGCGGAGGTTGCGGCCAGACCGTACGGTTTTTGCCGCCCTCCATCCGGCATGCAAGCACTGGTCCAGCCTGACCCTGGCCGTCCTCCTGACCGCCCTGGCGCTTCTGGCTCCGGGCGCGGCCGCGCGGCCGGGACTGGCGGCCGGGCCCGCCGCCGAAAACGCGGCCACAACCGACACGCAGGCCGCGCCGGCCAGACTCGAAACCGCGCTGTTCGCCCTGCCCAAGGGCGACCCGTCGGGCCGGGTGCTGGCCGTGCTGACCCTCGTCTCCGCGCCGGGCTGGCATGCCTACGCCGTGGGACCGGCCGCCTCGGGCCAGTCGGCCCAGGCCAATCTGACCGCCGGCGGCGCCCCGGCCGTGGCCCTGTTTCCGCCGGGCCAGCCCACGCCCGATCCGCTCGACGCCGAGCACAACGTGCTCGTCTACGAGGGCCGCACCCCGGTGTTCGTGCCCGTGACCGAGGCTATGCTGGCGGTTCCGGCCCTGACCGGCAAGCTGCGGGTGTTTTCCTGCTCGACCACGAGCTGCTGGCCATCGACGCTCGACGTGAACATCCCGCTGGCCGGCGTGGTCGATCCGGCCACGTTGCCGCCGGCGGAAACCGCGCCCTGGTGGCCGCTTTTCTCCGCCCTGCGCAGCGCGGCCCTGGCCATGCCGGCGGCGGTGTGCCCGCAGCCGGTCCACCCCACCGCGCCCTGGCGCGACAGCCTGCCCGCGCGCGGCGAACCGGCCATGTCGCCCCAGGCCCCTCCGGCCACGCCGGAACAGGCCCTGACCGTCAGCGACCTGACGCCCCGCTCGTTCACGCCGGCCCTGGAGGTCTCGGGACTGCTCAAGGCCGCGGGCCTCGCCTTCCTGGCCGGACTCATCCTCAACTTCATGCCCTGCGTGCTGCCCGTGGTCAGCCTCAAGCTGTCGAGCCTGCTGGCCATCAGCGGCGAGGAAGGCCGGGTGGAGCGCCGTCACATCCTGCGCGAGCACAATTTCTTTTTCGCCCTGGGCATCGTCATCTATTTTCTGCTGCTCAGCCTGCTGCTCGGCGGCCTGGGGCTGGCCTGGGGGGAGATGTTCCAGTCCCAGGCCCTGGCCATCGTGGTGGCCTGCGTGCTGTTCGCCCTGTCCCTGAGCCTGTTCGGCGTGTTCCACCTGCCCGTGGTGGACCTCAAGATATCCTCGGGCGGCCGGGGCCACACCCGGCGCGGCGCGTTTTTGACGGGCATGCTGACCACCCTGCTGGCCACGCCCTGCAGCGGCCCGTTCCTGGGCGGCGTCCTGGCCTGGACGCTGCTCCAGCCCCTGCCCGTCATCATGACCGTGTTTTTCGCCATCGGCCTTGGCATGGCCTCGCCCTACGGCACCCTGGCCCTGTGGCCCAGGCTGGCCCGGTTCCTGCCGCGTCCGGGCAACTGGATGCAGTGGCTGGAAAAGGCCATGGCCTTTTTGCTGGCGGCCACCTGTCTCTATTTCCTGGCCCTTTTGCCCTCGAACCGGCTGCTGCCGGCGCTGGTCGCCCTGTGGGGCACCGGTCTTGCGGCCTACCTGTTCGGGCACGGCGCGCACCTGTCCCAGGGACCGGGCCGGCGCATCGCCGCCACCGTGGCCGCCCTGGTCGTGGCCGGAGGCGGGCTGGCCTTCTCCCTGGCCTATACGCCCCAGGCCGATACCGAAAACTGGGTGGCCTACAGCCCGGAAGCGTTCGCCAACCACCTGGGCAAGGACAATCTGGTGCTCGATTTCACGGCCGACTGGTGCCCGACCTGCAAGCTCCTGGAGCGCACGGTGCTGACGCCGTCCCGGGTGTCCCGCTGGGCCACGCACAGCAAGGCCGTGTTCATGAAAGTGGATCTGACCCGGCAGACGCCGCCGGCCATGGAATTGCTGCGGGCGCTCGGCAGCCAGTCCATCCCGGTGGCCGCCTTCTTTCCGGCCGGCGCGGCCGCGAAGAATCCGCTCGTGCTGCGCGACCTGTACACCACCGGCCAGTTCGAACAGGCCATGGGCGAGGCCTTCGACCGGGACACCCGGGAAGCCAAGGCCCCCTAGTTGCAAGATGCCTCCGGCGGCCAGGAGAGGCGCTGCCTCTCCTGGACCTCTCCGCCGGGGGGCATCATGCCCCCCGGACCCCCTCGACGTGTCTTTGACGGCGCGAAGCGACGCTGGCGCACCCTTGGCGGCGCATTTATTCCCTGGCTTTGCCAGGGAATAAATG
>JAFABC010000054.1 GCA_023426275.1 Pseudomonadota bacterium | reverse complement strand
TCCCGGTGGCCCGCGTCCCGGCGGCCCGCGTCCCGGCGGCAGCGGCCGTCCCGTGCCCGGCGCTCCCCCGGCAGCGGGCGACGATGCGTCCAAGAAGCGCAAAAAGGACCGTCGGGTCGTGGATTTCTCGGCCCAGAACCGCGAGGACGACGCCCGTCGCCGGGGCGGACTCGGCGGCAAGGGCGGCGGCAAGCGTCGGGGCGATGTTCAGGATCGCACCGGCGGCCGTACCGGCGGCAAGTTCAAGCGCAAGAAGTCGCAGGACGATTTTCTCCAGACCAAGGTCGACGCCGGCGCCCAGCCCATGAAGGCGGCCAAGCGCAAGATCCGCATGGAGGAAACCATCCGGGTCGCCGATCTGGCCAAGCAGATGGGCGCCAAGGCCCAGGATCTCATCAAGGTCCTGCTCGGTCTCGGCGCGCTGGTGACCATCAACCAGTCCCTGGACGTGGACACCGCCACCCTGGCCGCTTCGGAGTTCGGCTTCGAGGTCGAGAAATTCGGTTTCTCCGAGGACGACTACTTGGTCGCCAGCGAGGCGGACAAGCCCGAGGATCTCAAGCCGCGCCCGCCGGTCGTGACCATCATGGGCCACGTCGACCACGGCAAGACCTCCCTGCTCGACGCCATCCGGGCCTCCAACGTGGTCTCCGGCGAGGCCGGCGGCATCACGCAGCACATCGGCGCCTACCACGTGAGCACCAAGCGCGGGGACATCGTGTTCCTCGACACGCCCGGTCACGAGGCCTTCACCGCCATGCGCGCCCGCGGCGCCCAGGTCACGGACATCGTGGTCCTGGTCGTGGCCGCCGACGACGGCGTGATGGATCAGACCCGCGAGGCCGTCAACCACTCCCGGGCCGCCGGCGTGCCCATCGTGGTCGCCGTCAACAAGATCGACAAGCCCGACGCCAACCCCGACCGCGTCAAGCGCGAACTGGGCGAGCTGGGCCTTGTGCCCGAGGACTGGGGCGGCGACACCATCTTCGCCAACGTGTCGGCCAAGCAGAAGATCGGTCTCGACGAGCTGCTCGAAATGATCCTGCTCCAAGCCGAGGTGCTCCAGCTGAAGGCCAACCCGGACAAGCGCGCCCGGGGGCATATCGTCGAAGCCCGCCTGGACAAGGGCCGGGGGCCCGTGGCCACGGTGCTCATCCAGGAAGGCACCCTGCACCAGGGCGACGCCTTTGTGTGCGGCGTGTTTTCCGGCCGCGTGCGGGCCCTGTTCGACGACCAGGGTCGCAAGATCAAGGAGGCCGGACCGGCCATCCCGGTCGAGGTGCAGGGGTTCGAGGGCGTGCCCGAGGCCGGTGACGAATTCGCCGGCGTCGAGGACGACAAGGTCGCCCGCCGCATCGCCGAGGGCCGCGCCACCAAGCAGCGCGAGCGCGAACTGGGCAAGGCCTCCAAGGTCACCCTGGAAACCTTCCTGGCCAGCAAGCCCGAGGCCGAGGCGCAAACCCTCAACCTCGTGCTCAAGGCGGACGTGCAGGGCTCCCTCGAAGCCATCGCCGACGCCCTCAACAAGCTGTCCACGGAAAAGGTCAAGGTGGAGATCATCCACGCCGGCGCCGGCGCCATCACCGAATCCGACATCCTGCTGGCCTCGGCTTCCGACGCCATCATCATCGGGTTCAACGTGCGCCCGACCATCAAGGTCAAGGAGATGGCCGAGCGGGAGAATGTTGACATCCGCTTCTACGACATCATTTACAAGCTCGTCGGCGAGATCAAGGACGCCATGTCCGGCATGCTCGCCCCGGTCATCCGCGAGCAGTACCTGGGTCAGGCCGAGGTGCGCGACACCTTCAGCGTGCCCAAGGTCGGCATGGTCGCCGGCTGCGGCGTGCTCGACGGCAAGCTCACCCGCAACGCCGGCGTGCGGCTGCTGCGCGACGGCGTGGTCGTCTACACCGGCAAGCTCGCCTCGCTCAAGCGCTTCAAGGATGATGTCAAGGAAGTGACCAAGGGTTACGAATGCGGCGTCGGACTGGAAAACTTCAACGACATCAAGGTCGGCGACGTGATCGAGGCCTTCGAGTCGGTGGAAGAGAAAGCCACGCTGTAACGGATCACGGGACGGCGCGCGACCGCGCGCGTCGTCCCGATCCCGGTAAAGAGGCATCGGGGCCATGATTGTCGGCGTTTTGACCCTGCAATTCACCCTGCACGGCAACGACTCGCTCAAGGGCAAGCGTCGCGTGGCCCAAAGCCTCAAGCGCAAACTGCGCAACAAATTCAATGTGGCCGTCGCCGAAACCGCCATGCAGGAGTCCTGGGACACCCTGGTCCTGGCCGCCGTCACCGTTTCCTCCGACGCCGCCCACGCCCAAGGCCTGCTGCAAAAGGCCCTCAATATGGTCGTTGCCACGGCCGAGGCCGAACTCGTCGACGACGACATCACCATACTTCCGCTGTAAGCGACCGGATTTTTTTATGAAGCGCACCCCATCGCGCCGTTCGACCCGCCTGGCCGACCAGATTGCCCGGGAAATGGCCATCGCCCTGGCCGAAGACGCCAAGGACCCCCGACTGGAACTCGTCACCATCAGCGGCGTGGCTCTCAACGCCGACATGTCCATCGCCCGCATCTACTACACGTTAAGCGGCGACGCGGAACGTCTGGCCGCCGTGGCCAAGGGCCTGGAGCAGGCCAAGGGCTTTTTGCGCACCCTGCTCGGCCAGCGCCTGCGCATGAAGTTCGTGCCCGAACTGCGGTTTGCCCGCGACACCTACCTGGAGGACATGGTCTATGACCACCCCGAGGGCTGAGATCGCGCGCCGCATCCGCGAGGGCAACCGCTTCGTCGTGGCCGCCCACGCCTCGCCCGACGGCGACGCCCTGGGCTCGACCGCGGCCATGGGCTTTATCCTGGACGCGCTCGGCAAGTGTTTCTCGCTCGTCAACGACTCCCCGGTGCCGCCCCAGTACGGCTGGCTGGAACTTCCCGCCCCGCTGCTCGAAGCGCCGGCCGACGACGACTACGATCTGGCCCTGGTCCTGGACTGCGGCGACGCGCCGCGCCTGGGCCGGCTCCAGGCCGTGCTCGATCCGGCCCGCATGGCCGTCATCGACCACCATCTGGGCAATCCGGGCTTCGGCGCGGTCAACTGGCTCGATCCGAAGCGGTGCGCCACGGCCGAAATGGTGGCCGAGCTGGCCGAGGATCTCGGCGTGCCCCTGACCGGCGAGATGGCCCGGGCCATCTACACCGGGCTGGCCACGGACACGGGCTTTTTCAGCTTCGGCGGCACCACGGCCCGGTGCATGGAGATCGGGGCGCAGCTGATCCGGGGCGGCCTCGACGTGGGTGCCACCGGCGCGTTGATCAAAAACCAGTGGACCATGAACCGGTTGCGCCTGTGGTCCGAGGTGCTTGGCCGCATCACCCTGCGCGACCATGGACAGGTCGGCGTTATCGGGGTATCGCAGGAGATGCTGCGTCGCACTGGCACCGATTCCGCGGACTGCGAGGGCCTGATCAACAACGCCTTGCGGTTGCGGGGCGTGGCGGCGGCCATTCTGGTCCGCGAACGGCCCGAAGGCGGCGTCAAATTTTCCCTGCGCTCGGTGGGCGACGTGAACATCCAGACCGTGGCCGCCTCCTTTGGCGGCGGCGGACACAAGAACGCCGCCGGCGGCACCCTTGACGACTCCCTCGACACTGCCGTGGAGCTCCTGGTTGCGGCCGTGAGCCGGGCCGTGGAGGCCGCGCGTGCCGCGTAGCAAGCCTGTTTTACCCCAACTGCACGGCGTGCTGATCCTGGACAAGCCCTCGGGGCCGACCTCGACGGCCTGCCTGACGGCCATCAAGCGCCTGGGCCAGAAAAAGATCGGCCATGCCGGCACCCTCGACCCGTTGGCGGCCGGCGTGCTGGTGGTGCTGCTCGGCGAGGCCACCAAGATCGCCCCCTACGTCATGGAAGGCGAAAAGACCTATCTCGGCCAGCTGCGCCTGGGCATGACCACGGACACCTACGACATCCAGGGCGCCGTGACGGCCGAGGCCGCCTGGGACCACATCCCGGCCAGCGAGCTGGCCGCGGCCATCGCCGCCTGGACCGGGGAAACCAGTCAGGAAGTGCCGCCCTACTCGGCGGCCAAACACCAGGGACGGCCCCTGTACGAACTGGCCCGCAAGGGCTTGGCCGCTCCGGTCAAACACAAAGATATTTCCGTCTTCGACGCGCGGGCCGAGCATATCGACCTGCCGTTGGCGACATTCCGGGTCCGGGTCTCTGCCGGCGTCTACATACGCTCCCTGGTCCACAGCCTGGGGAAGCGCCTTGGATGCGGCGCCGTCATGACCGCCCTGACCCGGGAGGAAAGCCGTCCCTTCGATCTGCGTCAAGCCAGCGGCCTGGAGGACATCCTGGCCGATCCCGCAAGCCTCCCGGGGAGGATCATTCCTCTGGCCGAGGCACTGCCCCACTGGCGCACGGTGGTTCTTGCCGACGAAGCCGCCGCCATGGTGCGCCGCGGCGTGCGCGTGCGCGCCGACAAGGACACCGTTGCCGGGACGCTGGCGCTTTTGACCGACGAAGCAACCTGCCCCCTGGCCCTGGCCAGGGCCGAGCAGGTGGAGGACGGCGGACACAGGTGGGCCATCCTGCGGGGCCTTTTTGGCGACCCGCAACCGGCCCGGCGCGGCGGACGCACCGTCCCCGAGCGAACTCCCACCCCCAACCCTGGAGGATAGCGCTGTGGTTATGACCGCCGAAGACAAGGCCAGCGTCATTTCGGATCACAAAAAGCACGACGGCGACACCGGCTCCCCTGAGGTGCAGGTCGCCCTGCTGTCTGCGCGCATCACGTACCTGACCGGGCATTTCAAGGCCCATCCCAAGGATTACCATTCCCGGACCGGCCTGCTGAAGCTCGTTGGACAGCGCCGCAAACTCTTAAACTACCTGAAGAAAAAGGACGTGCAGCGCTATCGCGACCTGATCGCGAAACTTGGCCTGCGCAAGTAGCGTCGTTGGAAACGGGGTCCGTCCGCAAGGCCGGACCCCGCCTTCCCGCACATGCATTATGCGCGCCCGCCTTCGGGACACGGGTCCCGGCGGCCGCCGCGCCTGCTGCATGACGGGAGGGCCGGACGCAACCACCGCTTTCTTTCTTCTCACGAGGTGCCCATGACCATGTCCTTTTCTCCCATCCGTCTCGAAGCCGCCGTGGGCGGCAACTCCATCATCCTGGAGACCGGCCGCATGGCCAACCAGGCCGACGGCGCCATCTGGGTGCAGTCCGGCGGGACGGTTGTCCTGGTCACGGCCTGCACGCAGGTCCTGCCCGAGGAAAAAGGCTTTTTTCCCCTGACCGTCGACTACCAGGAGATGTCCTACGCCGCCGGGCGCATCCCGGGCTCCTATTTCCGCCGGGAGATCGGCCGCCCCTCGGAGCGCGAGGTGCTGGTGTGCCGCCTGATCGACCGCCCCTGCCGGCCGCTTTTCCCCAAGGGCTTCCGCGACGAGGTGCAGATCATCGCCACGGTGCTCTCGGCCGACGGCCAGGTCGAGCCCGACGTGCTGGCCCTGACCGCCGCCTCGGCCGCCCTGCATATTTCCAAGATTCCCTTCGAAGGCCCCATCGCCGGCGGCCGGGTGGGCTATGTTGACGGACAGTTCGTCTTCAACCCCACCGTGCCCATGATGGCCGCCAGCACCCTCAACCTGACCTTCGCCGCCTCGCGCGACGCCGTGGTCATGGTCGAGGGCGGCGGACGCTTCGTGTCCGAGGACATGCTGGCCGACGCCCTGGAATGGGGCCACAAGAGCGTGCAGCCCCTGATCGACCTGCAGGAGCAGCTGCGCGAAAAGGCCGGCAAGCCCAAGATCGCCTTCACGCCTCCGGCCCCCATCGCCGAGCTGGAAACCCTGGTCCACGAAAAGGCCGAGGCCGGTCTCAAGGAAGCCTTTGCCATCAAGGACAAGATGCCCCGCCGCGAAGCCCGCCGGGTGGTCAAGCAGACCGTGCTCGAGGCCGTGGCCGAGGCCTTCCCGGATCAGCCGGGCTACAAGGGCAAGGCGGCGGATATCCTGGCCGATATGGAGAAAAAGCTCCTGCGCGCGCTGATCAAGGAGACCGGCATCCGCCTGGACGGCCGCGACACCACGACCGTGCGGCCCATCGGCATCGAGGTGGGCGTGCTGCCGCGCACCCACGGCTCGACGCTGTTCGCCCGGGGCGAGACCAAGTCCCTGTGCGTGGCCACGCTCGGTTCCACCGGCGACGAGCAGAAGATCGAAACGCTCAACGGCGAGACCTACAAGCGTTTCATGCTCCACTACAACTTCCCGCCCTACTGCGTGGGCGAGGTCAAGCCCATGCGCGGTCCGTCGCGTCGGGAAATCGGACACGGCGCCCTGGCCGAGCGTTCCATCCTCCCGGTGCTGCCCGGTCCCGACGAATTCCCCTTCACCATGCGCGTGGTGTCCCAGGTGATGGAGTCCAACGGCTCCTCGTCCATGGCTTCGGTGTGCGGCGCGTCCCTGGCCCTCATGGACGCCGGCGTGCCCGTCAAGGGAGCCGTGGCCGGCATCGCCATGGGGCTCATCAAGGAAGGCGACGACTTCCTGATCCTGACCGACATCCTCGGCGACGAGGACGCCATGGGCGACATGGACTTCAAGGTGGCCGGCACCGCCCACGGCGTCACCGGCATCCAGATGGACATCAAGATCACGGGCATTCCCCAGGCCGTCATGCGGCAAGCCCTGGGCCAGGCCAAGCAGGCCCGGCTGCACATCCTCGACCGCATGGCCTCGGTGCTCGCCGGACCGCGTCCCGAGCTTTCGCCCCTGGCCCCGCAACTGGCCGTGGTGAACATCAATCCGGAAAAGATCCGCGAAGTGATCGGCCCCGGCGGCAAGAACATCAAGGCCATCACCGCCGAGACCGGCGCCTCCATCGACATCGAGGATTCGGGCAAGATCTCCATCTTCGCCCCCACCCTCGAATCCCTGGAGCAGGCCCGAGCCCGGGTGGAATACTATGACCAGCACGCCGAAGTCGGCGCCAACTACAAGGGCACGGTCAAAAAGATCATCGACTGCGGCGCCATCGTCGAGATCCTGCCCGGCCTCGAAGGGCTGGTGCATGTGTCGCAGCTCGACGTGGACCGGGTGGAAAGCCCCTACGACGTGGTGAAGCTGGGCCAGGAACTCGAGGTCAAGGTGCTCGAACAGGAGCCCACGGGCCGCATCCGGCTTTCGCGCAAGGCCGTGCTCAATGAGGAGCGCGGCATCCCCTACGATCCGGCCGACTACGCCAAGACCGGCGGCGGCCGTCGTCCCGGCGGGGATCGCGGCGACCGCGGCGGACGCGACCGGCGCGGCGGCTATGACCGCGACCGGGGCGGACGCGACCGCGGGGATCGCGGCGGACGCAACGATCGGGGCGGACGCGGCGACCGCGACTAGGCGCGTCCGACACCACTTCCCTTCCGCTTGCAACGGGGAAACGCCTTAAGGCGTTTCCCCGCTTTTCGTTGCCGCCGCCCGCAGGCCGCCGACCACGGGAAACACGTCCTCCCCGGCCATGGAAAACGGCCCGCCCCCGGCCTGGGACAAGAAAAGCCGGACGCGACGCGGCCGCACACCGGCGGGGAGCACGGCCTCGGCATGTTGGACGACGCGTTGGCCCGGGGCGATGGCCCGGTCCAGCCGGCCCAAGGGCACGGACGTGCGCCGGCCCGTGGCGTCGAGGACCTCGGCCACCCAGAAGACGGCGAAGCGGTGGGAAAAATCCCCCAGCCCGCCAATAGCCCGCCGGCCCAGGTTACGGATGGCCGCTTCGACGCGCAGGCGCTGTTGACCGGCGTCATACGCGGCCCGCGCCCGGATGTCCGCCCGCCGGTCCCGCTCCGCCAAGGGCCGTAGTTGCCGGACCTGCGGCCGGGACATGGCGTCCGGATCCGGCGGGCAGGCCGCGCCGCCCAAAACGACCTCGCCGGCATAGAGCGCGCGCCAGTTCAGGCCGGGATGGTCCAGGCAGGCGGCGGCGTCACGCCAGGCATCGAGACGGGCGCACGTCCCGGTGGCGAAATAGAGGCCGAGCAGCGGCGGCAGCCAGCTCGAATAGCCGTTGTAGGTGGCCTTGCCCAGACGCTGGGCCGCCAGCATGGCGTCGAGGTGGACGGCCCAATAGTCGGGATCGTCCTGGGGCACAGCCGGCCGGACATAAAAAATCCTGGCCTCCGGCGGCACGCGGCGCATGAGCGCCGCCACCCGCTGGCGGGATTGCCTCCAGGCATAACTCGGATAGGCGGCCGGAGCCACGAACTGGTCCACCACAAGCAGACCGAGCACGACAAGCAACACCCCGCCCCGTTGCCAGGGCGCAAGCCGCCGGGTGGCCCGGTCGAGCCCCAGGGCCAGACACAGGGCGAAACAAGGCAGGGCCACCACGGTCACCCGCGCCGTCACCCGGAGCGAGGCCAGCCCGGGCAGCCGGCGCACCACGTTGCCCGGCCCCCAGACATCGAGCAGGGCCAGACAGCAAAGCAGTCCGGCCACGGCCAGGGCTCCGGCCACGGTGGAGGCCGCATCCCTTCGCCGCCACAACAGCCAGCCGCCACAGCCAAGCCCGACAAGCGGAAACAGCCCCGGAAAGAGGATGCGTTCCGGTCCGGGGTGGACGAACCGTCCCAACCAGCCCCAGACAAGGCTGCCCTCCGGCGGCGTCAGCAAGCCGGCCAGCGACGGGGCAAAGGCCTGCACCTGTCCGCCCGACCAGGAGCCCGTCAGCAGGCTTGTCCGGTAATACGGCAGGTAGTCCGCCATGAGCGCCAGCAGGCACGCCGCCGCCAGTCCCGCCTGCCAGGGCCGCAGGAAAACGGCGCGGCCCAGGGCGCCGGGACGCACGCCGCCGACAGCCAGGACGAGAAGCGTGGTCACGCCGGCCAGCAAGGCGAACAGCACGCCGTAATAAAAGGAAGAGACGAGCAGCACGGTCTCGCCGACAACGACCCAGACGGCGCGCCCGGGCCCGGGGCGGACCAGGAAGCGGCCAAGCAACAGCAAGGCCAGCAGGAGCGGATAGAGTAGCAGGTATTGGGGATGGCGGGCCTGGGCCGCGACCATGAAACCAAAGGCCACCGGGTAGGCCGCCACCAGGGACGCGCCGAGTCCCGCGCCGAAACCGCGGCAGCAGGCCACGGCCAGGGCGAAGTTGAGGACAAAGCACACGACCATGAGGGCGAGAAAGCCCTGCTCCGGCGTGGGGGTGAAAAGCCGCAGCAGGGTGTAAAGCGGCAAGGCCCCGGCCATGTTGTCGGACAGGGCGATGGTCCGCGTCATGGGATAGTAAAACGGCGCGCTCCAAAAACTGTCCGCCCGGCCCATCAGCCACAAAAAGCCGTGCTCCAGCACGTAGCCGATAAACCGGCTGTCGATCAAATCCCCGGGCAGGCGGGAACCGTCCCAGCCCACCAGCGGACGCAGGCTCACGACAAGCCCCAGCAGGCAGACGCCGACGACCGAGGCCAAGGGCAGGACGCGCCGGGGAAACGAGGAAAAGCGATTTGGCATGATCGGACAACCTGCCCCCTGGTCGTCGCCACCAGCCATTGCGTTGCGCCCGCGGCCGCATTTTTTTGTCGGCCACCCTGCCGGCATAAAAAAAGCCGGCCCCGGAAGTTCCGGGACCGGCTGGTCGGTCGCAGGGTCGGGAACGGCGCTCCCGACCGGCAGGAGGCCGGGGTTACCAGGCCGCCGGGCTGATGGGCACGATGAAAGTCCGCATGGCGTTATCCACGCGCATGACCACGCGCACCGAATGGATGCCGGCGTTGGCCGGGAAGTAGAGGTATCCGGGCACGAGCGCGCCCGGCGCGATGGGCTGGGCCCGCCAGGCGTAGGTGCTCATTTCCTGGTAGAGCGAGGCGCGGTACTGTTCCATGGTCGGCTGCTGCGACAGGGTCGCGCCGCCGATGGCGCCCGCGCCCGCGCCGATCAGCGCGCCCGGGCCGGCGCCCCAGCCATGGTTGAAGGCCGAGCCGATCAGCGCGCCCAGGCCCGCGCCCACGGCCGCGCCGGTCAGACCGCCGACAATGGCCGCCTCGGCGCTCTTTTTATAGGCCGTGGAGGCGAACACGACTTCCGAGGCCTGGGCCACGGAATACGCCGGGTATTCCGCGCCGCCGACGCCGATGCCCCGGCATTCCTGGGCGTAGATGACCGGATAGCTGCCGGAGTGGTTGTTAAACAGCAGCAGCACCGGAAACAAGCCGGCCTCGTAATAATTGAGCCCCTGGCCCTGCCACACGTAGCGCGTGGCCCCGATATCCCACTGGGCGGTGCGCACGGCCCCGGGCAGGACGGCCGGGTTGGTCACCGGGCCCATTTGCGGATTCGGCGGCGTGTACACCGCGCAGGCGGCAAGCAGACAGGACACCAACACGGCGGCGGCCAGCCGGCCGGCGCGAGGGGCAAAGACAAAACGTCGCATACGACCTCGTCATCGTTGCCGGCGCGACCGGGGCCGCGCCGGGAGTTCGGTTCCTGTGGCGGCCGCGTCGTCCGACCTTCGAAGGACACGGCCGCCACCATTCAACTCTCCCGTTCGGGAAAACGCTTTTCCGGTTCGCCCGAACACGTCCTCAGCGGCAAAACCGGATGGAATCCATAATCCGGCGCAACTCCGGCCGGGCGGCTTCGAAGGCCTGGTTTTCACTGGCGGCCATGAAATTCATATAATAATTTTCGCCGTCATAGGCCTGCCAGATGATGCGCTCATAGCCGTTTTTCTGGGCCGCTTCCACGATCTCCCACCCGATGACCCCGCATTTTTGCCTGGCGTTGCCATCGTCGCGCCGGCGGGCCTCCTGATACTTCTTGATGGAGACCATCTCCTTGGCCTGCTTGAGCGAGGCGGACACCGAGGCCTTTCGCGGAAAGCTCGGGGTCATCTGCTCGATGTGGAACTGGAACGACCAGGAGGTGCCCGGTTTCATGAACAGCACCGACTCACTGGCCGGATCGCCGCTTTCGAGCTTCCACCCGGCCGGAATGGTGAATTCGAAGGACCGGGCGGAATTTTTATAGACCGTATCCCGCGCAAGCGTCCCGGCCCCGGCCGCGCCGCCCGCGCCCGGAGCGCCAGTCGTCCCGGGGGGCGAAACAGCCTTTTTGCCGCTGGTCACGGCGTCAATGCCCTGCTGCAACAGCCCGAGCTGGGCCAGGGCGGCGGCGGGAACGGACAGCATCAGGGTTGCGAGCACGGCGATGAGCAACTGTCGCATACGTCGTCTCCTTCGCGTTGGTGGTTTCCAGTCAGCGCACGATAACGCCGGCATATCCCACCACCTGCTCCATGTCGCCGGTGACCTCGCCCGATGTCGCGTAGGCGGCCATCACGGCCTCCCGCGCCCCCAGCGCCTTGGCAATGAACAATCCCAGGGCCATGGGCAGCACGCCGCACATGGTGATCCCTTCCCGGCGCACGACATCCCACAGGCCCAACGGGTCCAGGTCGAGGACCCGGGTCAGGGCCAGGGCGTCCCGCTCCCGGGCCGCCTCGCGGGGGACGTAATGGCTCATGTCCGAACTGACCACGATGCCGACGCGTTCCGGAATATCGCCAAGCACCCCGGCCATGGCCGCGCCAACCGCCGCCAGGACCCGGGGATCAGGTTCGGACACGGCCACCGGCACGATGCGGGTGGCGGGATTTTTCACCCAGAGAAACGGCAAAACGACTTCCAGCGAATGTTCGCCCACATGGGCCTGCACGTCGGGAACCAGCCGATCGTCGGCGGCGCACAGCGCCCGGGCCAGCTCCGCGTCCACCGGGACCGCCCCGCCCGGAATCTCCCAGGCCCCGCCGGGCCACACGGCCAGCCGCTGGCCGCGACCGGTATGATTGGGGCCCAACAGGAGCACCGTGTCCGGCAAGGCGGCCGCGCCGAGCGCCCGCCCGGCCACCGCGCCGCTGTAAACGTAGCCGGCATGGGGCACCATGGCCAGCAGGGCCGGACCGGTCAGGGACGGATCGGCGCCGGCCAGATAGCCGGCAACCTCGCGGCGCAAGGCCGCCGGATCGGCGGAATAAAACTGGCCGGCCACCACGGGCCGACGCACCAGGGCCTCTTCGGAAAACGCTGTGGAACTGGACATGACGGCACCTCGCTGCTGCCCGGGCCGGGACCCACGGGCAGTCTGCTCCCTGTAGCCCGCTTCGCGCCACCTTGACAAGGGACGGCCCCCGTCGTGCCCCGGAAAAGGCCGCCCGACCTACGGCCGGGGCGCTCCGGTCAGGGCATCGAGGCTTTGCTCCAGGCCGTTCGTGGCCAGATCGGAGGCGGCCATGCGGCCGTAGAGGGAGTCGGGGGCGGCGTCGCGCATGGCCACGAGCGTCTTGCGCCAGCCCTCCATGTCGCCCATGGCCCGCATGATGGCGGCCATGCGCAGCCGGTTGGAGGCCCAGTCGTCGTCGCCCTCCTTGCACATTTCGGCGTAGGCCTCGGACCACTTGAGCGCCTTGGGATACTGGCCGAGGCCGCGCGTGGCCTCGATCAGGATGTTGAGCGACGCCTTGCGCTTGTCCGGGTCCTGGCCGGTCTCCTTGAACATGAAGGCGGCCTCCTCGGCATACAGGGCGGCCTTGGCCAGTTCCTTCTTGGCCATGGCCTCGCGGGCCATGAAATAGAGGGCATAGGAACGCCGGCCGGAATCCAGGGCCTGCTCGCCGGCCAGCTTGCGCCAGATGCTCATGGCCCGGTCGGAATCGCCCAGGTTTTCCAGGGCCTGGGCCACGGTGTATTCGAGTCCCCGGCGCTGGGAAGGGCCGAACTTCCAGTGCCGCACCCGCCGGGCCAGATCCACGATGTCGCGCCAGGCCTGGTCCTTCTGGTAGACCGACATGGCCATGGTCAGGGCCATCATGCCGTTGTCGCTTTCCCGGTCGCCGAGAAAGGGCAAGGCCTCGGCCAGGGCCTTTTGCGGCTGGCCGGTGCGCAGATAGGCCAGGGCCAGCCCCAGCCGGGTGTGGTCGGAGAGCATCCCCCGGTTGGCGGCCAGGATGGGGTTGTCGCGGTAGGCCTCGACGAGGCGCTTGTAGTCCTTATGGGCGATCAGGTCCCCGGCCATTTTCTCGAAGGCCGTGATGGCCACTTCCTCGGCCTTGGGCGCCAGTTCGTTTTTGGGATAGCGCTCCAGAAAACGGGCCGCCGCCTTGAGGCTTTCCGGATAGTTTTGCTGGTAGAGCTGCCACATGGCCAGCTTGATCTGGGCCAGGGGGGCAAGGGGGCTGTTGGGATGGTCCCGGATGATGCCCTCGTAGATTTCGTCGGGGCTGCCGTAGGCGGGCTTGTCGAAGAGCGAAAACATTTCGGAAATGGTCGGCTGATCGTGCACGCCCTGCTCGGCCAGCCGCATCTTGGAGATGAGCCCGCCCTCCTCGTTGGGATAATCCTTGACGGCCATGTTGTAGAAATCCACGGCCGCCGGCCGGTTGCCCAGATTGGCGTAGATGTCGCCGAGCCGGGCCAGGACCAGATCGCCGTCCTTGGCCTTGGGCGTCATGTTGTAAAAAAGCATGTAGTCATCGCGGGCTTTTTTCATGTCACCGTTTTTATAGGCGATATCCCCGTCGATGCGCAGGATCGGCGGATACTCCACATAATAGCGGGGCCAGCGCTTGTTGATGTAATCGGCGATTTGGGCCGCTTCCTTGTACTGGCCCAGGCGCACCAGGGTCTTGGCCAGTCCCATGGCCCCCTCGCGCACATATTTGCTCTCCGGGTACTTCTCGATGAGCGTGCGGTATTCGTCGGCCGCCTTCCGGTAATCGCCGTGATCGAAGTAGTACTCGCCCCAGTAAAAATTGATCAGGGGCACGTTCGAGTCCGTGGAGTACTTCTTGGCCAGGACGTTGAAATAGCCCTTGGCCTCGGGCAGGTTGCCGACGCGCAAATTGAGCATACCGAGCTGGAGCAGCGCGCCCGGCACCCGGTAGGAATTGGTGTTGGCGTTTATGGCCTCCTGCAACGCGCCCTGGATCTCGTCGTAATGCTCGCGCGGGTTGTCACGATATTTGTCGACCAGCACGCCGGCCAGGGAGTGCAACGTCTCTTCGCGCAGATCCGGTTCCAGGTCGGCCTTTTTCTTGAGGTCGGTCAGCATGGTCTGGGCCACGTCGAAATTGCCGGCCAGCTTCTCGGCCTGGGCCGCGACCAGGAGGTTGGCGTCGTGATTTTCCTCCTTGGCCGGCGGGATCGCCTCGGCCGGCGCGGCGGCCCCGTGCCCGGTTTCGGGACCGGGCGCAGGCGCTGGCGCGGCCGGTCCGGCTCCGGCGGCGGGCGGCGCGGCCGGGGCC
>JAFABC010000028.1 GCA_023426275.1 Pseudomonadota bacterium | reverse complement strand
CCGCACCCGGGCCACGCCGGCGGCGCCGGGCCCGGCTCGTGTTGCGGCAAGGCCTAGGACCCGTTTGAAGACAGGATGCCTCCGGCGGCCGGGAGGGGCACGGCCCCGCCCGGACCCTCCCGAAAGGGGGAGACGGCCGTCTGGTTGGACGAGCGGTTTGGTGTCTGGTGGCCTCGAACGTTCGGCGGCGCATTTTACCCCAGGCAAAAGCCAGGGGGAAAATACGCCGCCAAGGGTGCTCCAGCGTCGCTTCGCGCCGACAGAGAACTATCGAGGGGGTCCGGGGGGCATCATGCCCCCCGGCCGCCGGAGGCATCCCATTGAAGGAGCATGCATGAATATTCTGGTCGCAAGTCCCACTCCCGACGCCCTGACGGGCTTTCTCGACGGTCTGGTGGCCGCGGGACACGTCGTCCATGTCGTGCCGACGGCCGCGGAAGCCATCAAGGCCGTCACCGAGACCCCGCCCGGCCTGTGCGTCGTGGACGCCGGCCTGCCCGACATGGAACCCTTCAAACTGGTGGCCCGGCTCATGCAGATCAACGCCCTGGTCTTCACCGCCGTGGTGTCCGATCTCTCGGAGGCGGATTTCCACGAAGCCGGCGAGGGCCTCGGCATCCTGCTGCACCTGCCTCCGGGGCCGGGACTGGCCGACGCCACGAAGCTGTGCGAAGCCCTGGCCGCCGTATCCTGATCCCAACTCGCGACGCCACGCGCAAAGGAACCTATGCGACAGTCCGTCCTGGCCGTCCTGGCCGCCCTGCCCGATCGACTGCGGAGACGTCCCGCCATCGCGGCCTTCCCGACACTGCCGTCCGCCGCGCGTCGGGCGCGGACGCGCTAGGGCGGCAAGGCCATGACCGTGACCTCCCTGCTCGTCCTGGCCGACAACAAGGCCGTTGACGACCGGCTCGGCTTCGAACACGGCTGGTCGGTCTGGATCGACTGCGCCGCCGATGGCTGCTTTCTCTGGGACACCGGCCAGACCGGCGTGTTCCTGGACAACGCCCGCATCCTCGGCGTGGACCCGACCACGGTCCGGGCCGTGGCCCTCAGCCACGGGCACCATGATCACGCCGGCGGCCTGCCCACCCTGCTCAACGCCGGCTACCGCGGCCCGGTGATCGGCCATCCGGATATCCTGCTGCGCCGCTACAGCCGGCGCGGGGAAACCACCTTCCGCTCCATCGGCATGGGCGACGGCCGGCTGGCCGACGGCATCCCCGGCTTCCTGCCCGTGCAGGACACGGTCGAGCTGGCCGAGGGGCTGACCTTCGTCACGTCCATCACCCGCCGTCCGGGCTCCTTTACGGCCACGGACAACCTCTTTCGCGACACCGCCGGCCATGTGCCCGACGACATCCCGGACGACGCCTTCCTGGTCATCGACGCCCCGGACGGCCCCATGGTCCTGCTCGGCTGCTGCCACGCCGGCCTGCCCAACACCCTGGCCCACGCCGGAGCGCGCCTGGGGCTGTCGCGCATCCACACCGTGGCCGGCGGCCTGCACCTGGGCGGCGCGCCCCGGGAGGCGCTGGCGGAAACCGTGCAAAGCCTGTCGGACTGGGGCGTGCGCCGGCTTTTGCCCGGCCACTGCACCGGGCCGGCCGGCCTGGACTTTTTGCGGGAACACTTTTCCGGAGAATTGCTCGAAAGCGGCTGCGGTCTGTGCATCCAACCCTGACTTGACCCCCGCCGCCCGAAAGCGCATAGCCAGAAACGATACCCTATCGCTCACAGCCAAGGAGGCGTCATGTATTTCAAACAGATTCAAACGCCGGGGTTGGGCTGTTTTTCCTACGTCCTCGGTTGCCCGGCCGCCCACAAATGCGTGGTGGTCGACCCCAAACGCGACATCGACTGTTATCTGGAAATCGCCCGTGACGAAGGCATGGCCATCACCGGCATCATCGAAACGCACGTGCACGCCGACCATGTCAGCGGCGGCCAGGAGCTGCGCGCGGCCACGGGCGCGCCCATCCACATCCACCCGAACGCGAACGTGGACTACCCCCACGAGCCCCTGCACGAAGGGCAGATCATCGAGGCCGGCGCGGCCCGCATGGAAGTGCTCTACACCCCCGGACACACGCCCAACTCCATCTCGCTGCTCGTCAGCGATCTGGTCCGCTCGCCGGACCCGGCCATGCTGCTGACGGGCGACGTGCTGTTCGTGGGCGACATCGGCCGGCCCGACCTGCCCGGCGCGGAAATCCTCGACGAGCAGGTGCGCAACCTCTACGACAGCCTCTACCGCAAGCTGGCCGACCTGCCGGCCGAGCTGGAGGTCTACCCCGCCCACGGCCAGGGCTCGCTGTGCGGCCGGGGCATGAGCGCCAAGGGCGTGTCCACCCTGGGCTATGAGCGCCGCGCCAACGCCATGCTGCGCTTCGTCGATTTCGAAGGCTTCAAAAGGGCCATCCTGTCGCACCTGCCGGCCCGGCCCAAGAGCTTCTCCCACATCATCGAGACCAACCGGAAGGGCGCGCCCCTGCGCGACAGCTGCCCGATCCACCGGGAGCTCACGCCCGAACGGTTCGAGGAGCTGGCCAAGGCCAAGGACACCGTCATCATCGACACCCGCGACGCCGCCGCCTACGGCGGGGCCCACATTCCCGGCAGCCTCAACATCGGCTTCGAAAAACAGCTGGCCAACTGGGTGGGCATGTCCGTGTCCCCCCAGGCCAAGATCCTCATCGTGGCCACCGACCGGGAACGGGCCGCGGCCATGCGACTGGAACTGTTCCGCATCGGCTACGACGCCATCCTCGGCCACCTTGGCGGGGGCATGACGGCCTGGATCCAAAGCGGCCGCCCCGTGGCCTCGCTGCCGCAGATGAGCGTGCGGGCTCTGGCCGACGAACTGGCCGGCAAAACGCCGCCCACCCTCATCGACGTGCGCACGGACGCGGAATGGGAGTCCGGACACATCGCCAACGCCGTGCACAAACCCTTCGCCGCCGTGCTCGACCAGGGCGT
Organism: Pseudomonadota bacterium; assembly: GCA_023426275.1. Lineage (GTDB taxonomy): Bacteria > Desulfobacterota > Desulfovibrionia > Desulfovibrionales > Desulfovibrionaceae > Solidesulfovibrio. Next base: position 212 of record JAFABC010000028.1, on the reverse strand, counting down.
GGACATGTGCCTGACCGGGCCGGTCGCCGTCATCTGCGGCTCGGGCTACCGCTCCAACATCATCGGCAGCGTCCTGGGCGCCGGCGGCTGCTCGGACGTGCGCTCCGTGGCCGGCGGCATGACCGCCTGGAGCCGGGCCGGCATGCCCACCGTGCCGACGGCCTAGGCCTGGGAAGAAAGAGAAGATGCCTCCGGCGGCCGGGAGGGGGGCA
>JAFABC010000013.1 GCA_023426275.1 Pseudomonadota bacterium | reverse complement strand
TATCGAGGGGGTCCGGGGGGCATCATGCCCCCCGGCCGCCGGAGGCTCTCCCCCGGGCGGGTCCAAGGATTTGAACCGGCCCGGCCGGGCCGCCGGGAGACGCCGACGCAGCCCGCCGGGCCGGCCGAACCGGCCCGGGCCCGCCAAAGACGCCATCCGGCGCGCCTTCGCGCCCACAAATGAAAAGGACTCCCGGGTCGCCATCCCGGGAGTCCTTTTCTAAATTTAAGTTTTTTGGAGGAAGGATGCTTTTCTAATAGCAAGGACCGGGCCAAATCGTGCCGGGTGGCAACTTTTCGAGAGAAACCGCGCAATTTGAAAATGTTAGAAAGTGAGACGACCCGTTTTACCGGTATTGTCCCGCCGTGGCCGGGTACAGAATCCTTGACCGGGGCCGCCAAGTCCGTCCGGACGGTACAAAACCTTGTACGCCGCCCCAACAGCGGCGGCGACAAAATGCAACTTGCCTCTTCCAACCGACGCCGGGGCAGGCTATCCTGGGGCCATGCCTGCACCGCGAACGCGTCGGGGAACCGGTCCCGGCGAAACCGCCTTGAAAAGGAGGGCCCTTGTGATGAAGCCGCTGTTGCTTCTTGTCGCGGCCGCACTTACGGCCGCCGTGTCGGGGTGTGCCAGTCGGCCCCTGACGGATTCGGAATTCCGAGGCTTTTGCTACACGTCCATCGGACGCCGCGCCTCCTGCGACACCATCACCATCTGCAACGAATTCGACTCGGACGTGCTGTCGGTCAAACACGCCTCGCGCGCCGATTGCAACAAGGGATGCCAGGAGGTCTACAACCGCCTCTACGAACCCAACGCTTTCGACGGCTGCGCCCCGACCGTGCTCATGGCGGCCAACTGGTGCCACAAGTACTGCAACACCAATTATCCGAACTGAGACGGCCGCCGGTCCGCCGCGCCACGCCACGCCCCTGTTTCACAAAACGAAACAACAGGCCTCGGACGGGAAACGGCCCCGGCGGCAGGTGGATCGGCAACTGTTTTGAATTCCGTGACTTTTTAAGGAGCAGCACATTTTCCCCACTTTGCACGCTTCTTGCTTTTCTCTCCCCACTTTGTGGGAGGAAGCATCATGTCTTTGCAAAGTGCCAGTGAATTCGTCAAACGGCTCCGCGAGGATCAGGAATTCCGCTGGGCCCTTGGAGAATGCCGCAACAAATGGGAGCGCCGCCGCTTCGTCATCACCCACGGCTATCGGTTTTCGCCGGCCGAACTCGTGTGCGTCACGAGCCCTGGGGGCGTCGTCAACGACGACCGCACGGCCATGATCGAACGGGTGCGCCGACAGCACGGCCACGGCGCCTACGCCTTCATGTAGGCGGCGCGCCGGGCCGCGCCGACCGGTGCGAACTGGCCGGCCAGCGTGAACTGCTCCAGGCGGTCTTCGAGGCCACGGACGACGCCATCCTGGTCCTCGACGCCGCCTTCCGGGTCGTGGCCGCCAACGGCACGGCGGCCGGACGATTCGGCCGGGAAGTGACGGACTTCGTCGGCCGGCCCATCCTCGACCTGACCGATCCCGAGGTCCGGGACTCCCGCCGCCTGCACTACCAGCGGGCCCTGGACGGCGGCGTCACCATCGCCTTCCGCGACATCCGGGCCGGCCGGGTCTACGACAACATCCTGTGCCCCCTGCCCCCTGTTGCCGGCAGCGGCCCCCGGCTGGCCATCTACGCCCGGGACATCACCGAGGAGTTGGCCGCCCAGGATGTCGTGCACGAGGGCCGGGAACGGCTGGCCAAGATCCTGCGCCTGACCCCGGCCGTCATCGCCATCAGCACCCAGGCCGAAGGCCGTCTGCTCGAAGTCAACGAGGCCTTTTGCGACCTGACCGGCCTCAGCCGCCAGGACAGCATCGGCCGGACCTACGACGAGCTCGGCCTGTTTATCGACAAGCACGACAACGCGCGCATCGCCGACACCCTGGCCCGCGAGGGCGTGGTCCGCAACATGGAGGTCACCGTCCGCCACCGGGGCGGCCGGGGCGGCACGGGGCTTTTGTCCTGCATTCCCCTGACGGCCTACGGCCAGCCCTGCGTGCTCTCGGTCATGATGGACATCACCGGGCGCAAGACCATGGAGCAGGCCCTGCGTCTGGCCAAGGACGAGGCCGAGACGGCCAGCCAGACCCAGGTGCGCTTTCTCGCGACCGTCAGCCACGAAATCCGCACGCCCATGAACACCATCCTCGGCATGGTGGACATGCTGCGCGAGTCCGGGCTCTCCCCGGGCCAGGAACGCTTCCTGGCCGCCCTTGAGCAGGCCGGGGAAGGGCTGCTGGGCCTTTTTTCCGACATCCTGGACGTGGCCCGGGCCCACTCCGGCCAGCTGCATCTGTCCCGGGAGACCTACGCCCCCCGCGCCCTGGCCCGGCAGGCCGTGGACGCCCAGCGCGGCCGGGCCGCGTCCAAGGGGCTGTCCCTGTCCCTGGCCCTGACCCAGGACGCGCCGGAAACGGCCCTGGGCGATCCGTCCCGCGTGGCCCAGGTTCTCGGCAATCTGCTCGACAACGCCATCACCTTCACCCCGGCCGGCTCGGTATGTCTGGCCGTGGCCCGGCACGCCGAAACCGGCCGGCAGGAACGGCTCGTCTTTTCCGTGACCGACACCGGCATCGGCATCCCGCCCGAACAGCATCGCGCCATCTTCGAGCCCTTCACCCGGGGCGAGGACGCCACGGTCCGGGCGAACGCCGGGCTGGGCCTGGGGCTGGCCCTGTCCGCCATGCTGGCCAGGAGCATGGGCGGCCGGCTTTCCTGCACGAGCCAGCCGGGCCAGGGCAGCATGTTCTGCCTGATCCTGCCCCTCCATCCCCCCCGGCTCTCGTCCCCGGCCCGCCCGGCCGGCGCGGGCACCTCCGCCTGAGGGCGCGGGCATGGACAGTGAACGGGCAACCGGTATAGTCTGAGGGAAATGGGCAAACCGCCCGCGGAGGGTATCGCATGGTCAGAAAAAACGCCTACGCCGACGAAGCCTCCCGTGAATTGCGGGAAATCGTGCGTCACGCCAGCGCCCTGCTCGACGCCACGGCCGGGGAAGCCGACGACCGGATCAAGAAGGCCCGGACCCAGCTCGAAGAGCGCCTGAGCGCCGCCAAGGACAAATATCGCGAACTCGACAGCGCCGTGGACGGCCTGATCGACGACACCGTGGCCGCGGCCGACCAGGTCGTGCGGGAGCGCCCCTACCACGTCATCGGCGGCACCTTCCTGGCCGGCCTGCTGCTCGGCTGGCTCATGAGCCGGAAGTAGCCATGCCGCCGTGCGAGGGGCCGCTGGCCGAACTGCGCGCGACCGGGGCCGGCGTTTCCGCCCTGGTCGCGGACATCGTGGCGACCCGGCTGGAGCTTTTGGGGCTGGAAACCGGGGAAGCCGTCATCCGGCTGGTCCAGGCGGTGCTGCTGGTCTGTCTGGCCGGCGGCCTGACCGTGATCGGCCTGGGCCTCGGGGCCATCGCCGTCCTGCTGGCCGTGCCGCCGCACTGGCGGCTGGCCACGGCCGCGGGCGGCGCCGCGGTGGCCCTGGTCGCGGCGGTGGTCTTTTTCCTCCAGCTGCGCCGCAGTCTGTCCCGGGCGGGCGAACTCTTCGCGGCCAGCATCGAGGAGCTCAAAAAGGACAAGGCATGTTTCTAGACGGCCGATTGCGGGCCCTGACGGCCGAAAAGCGGCGTCTGGCCGCGCGCAGCGACCTGCAACGGCGCACGTTGGGCCTGGAATACGTCCTGGCCAAGGCCTCGGCGCGCCGGCAATGGGCGGACCTGCTTGGCGGCGTGGCCCTGGCCGGCCGTCTGTTGCGGCTTTTCCGCCGGCGATGACGCGGCGGATGCCGACCGCACCGGGAGACAGTCGGTGAAATTTCCCCGGTCCCTTTCCATCCGGGCCGGACTGGTCCTGCTGGCCCTGCTGGCCGTACTGCCGGCCCTGGCCCTGCAACTCTACGACGGCATCACCCACCGCCGCCATCTCGTGGCCGACGCCACCATGAACGTCCGGCGGGCCGCGGCCGCCGTGGCGCAAACGCAGTCGCGCATCACCGACGGCACCCGGATGCTGTTGCGCACCCTGGCCGACATGCCCGAGGTGCGCCGCCTCAACACGACCGCCTGCAACGCGCTGTTCGCCTCCCTGCTGCGCCAGAACCCCATCTACCTCAACATCCTGGCCACCAACCGCCAGGGCGACATCGTGGCCTCCGGCCTGCCGTCGGGGCAGGTCAATCTGGCCGACCGCAAACATTTCCGGGAGGCCATGGGCGCGGACGGCTTCGCCGCCGGCGAATACATCGTCAGCCGCACGGGCTACGATCCCGCCTTTCCCTTTGCCCTGCCCATCCGCGATCCCGACGGCAAGGTGGCCGGCGTGCTCATCGCCGCCATCAAGCTGTCGAGCTACGACACGACCTTCGACCGGCTGCTCCTGCCGCCCGGCTCCATGCTCGGCATCACCGACCACGCCGGCCTGCGCCTCTACTATCGCCCCAAGACCGCCACCAACCCCCTGGGCGCGCCCATCAAAAACGACGTCTGGAAAGCCATCTCCCGGGGCGGCGAGGAGGGCGTCTTCCTGCTGGCCGGCTCCGACGGCAAACCCCGCTACTACGCCTATCACAAGCTGTCCCTCGGGCCCGGGCAGCCGCCCTACATGGCCTTCGTGGTCGGCCTGCCCGAGGCCACGGTGCTCGGTCCGGCCAGGAAATCCCTGGTCGCCAACCTGCTTTTTCTGACGGCGGCGGCCGGGCTGGCCGTGTGCGTGGCCTGGTTCGTCGGCGGCGCCGTCATCGCCCGACGCCTGGACCGCATCGCCGCCACCGCCGACCGCATCGGCCAGGGCGACCTGACGGTCCGCACCGGCGTCCCCCACGGGGACTCCGGCATCGGCAAGGTGGCCCGGACCATGGACGCCATGGCCGGCCTGCTGGCCGAGCACGACGCAGCCCGCAACGAGGCCCTGGCCGCCCTGCGCCAAAGCCAGGAGCGCATGGCCCATATCGCCGCCAGCATGGCCGACTGGATCTGGGAAACCGACGCCGAGGGCCGCTACATCTATGTGAGCCCCAAGATCACCGAGGCCCTGGGCTACACGCCGGAAGCCATGCTCGGCCGCATGGTCTACGATTTTCTGACCCCGGACACGGTGGAGGAAACCCGGGAGCGTATCCGGTGGCTCAAGGCCGGACAGGAGCCCCTGCGCGACTGCATCACCTGGCGGCTGACCCGGGACGGCGAACGCCGCTGCATCATGACCAACGGCGTGCCCTGGAAGGACGAAACCGGCCGCTTCCGGGGCTACCGGGGCGTGGACAAGGACGTGACCGAACAGGTGCGCGCCGAGCAAAGCCTGCGCGACTCCCTGGCCGAAAAGGACATCCTGCTCAAGGAGATCCACCACCGGGTCAAAAACAACCTCCAGATCATCTCCGGCCTGCTCTACCTCCAGGAGGAACGCGTCCGGGACCCGGCCGCCCTGGAAAGTTTTCGCGAGAGCCGCAACCGCATCGCCTCCATGGCCCTGGTCCACGAGGAACTCTACCGCTCGAGCAACCTGTCGCACATCCGGCTCGACGCCTACATCCGCGACCTCATCCCGCGCCTGTTCGGTCCGGCCGAGGAGGCGGAGCGCCCCGCCTGCGACGCCGCGCTGGCCCCCGTGGACGTGCCCATCGAAACGGCCGTGCCCGCCGGGCTCATCATCAACGAGCTGCTCACCAACGCCTACAAGCACGCCTTCCGGGGACGCCCGGACGGGCGGCTGCGCATCTCCCTCGAAGAACAGGACAACGCCGTCACCCTGCGCATCGGCGACAACGGGCCGGGCCTGCCGCCGGATTTCGACGCCACGGCCGAGGGCACCCTCGGCATCCAGCTGGTCAGCAACCTGACCCGGCAGCTGCGCGGCACCCTGGACGCCGCCAACGACGACCAGGGCGCGGTATTCACCCTGCGCTTTCACCGGTAGCCGCGGGAGGGGCCGCAGGCGGGAAGAATGCCTCCGGCGGCCGGGAGGGGGTCACCCCCTCCCGGACCCTCCCGAAAGGGGGGAGACGGCCGGATGTTTGGTTGGTCGGGTGG
>JAFABC010000327.1 GCA_023426275.1 Pseudomonadota bacterium | reverse complement strand
GACCCCCTCCCGGCCGCCGGAGGCATCTTCGTCTTCGTCTTACTCTTCCTCTTCCCCTGGTCCCTGGGCGAGGATGCGGCGCAGGGTATCCTTGGTGATGCCGAGTTCGCGGCAGGCGGCCATGGTTTTGCCGTCGTTTCGGGCCAGGGCGGTTTTGGCGGCCTGGTATTTGACGGCGCGCATGGTGCGGGCGGACTGGGGCGCGGGGCCTGCGTGTTCGGTGGCGGGGCGCAGGTAGTCGGGCAGATGTTCCAGGCCGATGCGGCCGCTGGGGCACAGGATGAAGGCGTATTCCAGGATGTTTTGCAGCTCGCGGACGTTGCCGGGATAGTCGTGGCGCAGGATGACGCGCATGGCCGCGTCGGTGACCCCGGTGACGGACTGTTCGCGCAGGAGGTTCAGGCGTTCGATGAAGGTGGCCACGAGCAGGGGGATGTCTTCGGGGCGTTCGCGCAAGGGGGGGAGCACGAGCCGGGCCACGCCCAGGCGGTAGAACAGGTCGCGCCGGAATTCGCCGCTTTGAGCCATGGCTTCGAGGTCGCGGTTGGTGGCGGCGACCACGCGCACGTCGGCGGTGACGGTGGTGTCCGAGCCGAGGGGTTCGTAGACGCGTTCCTGGAGCACGCGCAGCAGCTTGACCTGGAGCGGCAGGGGCAGTTCGCCGATTTCGTCGAGGAACAGCGTGCCGCCGGCGGCCAGGGCGAAGCGGCCCTTGCGTTCGGTCTTGGCGTCGGTGAAGGCCCCCCGGGCGTGGCCGAAGAGTTCCGATTCGAGCAGCTCGCCGGGGATGGCCCCGCAGTTGACGGCGATAAACGGGCCTGAGCGGCGGTCGCTCAGGTTGTGCAGCGCCCGGGCGAAGAGTTCCTTGCCGGTGCCGGATTCGCCAAGCAGCAGCACGGTGGCCCCGCTTTGGGCGATGCGCGGCAGCAGGTCCAGGTGGCGGGACATCTCCCGGTTCTTGGTGACGATGTCCTCCAGGGTGCGCACGCCCTGCAATTCCTTGCGCAGGCGGGCCAGATCGGAAATGTCGCGAAAGGTTTCCACGCCGCCGACGATGCGGCCGGCGGCGTCGCGCAGGGGGGCGGCGCTGATGCTGACCGAGATCTTTTCGCCGTCCGGGCGCACGATGAAAATCGTTTTGTCCGACAGGGTGGTGTCGGCCTGGATGCAGGCGCCAAGGGCGCAGTCGCCGTCGCACAGGCTGGAGTGGAAGACCTCCCAGCACTTGCGGCCGATGGCCTCGGCCGGGGCGAGGCCGGCGATGCGGCCGGCGGCCCGGTTGAAAAAGGTGATGGTGAAGTCCGTGTCCACGGTGAAGACGCCGTCGGCCAGGGACTCCATGATTTCCTCGCAGGGAATGTCGCGGGGCAGGGCCATGGGATGTTCGCCTTTGGCGCGGTTTGGCAGCGCCGCGTTGGTGATAGCGTATGGCGGTGCGGCTGTCCAAGCGCCGGCGATGGCTTGACTTCCGGGGGGGCTGCCCGGATAACCGGCCAAGGAGGAGCCTATGTCCGAAACGGTCGACGCCAAGGGACGGATGCTCATGATCGGCACGCCGTGCTACAATGGCCACGTGACGGTCAATTACCTGCGCTCGCTCGTGCCGGCCATCGGGTTTCTGGAGCGCCACGGCGTGTGCACGGGCATGTTGACGCCTTCCCACGAAAGCCTGATCACCCGGGCGCGCAACCTCGTGGCCAACGAGTTCCTGCGCCAGAAAGAGTACACCCACCTGCTTTTCATCGACGCCGACATCGGCTTTTCGCCGGAGCTGCCCTGGAAGTATCTGGAGGCGGACAAGGATGTGGTGTGCGGCATCTATCCGGTCAAGCACCTGGACGTGGAAAAGCTGCGCACCATCGAGGGCGACGTGCTGGAGCGGGTGGCGCAGGCCGCCGCGCTGCACTACGCGGTCAAGCTCAAACCGGGCGGGCGGCCCGAGCCGGGCACCGGGCTTTTGCCCGTGGAATACGGGGCCACCGGCTTCATGCTCATCCGGCGCGAGGTGTTCACGCGGCTGGCCGAGGCCTACCCCGAACTCGGCTACGACTTCGCCTACACCAACGACGACAACTTCGGCAACGTGGCCTTTTTCGAGACGGCCATCGATCCGGCCACCCGCGACTATCTGCCCGAGGACTATGCCTTTTGCAAGCGCTGGACCGACATCGGCGGCGAGATCTACGCCGACGTGCACAGCGTGTTCACCCATGTGGGCACCTACGAGTATACGGGCAACTTCACGGCCTTTCTGACGCATCTCGGCGGTGCGCCCAAAAAACACGGCTGAGGCGCGCCCGGCGGCGGGACCTTTGCCCAACGGGGCGCGATGCAGTAGGGTGACCCTGCGCCTGCGCGTCTGTTGTCGCCAGGACCGCGATTCAATGACACAGCCGTTTTTCCCGGGGATGCGCCCATGCGCCTGACCGAGGCCGAATTGCTCGCCGAACTGGAACAGCCCGAATTTGCCGCCGTCCGACGCGCCTTCGCCACCCGGCGCTTCGCCCGTGGGCGGCAGGTCTTTTCCCCGCGCGAGGAGCGCAACCAGCTCTTCATCGTGGTCAGGGGGCGGGCCCGGGTCTACCTTGCCTATAAGGACAAGGAATTCACCATGGCCATCCTCGACGCCGGCGACGTCTACACCACCCACACCCGGGCCCATGTGGCCGCCCTGGACGACCTGGAACTGCTGGTGGCCGATATTGCCGACGTGCAGCGCTTTCTGGTCGCCATGCCGGCGCTGACGACCTCCATGGTCAAGGTGCTCGGCGATCTGCTTTCCCACGCCTTTTCCGTCATCGACGGGCTGGCCTTTCACGACGTGCGCCGGCGGCTGGTGCAGCTGCTGCTCCTGGAGGCCCGGCGCGGACCGCGGGAGGCGGGGCCGGCCTGCTTCGAGCATGGGCTGAGCACCGAGCAACTGGCCACCATCGTGGGCTCGTCGCGCCAGACCGTGTCCTCGCTGCTCAATGCCCTGGAACGCGACGGCGTCATCGTGCTGGAGGGCCGGGGCGTGATCCGCGTGCCGGATCTGGCCGCCCTGGAGGCCCTGGCCGAGGCCTGAAACCGTCCGTCCGGGCGGCGTGGCAGGTTTTTTCACACCTCCCCGGCTGGTTGGGGATTGCGCCAACCGGGTAGAACGGTTGGGCTTTCGGGCTGTCCGGCCCGGTGCTTCCGCCTGGCCGGCGGCTCTCCCGCGGACTTTGTCGTCCATCTGACAGACACGAATTTGACAAAAAAGTAATTTCAGGCCAGCTGCCACTGGGCCGGACGCCCCGCGTTCCGGTCGCACCACATGGAGGATGGCATGGCCAATGATTTGAACTGCCTCGCGGAATGCCCCGACCGGGAACACGCCGGCCGGGTGCTGGAACAAGCCGCCCGGGACGCCGCTCTCGCGGTCCGGGAGCGCCTTGAAGAGCAATCGGCCTCGTGCACGGTCTGCGCCCGGGGCCTGCAATGCGCCAAATGCGCCATGGGACCCTGCCGCGTCGATCCCGACGGTCCCGACGCCCGCCCCGGCGCCTGCGGCGCGAATGCCGACCTGACCGTGGCCCGCAATTTCGGCCGGGCCATCGCCGCCGGCGCGGCCGCCCATGGCGATCAGGCCCGGGAACTGCTGGAGGCCTTGCGTGCCGCCGGTGAAAAAGGGACCGTGGCCGACCCGGAAAAGCTCACCGCCCTGTGCGCCGAGCTGGGCCTCGACCACGCCGGGCTGGACGTCGCCGGGCAGGTTCGGGCGCTGCTCCGGCTCTTCTTTGACAATTTTGGCACTTGCGCCGAGGCCCTGACCTTTGTCTCCCGGGCGCCGGCCGCCCGGCGGGCCGTCTGGGAGCACAGCGGGACCACTCCGCGTGGCGTGGACCGCGAATGTGTGGCCATGCTGCGCCGCACCACCCTGGGCGACGCGGCCGATCCCGCCGTCCTGTGCCGGCAGGCCCTGCGCACCGCCCTGGCCGACGGCTGGGGCGCGGCCATGATTGGCACGGCCGTGGCCGACATCCTGTCCGGCACGCCGCAACCGACCCGGGTGGAGCTTGCCGCCGATGCGGTCACCGTGACCACCGGCTATTCCATCGAGGCCATTTTCGAGGCCATGGGCGGTTCCCTGGATCCGCTGATCAAGGCGTTTCGCATCGGCATGGTGCGCGGCGTGGTCGGCGTCATCGCCTGCGAGGCCTGCGGCGACTGGCGGGACGGGGAGCTGGTCGAACTGGTTCGGGAGCTTGTGGCGCAGGACATCCTGGTGCTGGCCATGGGCGGCGGTCCGGTGCCCCTGGGCCGGGCCGGGCTGCTCGATCCGGCCGGTACGGAGCAGGCCGGATCGGGGCTGGCGGATTTTTGCGACCATCTCGATCTGCCGCCGGTGCTGCACGTGGACGGCGATCTGGATCATGCCCGGTTTCTCGAACTGTGCGCCCAACTGGCCGATACCTTCGGCGTGGACATGGCCGCCCTGCCCGTGGCCGTGAGCGTCCCCGAGGGCGGTTCGGAAAAAACGCTGGCCGCCGGACTGTGCGCCGTGGCCAGCGGGCTGTCCACCCACCTGGGCTGCACGCCCAACATCCTGGGCGGTCCCGGCGTGGCCCACTGGGCGCTGCACGGCCTGGAAGACGCGGTTGGCGCGGCGTTTGTGTTGCAGCCCGATCCGGTCCGGGCGGTCGAGGCCATCAGCCGGCAGATTACCGTCAAACGGCTGGCCCTGGGCCTCAACGACCGCTTCGACGGCACTGTGTATTCGTAAGAAATAAGAAGAGAAAGACGAAGATGCCTCCGGCGGCCGGGAGGGGCAGTGCCCCTCCC
>JAFABC010000284.1 GCA_023426275.1 Pseudomonadota bacterium | reverse complement strand
GGGAGGGTTTTCGGCGTTTCGCTTCCAAGGAAGGCGGCATCATCGGGCTCAAGCAGGCCAAGGGCGTTTTCGAGGCCGAGCCGGAACCGGGCCGGCTGCGCCTGTCGTGCGCCAACACCTTTCACGTCAATCAGCTGGCCCGGCCGGATAAGCTGACCCAACTGCGGGCGCTGGCCGCCGCCTATTTCGGCGAGGGCGTCGACGTCGTTGTGGAGGCTGGCGCGCAGGGAGGCGGCGACCACATGTCGCCCGAAGCCCTCAAGCAATACATCGACGACCGCCCCGAGGTGCGTCAGGCCGTTTCGACCTTCGACGCCGAGATCATCGAACGCAAACCCCGCTAGGGCGGGCCCGGAGGAACACCCATGAAGGGCATGAACGAACTGGTGCGCCAAGCCCAGATCATGCAAAAGAAAATGACGAAACTTCAAGAGGAGCTTGAGGTTCGTACCGTCGAGGGAAGTGCCGGCGGCGGCATGGTCACGGCCGTGGTGTCCGGCTCCAACGAGCTCAAATCCTTGGTCATCGACAAGACCGTCGTGGACCCCGAGGACGTGGAGATGCTCCAGGACCTGATCCTGGCCGCCGTCAATGACGGTCTCAAAAAGGCCAAGGCCATGATGGAGGCCGAGATGGGGCAGGTTACCGGCGGCATCAAGATGCCGGGACTGTTCTAACCCGGAGACGGTCCCGAGTCGCCGGGGGAAGTCCGCTTCCCCCGGCTCCCGCGTGGCGCGGGCAATTTTCGTGGGATGCAGGCGGAAGCGACATGGCGGCGCAAACGACATTGCCGGCTCCTCTGGTGGAGCTGGTCGAACAGTTGTCCCGGCTGCCGGGACTTGGCCCCAAATCGGCCCTCAAGGTGGCCATGACCCTCCTGGAGTGGCCGCGCGGCCGGGCCGAAAGCCTGGGCGAGGCCATCTTGCGGCTGCGTGAGCGGCTGTGCCTGTGTTCGCGCTGCGGCGGGCTGTCCGAGACCCCGCTTTGCCCGGTCTGCGCCGATCCGACGCGCGCCCCGGAGCAGCTGTGCATCGTGGCCCAGTGGGACTCCGTCATGCTGCTGGAGGAAACGGCGCAGTTTGCCGGCTATTACCTCGTGCTCGGCGGGCTGCTCGACCCCCTGGAGGGCGTCACGCCCGGCCAGTTGCGTCTCGACGTCCTGCGGGCCCGGTTGGCCGAGGGCGTGGTGCGCGAATGCATCCTGGCCCTGGGCGCGACCCTGGCCGCCGAATCCACGGCCTCGCATATCAAGAATCTGTTGGCCCGGGAATTTCCGCAGGTGCGCCTGACCCGGCTGGCCCAGGGGATACCCCTGGGGACCGAAGTCAAATACGTCGACAAGGAAACCTTGTCCCAATCCCTGCGCTATCGCCAGGACATCTAGAAGAGCACCCGGCATGGCCGACGCGGCGACGACAACCGAACTCTCCGTCGAGGTGCAATCGGTCACCTTTTTCAACGCGGAGACGAACTACCTCATCGCCAAGGTGTTGGCCAAAAACGAGCCCGGTCCGTTCGCCATCGTCGGCCATCTGCCCAAGGTCACGCCCGGGGAGATGCTGCGTCTGACCGGGGCCTGGACGACCCATCCCAAATACGGCCGCCAGTTCCAGGTGGAAACGCACTCCCGGGAGATGCCGGCCACGGTCAACGGCATCCGCCGCTATCTGGCCTCGGGCATGATCAAGGGCGTCGGCGGCGTGCTGGCCACGCGCATGGTGGACGCCTTTGGCGAAAAGGTGCTGGAGATTCTCGACACCGAACCGGAAAAATTGTTGGCCGTCGAGGGGCTTGGCAAGAAAAAGCTCAAGGAGATCGTGGCCTCGTGGAACGCCCAGCACGAGGTGCGCTCGTTGATGCTTTTTTTGCAGACCCACGAGATCGCCACCACCCACGCCGGCAAGATTTTCAAGCTCTACGGCAACGCGGCCGAAGCGCGCATCCGGGCCAATCCCTACGAGCTGGCCTACGAGATTCGCGGCATCGCCTTCAAGACCGCCGACGCCATGGCCCTGCGCCTGGGCTTTGCCCCGGACAGCCCCGAACGGCTGCAGGCCGCCCTGGTCTTCGTGCTCTTTTCCATGAGCGAGCAGGGCCACCTGTTCGTGCCGCGCGATCTGCTGTTTGAAAAAACGGCGGCCATGGTCGAAGGGGTGCCCCTGGAACAGCTGGACGAAGCGCTCGAACAGCTCGACGCCCTCAAGCGGGTCCGGGTCGAGCCCCTGCCGGCCCAGGGGATCGAGGCGGCCGTCTACCTGCGCCACAATTACGCCCTGGAAGTCGAGATCGCCAAACGGCTGCACGATCTGGCCACCCATCCCGGGGCCAATCTGCGCGGCAAGGTGGAAAAGCTCCTGCCGGCCCTCGAATCCGAGGCCCGCATCCAGCTTTCGCCCGAGCAGCGGCAGGCGGCCGTGGACGCCTGCGCCGAGAAGGTGTTCGTCATCACCGGTGGTCCGGGCACCGGCAAGACCACCATCACCCGTATGGTGGTGGCCGCCCTTGACAAGTTGTCGCTAAAAGTCAAACTTGCCGCGCCCACCGGCCGGGCGGCCAAACGGCTGGCCGAGGCCACGGGCTTTCAGGCTGCCACGTTGCACCGCCTGCTCCAGTCCGCGCCCGACGGCACGTTCGCCCTGTGCGAGGACAACAAGCTCAAGGCCGACGTGTTGCTGGTGGACGAAGTCAGCATGCTCGACGCCCGGCTGTGCGCCCACATGTTGCGCGCCCTGCCGGCCACGGCCCGCCTCATTCTCGTTGGCGACGCGGACCAGTTGCCTTCGGTCGGGGCCGGCAACGTGCTGGCCGACGTGCTCGACAGTCAGGCCGTGGGCAGCGCCCGCCTGACCCGGATCTTTCGACAGGCCAGAGAGAGCATGATCGTGGTCAACGCCCACCGCGTCAACCAGGGGCAGCTTCCCGAGCAGTCGGCCAAGCCGGCGCCGGAGGCGGATTTTTTCTGGGTGGAGCAGGACGACCCGGCCACGGTCCGGGAGATGATCGTCAACCTCGTGTGCGACCGGATGCCCTGCGTCTACGGGCTCGATCCCATGCGCGACGTCCAGGTGCTCTCGCCCATGCACAAGGGCGAGGCCGGCACCCGGGCGCTCAACGAGGCCCTGCGTGCCCGGCTCAACCCGACCGGTCCCGAGGTCGCCCGGGGCATGCTCCGGTTTCGGCGGGGCGACCGGGTGTTGCAGACGAAAAACGATTATGAAAAAGACGTGTTCAACGGCGACCTGGGTCATATCGTGGACGTCGATGTCGAGGAAGGCGAGGTGCTTGTTTCCTTTGACGGCCGCACGGTGGCCTACGACCGCACCGAACTCGACGAACTGGCCCTGGCCTATGCCATCAGCATCCATAAATCCCAGGGCAGTGAATATCCGGCCGTGGTCGTACCCATATTGACACAGCATTACGTCATGTTGCGCCGCAACCTGATTTATACGGCCCTGACCCGGGCCAAGAAGCTGGCCGTCATCATTGGCGGCCGGCGCGCGTTGCACCTGGGGCTGCGCAACGCCGGCGGCGATCGCCGCTACACCAATCTCAACCATCGGCTTCGGGAGCTTTTCAATGCGCTGTAGAAAACGAGCCGGACAGCGCCCGGCTCCGGTTTGGGACGGTCGGTCATGGTGCTGAGAAAAACCGCCGGGTTCCTGGCGCGTCTGATTCTGGTCGGCGGCTGTCTGGTCTACGCCTTCTGGGGCATCGATTTCGGCCAGCTGTGGCACACCCTGCTCCTGTATGACGACATGGCCCTTTTTTGGACCACGGCCCTTTCCTTTGTCGGCTACGCCATCATGGCCTTGCGGCTCAATTTCCTCTCCGATTTCAAAGCGGGCAACTGGCTGTGCTTCAAGGCCTTTTTGATGGCCATGGCCGTCAACAACATCGTGCCGGCCAAGCTCGGCGAACTGGCCAAGGCTTTCTATCTGCGCCGGGAGTGTCACTTCTCCCTGTCGCGCAGCATCACCATGGTTTTTTGGGAGCGCTTCTTCGACCTGAATGCCATCCTGGCCATGGGTCTTGTGGTGGCCTTTCATTTCAAGCTCAAAATGGCCTTCGTCCCCCTGGCCGCGGCCGTGGGTGGCATCTGGGTGGCCTTGTGGGTGGTGCGGAGCTACCCGGATTTTGTCGGCCGCATCATCGACAAGATGCCGTCGAACCGGCTGGCCGAGTTTTTGGCCGAGCTCAAGTTGCAGGTGCTGCACGGCGTGACGCCGGGCTTTATGATTCTGCTTGGCCTGTATACCGCGGCCTGCTGGATCTGCTACGCCAGCTCGACCTTCCTGGTGCTGCTGTGGGTGGCCAAGATGCAGCTGTCCTGGGGCCATGTGGCCGCGGTGTTCGTGATTTCCTCCCTGGGCATGGCCATGCCGTCCTCGCCGGGGGCGCTTGGCGTGTTCGAAGCGGCCGTGGTGTTCTCGCTCGGGCTTTTCGGCGTGGATCGGTCCCAGGCCTTGGCGGCCGGGCTGGTGTTGCATATGGTGCAATACATTCCCGTCACCCTGGCCGGCCTGCTCGTGCTGGGGAAAAGCGGGCTGACCTTGCGCAAAATCCGCGCGAGCGAGGAATCCCTGGAAGAAGCCGGGTAGGGGAGGGGACATGCATCCACCATGCGTGCTGACGGTGGCCGGATCGGATAGCGGCGGTGGGGCCGGCATCCAGGCCGACCTCAAGACCTTTATGATGCAGGGCTGTTACGGCCTGTCGGTCATCACCGCCCTGACGGCCCAGAATACCAGGACCGTGGCCGCCATCGAAGCGCCGTCCCCGGCATTCGTGGCCAGACAGCTGCAGGTGGTGCTGGACGATTTCCCCATCCGGGCGGCCAAAACCGGCATGCTTTTTTCCGCGCCGATCATCGAGGCCGTGGCCGACGGCCTTGCCGCCAAGGCCTTTCCGCTGGTGGTCGATCCGGTGTGCGTGGCCCAGTCCGGCGGCCGGCTGCTCCAGCCCGAGGCCATGGACGCCCTGATCGCCCGGATGCTGCCGTTGGCCGATCTGCTCACCCCGAACCGGCTTGAGGCGGAGGCGCTGGCCGGCATGGCCGTGACCACGCGCCAGGAGGCCGTGGAAGCCGGCCGCCGGCTGCTCGACAAGGGCGCGCGCGCCGTGCTGCTCAAGGGCGGCCATTTCGACGCGACCACGGCGGGGTCGCACGTCACGGACCTGCTCGTCACGCCCGGTGGCGCTGTCCGGGAATATGTTCGGCCCCGGGTGGACACCAAAAACAACCACGGCACGGGCTGCACCCTGTCGGCGGCCATTGCCGCCCATCTGGCCCTGGGCAAACCGCTGGAAGACGCGGTCCTGGCCGGTCGGGATTATCTGCAACTGGCCCTGGAAACGTCCTGGGAGCTGGGGGGCGGCCAGGGACCGGTCAACCATCTGGCGCCGTTTCTGGCGCTGACGCGGGAACACCCGGCCGGGTGATTTTTTTTTCGTCGGGGCGCGGCCTTCCGGATTGTCGCCGGAGGCGGTTTCGCGTAGAAAACTCGCCTTTGACGGAATGCCTGCGAGAGTGGCGGAACTGGGAGACGCACCAGATTTAGGATCTGGCACCGCAAGGTATGGGGGTTCGAGCCCCCCCTCTCGCACCAGATTTCTTTTTTCCGTTTCGTTGAACACCCGCCTTGCCGGCGGGTGTTCTTTTTTTGTCCGTCCCTTGTGTTCCGGGCGGTCTGGTCGTATCCAATGGGCGAAGAACCGGCGCTTCGAGCGTGGCGTCCGGAAACAGATCGGAGGGAGTATGTCCGACAAGGCAAAAGCCATGGTTCTGGCTTCGTTTATTGGTGACGCACTGGCCCTTGGACCCCACTGGGAATACGACGTTGACGCCCTGGCCCGTCGGTTCGGGCCGGTGACGGGCTACACGACGCCGGACCCTGATGGCTATCACGGCGGGAAAAAGGCCGGCGAGCAGACCCATTACGGCGACCAGACCCTGGTTTTGCTGCATTCCCTGGCGCAGCGGGGCACCTTCGACCTGGATGATTTCGCCGCCCGGTGGCTGGAGCGTATGCGCGACTACGACGATTATATCGACGGGGCCACCCGCATGACGCTCAAGATTTTCGACTTCGGCGAGGGCCCCCGGCAATCCGGTTCCAATTCCAACGATCTGGCCGGGGCCAGCCGGGTCGCCCCGCTGGTCTATGCCCTGCGCGAGGACCTGCCGGCCCTGGTGGCGGCGGCGCGGGCCCAGACCAAGATGACCCACAACCACGCCCAGGTCATCGAGGCGGCCGAATTTTTCGCCCGCGCCGCCCAGGGCGTCCTGACCGGCAAATCCCCGCGCGCCGCCCTTGAAGAGGCCGCCGGGGCCGGGTACGCCAGCGCGCCCATCGATCGGTGGCTGCACACCGGGCTGGACTCGGTCGGACAGGACACCGTGGAGGCCATCGGCCGCTTCGGCCGCTCCTGCCATATCGACGAGGCCATGCCCGGTGTGATCCATCTGATTGCCCGCTACGAACAGGACCTGGCCACCGGCCTGACCCGCAATGTCATGGCCGGGGGCGATAGCGCGGCCCGGGGGCTGCTGGCCGGCATGGTGCTTGGCGCGGCCAACGGTCTGGGCGGCGTTCCCGGCGACTGGCTGACCGGACTTGCCGCCCGCGAGACCATCGAGGCCGACCTGCGCGCGCTCGATCGCTGACGACCAACCGGCCGGGTTTTACACCGTCGGCCTTCTGGGGTATGTGCTGACCATCGTGCCGAGCCTGTCCGCCGTTTGGCGGACCAAACGACCGGAGTCGGGAACCGGCCAAGGGGAAGGGACATGGAAAGTATCAAGGCGTTGCTGCCCGACATGATACAAAGCCGCATCGACGATCTGGTCAATGCCCAGACCGCCGATGAGGAAATGACCGCCCACATGAAGGAGCTCGGCTGTCGCATCGCCGAGCTGGAAGCGCTTGCCAGCGGCGAAACCGACGAACAGGTCCGGCAGCTGGCCGAGGACGTCCAGGTGCTGTGCGACCGGATTCGCCGCGACTACGTGTCCATTGCCTATCGGCAGGGGCTCGTGGATGGGATGCGGATCACGGAGCTTGCGTCGCCGGAAGAGTAGGCATCGTCGTGCGGCCGCCCGCCGCGCCTGTCGGATAAAGCCAATACCACCGTCATGCCGCACAAAGACATTCAGGATGTGGCGCATTGCGTCTACATGATTGATCTGGTGTTGCGCGAGATTTCCACTTCGCCGCACATTGTCAACAAGTCCTTCGCCGCGCAGTGCATCGTTGAATGCTTTGTGCGTATCTTGCGCGAAGAAGGCTACGCCATCAGCGAAACCCGTCTCAAAAAGATGCTCGCCTACGCCCATTGATTCCGGGCTCCGGGCGTGGCACACGGGGCGTGCCGGTCGCGTGCGCCCGGTCGTGCCGTCCCGTGTCCGGCCTGTGCCGCGACAGGGCTTTCATGCCCGGTCCCACGGCCGGTGCGTGTTGGTTGGCGCCCTCCCACTGCGCCCGAGGAGTATTGCTTGTGATTGAATCCACCAAACCGGCCTGGATGCTCGGGCCGGTCCGGGATCCTATTGACCCTGACGTTTCCAAGCGCATCGATGTGTTGCGCATCATCCTGATCGGCCTGATCGTGCTGGCGCACGGCGCCAGGGGCGTCACCGCGCGCATCGACGGCACCGGCCCGGTGACGGGCTTGATGCTCGAAGTGCTCAACGCCCACGTGGATTTCGTGGCCGTGCCGCTTTTTTTCGCTATTTCCGGCTTCCTGTTTCTGCGCAAGTTCGAGTTGTCCGTGCCGGCCTATCGCGAGATGCTGCGTAAGAAGCTCCTGTCGCTGCTCGTGCCGTACCTGCTGTTTAATATCGGGTTGGCCTTGTGGTTTTATTTCGTGGGCAGCATCGAGATGATGGGCTCATGGGGCTTTCTCAAGCAGCAGGGCGTGGTCACCAAGGTGTTGGGGCTCGGCACGACGCCCATCAACTACCCGTTGTGGTTTCTGCGCGACCTGCTCGTGGTCTTTGTGCTTTCCCCGGTGTTGCTGCTTTTTTTCAAGGAAGCGCCCGGCGTCGGGCTGGTCACGCTGTTTTGTCTGTGGGTCGGGATCAATCCCAGTCCCTACTCGTATTACGGCGACTTTTTTATGTTTTATCTTGGCGGCTATCTGGCCCGCACGCGTTTTCCCCTGGCCGGCGTGTCCTGGTGGCAGCAGTGGGGGACGCTGGCCTTCGCGGTCCTGACAGCCGTGCTCACGGCGCACACCGCCCTCGGCATCACGGACGACCATGCCAGATTGTTTCTGTTCAAGTGCAACCTCATTCTCGGGCTGGCCTGTTTCTGGCGGATTTCCGCCATTCCCTTTGTGCGCGACAGCCGGTTGCTGCACCGGTTGTCCCTGTACAGTTTCTTTATTTATCTGGCCCACGAACCCACGGTTTCCATCCTGCAAACCAGACTCCTGTCCGTGTGGAAGCCGGTCGGCGACGTGCAGCAGATCGCCTTTTACTGGCTCAGCGGTCTGACGGTCATTTTTCTGCTGTGGGGCCTGGGCGAATTGCTTTCCCGGACGGTTCCCCTGGTCTACGCCGTGGCCACCGGTTCGCGGCTGCCACACCGGAAACCGCAGACCATTGGCAAGCCCAAAACGGTTAACGGATGATTTATTTTCCTGTTTTCCAGGAAAACCGTAAAAAAAGCAGAGAAGAATGGGTTGGTACTGAAAAAAAAGTCTATTAAAACACTAGGATAAAATTTTATCATTGGCGGGCATGAAAGCTGCTTACGTTTTTTCGGGAGGTGGGCCGCTCATGCTGCATATTCTGCTCGCCGAGGATGACGCCAATCATGCCACCCTGGCCCAACAAACGCTGGAAGGGGAGGGGCACCAGATTACCACGGCGCGCGATGGCCGCGCCGCCCTGGTCGCCATGACCCGCGAAACCTTTGACCTTGTCCTGCTCGATATGCGCCTGCCCGAGGTGGATGGCCGCGAGGTCATCGGTCGGGTGCGCGGCGGGCAGGTTCCCCATCCCGACATCCCCATTGTGGTGCTGACCGGCTACGGCCTGCGGCAGCATATCGATTTTTTCCGTCTGCACGGTGTGCGCGATTATCTGTCCAAGCCCTATGATTGCGACCAGCTGGCCGATATCATCCGGAGTTACGACGTTCATTGAACCCGCTGTCGCGTCCCTCGCTGCGCGACGCATCCCTACCTGTCCAGTGGACTTTGCGCGGGTTTTTCCGTAGACCTGTGGCGGACAACCACGCCCATGGCGTGAAAAAGCGAGGAAAGCATGCTTCGCATCGAAAATCTGCACGTCAAGATCGGCGACCGGATGGTGCTCAACGGCATCAACCTGCACATCGCCGAAAACGAAACCTTCATTCTGTTCGGCCCCAATGGCTCGGGCAAGACCACCTTGCTCATGACGCTGATGGGCTTTGGCAACTACGACATCGTCAGCGGCCGGATTCTGTTCCGTGGTCATGACATCACCCACGCGCCCATTTATGAGCGGGCGCGGCTCGGCATTGGCATGTCCTTCCAGCGGCCGCCCACCATCCATGGCCTCAAGACCCGGCATTTGGTCACCATGTGCGCCCGGGACCACGAGGTGGACGTGGACGCCATGGCCAAAAAACTCAACATGGACGGCTTCTTGGAACGCGACATCAACGCCGGTTTCTCCGGGGGCGAGATCAAGCGTTCGGAGCTGCTCCAGCTGATGGCCCAAAACCCCTATCTGCTCCTGTTCGACGAGCCCGAATCCGGGGTCGACCTGGAAAACATGAAGCTCATCGGTTCCACCGTGCGCGACGTGCTCTCCGGCGGCATTGAGCCGAACCCCGAGACCAGCATGAAGCAGCAGCGGGTGCGCAAGCGCCCCGTGTCCGGGCTCATCATCACCCACACCGGCTACATCCTCGAATATGTCAACGCCGACCGGGGGCAGGTGCTCTACAACGGCCATTTGTGCTGCGAGGCCAATCCCCGCGACATCCTGGATCACATCAGCCAGTACGGCTACCAGGAATGCGTGCGTTGCCTCAATTAGGCGAAGGGGGCCATCTCATGGAAAAGATTGATCTGCACGACTTTCGGTTCAGCGGCTCCCAGCTGGGCGAGATTCCTGATCTGCGCAAGCTCGACCCGGCGGACAAGGCGGAAATGCTCATGTCCGGCGTGGATGTCGAGGAGCACGAACGGGCCGGAACCTATCTGCAAGTCGACCACGGCAAGGTGCATTGCAAGAGCCTGCAACCGGGCGTCGAGATCCTCGACATCAAGGACGCTCTGAAAAAATACAACGGTCTGCCCGAGTATTTCTGGACCCAGGTGGACAAGGACAAGGACGAGTTCACCCGGGCCGCGGCCGAGAACCTCCACGGCGGCTATTTCGTGCGCACCGAAAAAGGGGCCAAGATCACCGAGCCGGTGCAGTCGTGCCTGTTCCTGAAGTCCGACATGGTCGGGCAGAACGTCCACAACATGGTCATTGTCGAGGACGATTCCGAGCTGCACATCATCACGGGCTGCTCCGTGGCCCATGGTTCCAAGGGCGCGGCGCACTTCGGCATTTCCGAATTCTTCGTCGGCAAGAACGCCAAGCTCACCTTCACCATGATCCACAACTGGGCCGATTCCACCGTGGTGCGGCCCCGGACGGGCGGCGTGGTGGACGAGGGCGGCGTTTTCATCAACAATTACGTGCTGCTCAAGCCCGTCAAGGACTTGCAGTCCTACCCGGCCATCCGCCTCAACGGCAAGGGGGCCGTGGCCCGGTTCAACTCCGTCATCGTTTCGCCCAAGGGTTCCTACGTGGATTCCGGCAGCCGCATCGAGCTTAATGCGCCGGACACCCGGGGTGAGATCATCTCCCGCACCATCGCCTCGGGCGGCACCATCGTGGCCCGGGGATTCATCGGCGGCAACTCCGTGCCGGCCAAGGGGCATCTGGAGTGCAAGGGGCTTATTCTGGGCGGCGGCATCATTCACGCCGTTCCGGAGCTGCGCGGCGCCGTGGACGGCGTGGAGCTCTCCCATGAGGCCGCCGTGGGCAAGATCGCCCAGGAAGAGATCGAGTACCTCATGGCGCGCGGACTCGACGAGGACGAAGCCACGTCGACCATTGTGCGGGGCTTTTTGAACGTCGACATCATGGGGCTGCCCAAGGAACTTCACGACGTCATCGAAAAGACCATCTCCGAGTCGCAAAAAGATATGTTCTAAGAGAAGATGCCTCCGGCGGCCGGGGGGCCTGAGGCCCCCCGGTCC
>JAFABC010000171.1 GCA_023426275.1 Pseudomonadota bacterium | reverse complement strand
GTTGCGGCTGTTGCAGGGGCAGGCCCAGGGGGGCGTGGCGGGCCAGCCGGGCCAGCCGCTCGTCCACCAGGGCGTAGAGCGTCCCCGGGGGAAATTTGCCGTCCGGACCGGGCCGGCCCACGGGCAGCCCCGTCAGGATCTCCATGACCTCCTCGATGGTGGTCACCGGAAAAATGCGGAAAAGCCCTTTTTCCACGGCCTCCAGGATGTCGTCGTCGAGCATGAGGCTGACCACGTTGTCGGCCGGCAGAAGCACGCCCTGCTCGCCGGTGAGCCCCCGGCGGCGGCAGACCGCGAAAAAGCCTCGAATCTTCTCGTTGAGCCCGCCCACGGCCAGGATGGCCCCGGATTGGGACACGGCCCCGGTCATGGCGTAGCACAGCTTGATGGGCCGCTCGGCCAGGGCCGACAGCAAGGCGGCCAGTTCGGCCCCGGAAGCGGAATCGCCCTCGACCTCGGCGTAGCTTTGCTCGAAGCACAGCGACCCGGCCATGACCAGCGCCTTGTCCTGGGCGAACCGGCCGAGCAGGTAGCTTTTGAGGATCATCATGCCCTTGGTGTGGATGGGCCCGCCAAGTTCGGCCTCGCGCTCCAGGTCGAGGATGCCGCCGTGGCCCACGCCCACGGTGCAGGCGATCTGATGGGGCAGGCCAAAGGAATAGTCGCCGTACATGCGCACGGACAGCCCATTGGCCCGGCCCACGGCCTCCCCGGCCGTGGCCACCTTGATCATCTCCCGGTCGTACTCCTCCAGGTATTCCTCTTCGTAGAGATTGACCCGGAAGTCCCGGGCACGCCGGGCCTTGGCCAGATGGGCGGCCCCGACCAGCTCCTCGCCCTCCTTGCGGGCCAGGGCGGCGGCCTCGATCATGAGTTCCCGGGCCAGGGGGAGTTTGAGCGACAGCCGCGCCTGATCCTCGGCCAGCACCGAAGCGTATTCCACGAGGCCGGCCAGCGCGCCCCGGTCAAAGGGCGGCAGCGCGGCGTCGCGGATGATCCGGCCGACCAGGGTCAGGTAGAGCAGGGCGTTGTCCGTCGTGCGCGGCATGGTCTCCTGCAAATGGGCCTTGACCTTGAAAAGCTTGCCGAAACGTTCGTCGCCGTAAAGCAGGACCTCGTAGGCCTCGTCCGGGCCGACCAGCACCACCTTGAGGTTCAGGGGCACGGGCTCGGGCTCGATGGTGCGGGTACGCACGTGCTCGCCGCCCTCGGCCGGGTCCTCGACGCGGCCGAGTCCCGAACGCAGGGCCCGCAGCAGGCTTTCCCAGGCCCCGACATTGACCGAGATGTCGTCCACCCGGATGATGAGGAACCCGCCGTTGGCCCGGTGCAGGGAACCGGCCTTGATGAGCGTGAAGTCGGTGTAGAGCGCGCCCATCTCGGACTCGCGCTCGATGCAGCCCATGAGGTTGAAATAGGTCGGGTGGTCCTCGATGATCACCGGCGCGCCGCAGCGTTGGCCGTTGTCCACGAACAGGTTGGCCTCGTAGCGGTAGAAGATGTCGTCGGACGCCGAGGTCTCGCCGTGCAGGGGCGGCGGCGCGGCCTGGGCCGGCTGGGGCATGAAGGCGTCGAGGTTGTCCAGGATGTCGGCCCGCATGGCGGACAGATAGGCGTCGATGGCCGGATGGGCCTTGCGCGTCTCGGCCAGGGCTTCCAGATGCGCGTCCACGACCTCGCCGGCCGTGGCGCGTTCCAGATCCTTTTCCCGGTCGCGGTAGCCCCGCTCCTCCTTGGACAGCCGGCGCAGGGCCGTGCCCATCTCTTCGAGCAGGCGGTCGCCCTTGGCCTTGAGGCTCTTTTTGAGCTCCGGGTCGAGCCGCTCGAACTCCTCGTCGGAGACGACCTTGCCCTCCAGCAAGGGGTAGAGGGTGAAACCGCCCTGGTCGTCCATAAAAAGGCTGTAGCCCTCATCCTTGGCCTTGGCCTCCATCTCGTCGAGCACGGTTTCACGGTCGGCGTTGTAGCCGCGCATGAGCGTCTGCTTTTCGGTCTGGTAGGCCTCGCGCTCGAACCGGGCCGGGATTTCCTCGCGGATATCGGTCACGGCCTTGGCCAGGGCGGTCTTGAAGCCCTTGCCCTGGCCGGCGGGCAGGGAAATGGCCCGGGGCCGGTCAGGATCGTCGAAATTGTGGACGTAGAGCCAGTCCGGCGGGGTTTCGCCCTTGGCCGCCGCCGGATCGAGGAAACTGCGGGCGAAGTGGGTGCGGCCCATGGAGGGCTCGCCGGAAAGATAGACGTTGTATTCACGGCCGCCGATGGACAAGGCCAGATCCAGGGCGGCATGGGCCCGGGGCTGAGTCCGGGCCAAGGCCTCGGGATCGTCGGGAATCTCCCGGCTGTCGGCATACGGCACCATGGCGGGATCGCAAATGGCACGCAACTGTTTGGAAGAAAGGGTGTTCGTCATGGATTCCGTCTGGGGAAAGGCGTTAGGGATGGGCGGACGCCGCAGCGTCCCCGCGATTGCCGCTTTCAGATACGAACTAATGGCCGGTTTGTCATCATCACCGGCTTTCCCCGCAACGCGCAACATGCTAGGGCCTGCTCACAATACTTCATGGCGTGCAAGAGGCCTCCGGCGGCCGGGGGGCATGATGCCCCCCGGTCCCCCTCGCAGGGGATCGTACGCGCGCCAAACGTTCGCGCCCCCCTTTCGGGAGGGTCCGGGAGGGGCCGTCGCCCCTTCCGGC
>JAFABC010000109.1 GCA_023426275.1 Pseudomonadota bacterium | reverse complement strand
AAAAAAACGACAGCAGCCATTTGACCCGGCCGCACAGGCGGCCTTCGGTCCGGGCGGCCGCCTCGGGGCAGTCGAGCAGTTCGGGGCGCAGGCGCAAAATGGCGCGTACGGCCAGTTCGGCCCCGGTTCCGGTGAGCTGGGCGCATTGGGCGGCGTGGGCCTTGGCGTCGTCCTTGACGGGTTTGGTCAGCACGCGGCAGCAGGCGGATTTGTAGCGGGCGGTGAAGGCCTCGTGGATGGCGGCGGACTCGCGGCGCACGGCCGCCCGGATGCCGGCGTGTCCCCCCTGGGAACACACGGCGGCCACGGCCAGGCAGGCCCCGGCGATGGCGCCGCACAGACAGCCGCGATCGCCCAGGCCGGCGGTCAGGCCGGCGGCGATGCCCACGGCCTGCTCCTCGGTCAGCGGTTCGCCGAACGTCTCGTTGACGGCCACCAGGATGGCTTCGGCGCACAGGAGTTTGCGGCGGGAAAAAAGCGTCGACGCCTTGCGTCCGACGGCCTGGGCCAGGGCGTCTTCCCGGGCCGAGGGAGAGGGCATGGACGTGTAGTCGGGCGCTTCGCGGGGCGCGCGCGGGGTGGTCGGCATTTGGGACATGGGATGACGGCGGAAAAAATCGAACAACAGCATGGGTGGTTTCCAGCAGACCCGGCTTTGGCCGCGTGCGGTGGCCCGGGAGGCGCAAAACGCCTCCCGGATGCCGGGGAACGTCCTTGGACGGTTATTTCACCGCTGCGACGGGGTAGCCCGCGCCCTTCCAGGCGAAGATGCCGCCAGGATAGCGCAGCACGTTTTTATAGCCAAGTTTTTTGGCCCACATGGCCCCGTTGTGGCTGCGGGTGCATTTGACGAAGCCGCAGTAGACCACGATGGTGACGTTTTTATCGGGTCCCAGCAGCTTGGCGTAGTCGGCCTCGGTCTTGTTGCCGGTTTCCGTGTTGTCCCACTTTTCCATGGTCGGGATGGGGAAGACGAAATTGACCGCACCGGGGATGTGCTCTTTTTTATAGCTGTCCGCAAAGGGCATGGTATCCACGATAACCATTTTTTTGCCCGAGTCGATCCATTTTTTGAGTTCGTCGGTGGTCACGAGTCCGTAACCGCCTGCCTGGGTGTCGTGCACCAGCTTGACGGCTTCTTTTTCCTTGGCTGTTTCGTCCTCGAATTTGTTGGCCAGGGCGGTCCGGGCCAGACAGAACATCGTCAGCAAAGCCAGGGGGAGGATCAGTCTGCTTGCGCGCATGGGGGCTCCTTTGCGGGGTTGCAGGTTCAGCCGGGGCTGCCGACGCGGCGACGCCACAGCAGGCAGTAGACCACGCCCGTCAGCATGGCCAGATCGCGCCACAGGGTGGGCCAGAGGTCGTGGTAGACCTCGCCCTCGGGATCGCCCGGACCGTAGCAACCGCAGTCGATGTCCAGGCCCTGATGGATGGCGTTGGTCACCACGCCGATAAAAAGGAGCAGCAGGCCGCCGATGATGGCCAGCCCGCCGGGCGCGTCCCAAAGCAGCAGCAGGCCGCCGGCGACCTCCAGCAACGGCAAAGCCAGGGCCACGCTGTCCACCATGTCGGTCGGCAGGATGGAGAAGGCCTTGATGGTCAGGCCGAAGGCATGGACATCGAGCAGTTTGATGCTGCCGGCCACGAGAAAGGCCGCAGCCAGGACCACACGTACGGTCCGATAGGTCCAAATGGACGTGAGCAGGCGTGCAATATGGGGCATGGCATCCGGTCGCACGAGAGAACAGGCGACCTTAGATGGATACCATGCCCCGGGGGCTGTGACAAATTAGTAGAGTAAATTGTTTCCGCAAGAAGTTATAGATGAAACCGATTATGGCGCAGGAGGCGCGGCCGGTTCCGACGGTGCGTCCGCGGGCGGCGTTGCTGTCGGAGCCGGTGTGGCCTCCGGCGTCGCCGCCGGAGTTGGTTCCGAAGCCGGCGTCACCGCCGGGGACGTCGCGGACGGCCGGGAAGCCGGCAGGCGCAGGACCAGTCCCGGGCGCAGTTTGTCCGGTCTGAGGCCGGGATTGGCGGCCAGGATGTCCTGGGTGCGCGTCCCGTGGCTGCTGGCGATGCGGGACAGGACGTCGCCGGATTTGACGGTGTATTCCACAAACGAACCCGAAGGCGCGGCCACGGCGGTCGCTTCGCTCCCGGCCCGGGCGGCGGGCTTGGACGTTGTGACGCCGGCGGGCAGGGCGATGGTCGCGCCGGCCTTGAGCGAGGTGTCGGTCAGGCCGGGATTGGCGCTGGTCAGGGCTTCGGACGTGGTACTGAGCTTTTTGGCGATGCGGGCCAGGGTGTCGCCCCGGCGCACCGTGTAGCCGCCGGCAGCCGCCTTGGTTGCGGCCGCGCCAGCCGCCGGGGAGAGTCCCTGGGCCTTGGCCGAGGCGTCGGTCAATGGCGCGTAGAAGTAGAACACCCGGCCGTGCGCGCCGTCCGGGTCGTGGCGGTTGCCGATGAAGGCGTAGCCCGGCCAGTTCCAGGTGGACACCACGTAGGCCTTGCCGGTGGGGCCGGTTTTGGTGCGTGTGGCGTCCGGCGGGCCGTACTTGGCCTCCAGGCTTTTTTGCAGGGCCGCGGCCGCGCCCTTGCCCGAGTAGTCGATTTCGGCGTGATAGAATTTATCCTTGTAAAACGAATAGGTGACGTGGCTGATGGAAAACGCGCCAAAATCTTTTTTGTCGGCCGGCCGTTCGTAATGGATGATGTCGCCATCGCGATCGGCCTGCTTCAGGCCGGGCAGGCTCGACGCGGGCGCGCCCCATTTGACGTCGCGGAAATCCTCGGGTTTCTTTTGAGGATCGGCCGCCGGCGCGGGTCGGGCAACCAGGGTGAAAACGACAAGACAGGCCCCGAGGGCGGCCAGAAAACGCATGGACATAAGATGAGGCCTCCGGTTGGGATGCCCGTGTATACGCTGCCGCAGGCCCATCGGACAAGCCCGGCCTGCCGGGTGCGCCGATGCCGCTTTGCAAGGGAGGAAGAGGCCTCCGGCGGCCGGGGGGCATGATGCCCCCCGGACCCCCTCGACGTGTCTTTGGCGGCGCGAAGCGACGCTGGCGCACC
>JAFABC010000355.1 GCA_023426275.1 Pseudomonadota bacterium | reverse complement strand
CCCCCCGGCCGCCGGAGGCGTCTTCCAGCCTTTTCCGTCTTAAAACACTCGCCGGACGTCAGGCCGAAGGGGAGTCCTCGAACCGGTTCCAGGGGGCGGGGCAGATGGGCGCGAAGCCCCGGGACTGGGCCACGGCGTCGAGATGGGCCAGTCCGGCCGGAGCGGCCCCCAGGTCCAACGCCTCGTCGCGCTCCACCATGTCCACCACGATCAGGTAGCGCTGGCAGGAGGCGCAGGTATGGATGCGTTCGCGGGGGCGGCCCTGTACGGTCAGCACGTCGAGCTTGTTGTGGTCGAGCTCGCCGCACGACGGGCACTTGAGCCGGGGGAACCGCCAGGTATGGCCGCACAGGGAGCAGGACAGCATGAGCCGTCCGGCCTTGGAGATGAGGAATTCGGAAGGATCGGGCTTGTCCTTGAGCAGGCCCATGGCCGGGGCGGAACCGCACACCGGGCAATATGCCCGCTGCCACAGGGAGTCGTCCGCCAGCGGCGAAAGCGTGGCTGCGGTCCGTTGCAGCACGGCGGACACCATGGCCTGGGTGAGAAAGGTCAGAATCTGTGGCGAAAGGCCGAGTTCGGCCGCCAGGGCCGTCATGTCCCCGGACCGGCCGGCCACGAACCCGGACACGAGCGGCTCGGCCAGACGCGGCCGCATGGCCAGCGCCTGCCCGAGAATCGTCACCTCGCGGCCCAGCGCCGGAAAGATGTCCGTCAGCCGGGGCAGCATGGCCTCGCCGGCGGCCCGGAATCCCGGCGCCAGCCGGGCGGCCTCCAGGGGGGCGAGCAGGGGTTCGCCCGCGGCAAAGGCGTCCGGGTCATGGGGCAGCTCCAGGACCTGATCGGGCAGGGTGGCGGCGATGTCCCGGCGCAAGGCGGCCAGGGCGGCAAAGGCCGAGGCCACGGCTTCCAGCACCGGGGATTCGGCCGGCGTGCGACTGCACATGGCGAAAGCTCCTTGTCCTTACGGGCGATCCGGGAGGACGGCGCCTCCCGGATCGTCACGGATGTTCGGTCGGCCGGTTCTAGCCCCGCATCCGGGAGGCCGGCCGGGCCAGCATGGCCAAAAACGCCTGCCGGGTCATGGGTGCGCCCGGTTGTTCCCGGCGCTGGGCGTATTCGTGGTAGAGGTTGCGCGACCCGGTGACGAGGTAGATGACGTTGATGGAGTCCTCGTCGAGGAGTTGGGCCTTGGGGAATTTCTCCTGGACCTTCTTGAGCGTCTTGTGGGCCAGCTCCAGCATCGCGTCGCGTTCGCCGAAGTTCATGGTCCCGGTGCAGCAGGTCTTGACGCAGGCGGGCTTCATGTCGGCCTGCACACGGTCGATGCACATGTCGCACTTGCGCACGAGCCCCGAGTCCTCATCCCGGCGCGGGATGTTGTACGGACACATTTCCTGCACTTCCTTGGCCTGGTCGATGGTCAGTTCCCTGGTCTTGTCGGTGTAGAGCACCGCGCCGGTGGCCTCGTCCTGGACGATGGCCCCGGGCACGTAGAGGTCGGCCGCGTCCTTGCAGGGCGGGCTGACGCAGTGCCGGCACTGGTCCGGGAAAAACAGCCACTGCACCCGGCCGTCGATGCGGTGTTCGGAAAAACGGACCAGCTTGTAGTTGAAGGGGGTGAGATCGGGCGGGTTCTGATGGGTTCCCCGTTGCCGTGTGGGCACGGCCTTGTTGCCGTGCCATTCCTTGCAGGCGATCTGGCAGCCGCGACAGGCGGTGCACCGCGAGGTGTCGATGAAAAACGCCTTGGGCATGACCACGCTCCTTTCTTATTGCCGGCCGGGGGAACGGCGTCCCCCGGCCGGAAGCGGGTTTAGACGAAGAGTTCCGTGACCTTGTCCGCCTTGCGCACGTTGACCATGCAGGCCTTGTACTCGGGAATGGCGGTGTTGGGGTCGGCCACGGACGGGGTCAGCCGGTTGGTGGCGTCGCCGACGCCGGGCGTGGTCCAGCCGAAGCAAAACGGCATCCCGACGAGATGCACGGTCTTGCCCTGGACCGTAAGCGGCGTCATGCGCACCGTCACCATGGCGATGGCTTCCACCTTGCCCCGGATGCTTTCGATCAGCACGGGGTCTCCGTTCTGGATGCCCTTTTCCTTGGCCAGCTCGGGGCTCATTTCCACGTAGAGCTGCGGTTCGGCCTCGAGCAGGGCCGGCGTGTTGCGGGTGTCGCCGCCGCCGCACCAGTGCTCGGTCACGCCGTAGGTGGTGAGCACGATGGGGTATTTGGGATCACCTGGCTTGGCCAGCACGTCCATGTCGCTCTCGGCCTTGAGCATGCACGGGTTGTGCAGCTGCCTGGAGAACGGGTTGGTCGCCAGCGGCGTTTCGGCCGGCTCGTAGTGCTCGGGCAGGGGGCCGTCCACCCGGCCGGGGCCGTAGATCTGGCCGTGGCCCTCGGTCTGCATGATAAACGGGTACCTGCCCTTGGGATCGGCCATGGGCGGCCAGCCGCCGTCCGGCACGTCGCCCACCCACTTGCCGTCCTGCCAGGCGATGACCGGCTTGTCCTGGCTGTAGGGCTTGCCGTTTACGTCCACGGAGGCCCGGTTGTAGAGGATGCGCCGGTTGACGGGCCAGGCCCAGGAGAAGCCGGGGTAGAGCCCGATTTTCGCCTGCATGGGCGTTTGCGCCGGGTCGCGGCGCTTGGACAGGTTGCCCGAGGGACCGTAGCAGCCGCTGTAGAGCCAGTTGAGGCTGATGGTCGAGCCGTCGTCGGTCAGGGCCGTGAAGCTGGCCACCTGTTCGCCCTTCTTGTGCTCCTTGCCGTCCACGGTGACGTCGCGGGTGTACCAGCCGTTGATCTTCCTGGCCATGTAGTCGGCGTCGTAGTGCTCCGGCCAGTCCAGATTGATGATGGGTTCCGGGAAGGCGCCCTGTTCCTGTTTGTAGAGGTCGCGCACCCGGTTCATGATCTCCACGACCATCCAGCCCATGGACTTGCTTTCGCCCATGGGTTCGATGCCCTTGAAGTGCCACATGTGCCAGCGGCCGCTGTTGGAGATGGTGCCGTCCTTTTCGCCGCGCTGGCAGGAGGGCAGCAGGAAGACCTCGGTCCCGACGTCCTTGGGATCGACCCCGGGCCGGTGCCAGAAGTCGCTGGTCTCGGTGTTGTGGATCTCGCCCACCACCAGCCAGTCCAGCTTGTCCATGGCTTTGCGGATCTTGGTCGTGTTGGGCATGCTCTGGCAGGGGTTGTGGCCGTAGATGAAGCCGCCGCGCACCTTGCCCTTGTACATCCGGTCGAACAGGAACAGCGTGGAGTAGTCCTTGCCCGGATCGACCTTGGGCAGCCAGTCGTAGCCGAAGCCGTTTTCCGGCGTGCCGGCCTCGCCCATCCAGCCCTTGAGCAGGCTGACCATGTACTTGGGCCGGTTGCCCCACCAGTTGGCGCTTTTGGGATCGTGGGTGACCGGCGTGTTGACCTTCTGGTACGCGTCCAGGGTCGGCCAGTCGGCCCGGGGCATGGGCAGGTAGCCGGGCAGGATGTGCCACAGGATGCAGTGGTCGGTGGAGCCCTGGACGTTGGGCTCGCCGCGCAGGGCGTTGATGCCGCCGCCGGCCACGCCGATGTTGCCCAGAAGCAGCTGGATGATGGCGGCCAGACGGATGTTCTGCACGCCCACGCTGTGCTGGGTCCAGCCCAGGGCGTACATGACCGTGCCGGCCTTGTCCGGGGCGTGGGTGGCCGCGTAGATGTCGTACACCTTGAGCAGCTGGTCCTTGGGCACGCCCGTGACCGACGACACCTTGTCCAGATTGTACCGGCTGTAGTGCTTCTTCATGAGCTGGTAGACGCAGCGGGGATTTTTGAGCGTCATGTCCCGCTTGGGCACGCCGTTTTTATCCAGTGAAAATCCCCACTTCTTGCGGTCGTACTTGCGCGTGGCGGCGTCGTAGCCCGCGAACAGGCCGTTTTTGAAGGAATAGCCGTCGCCGACCAGGAAGGCGGCGTTGGTGTACTGGACCACGTAATCCTTGTGGATCAGATTCTTGTCCAGGATGTATTTGACCATGCCGCCCATGAAGGCGATGTCCGTGCCCGAGCGCAGGGGCACGTGAAAATCGGATCGGGCCGAGGTGCGGGAGAACTTCGGGTCGATGTGCATGACCGTCGCCCCGGCATCCTTGGCCGCAAGCACCCACTTAAACGAGATGGGATGGTGCTCGGCGGCATTGCTGCCCATGATGAGCACCGCGTTGGCGTTTTTGATGTCGATCCAGTGATTCGTCATCGCGCCGCGTCCGAACGACTCTGCCAGAGCCGCTACAGTGGCGCTGTGTCAGACCCGGGCCTGGTGGTCCATGTACACGACCCCCAGGCTGCGAAGCATTTGGTGCGAAACGGCGCATTCCTCGTTGTCCATCTGGGACGTGCCGAGCTGGAAAAGGCTTTCCACCCGGTTGACGGTCTGTCCCTTGGCGTTTTTGAGGACGAAATCCTTGTCCCGGGTGTCCTTGACCAGCCGGGCGATGCGGCCGAGGACGAAATCCCAGTCCTTTTCCTCCCATTTGTCGCTGCCGGGCGCCCGGTACTGGGGCTTTTGCAGTCGGTGGGGATTTACGTGCATCGACAAAAATGCCGCGCCCTTGGCGCAAAGCGCTCCCTCGCTGACCGGATAATCCGGGTCGCCTTCGGAGCTGATCAGTTTGCCGTCCTTGACGGACATGATGATGTTGCAACCGCAGGAGCAAAAGCCGCAGATTGTCAGAATTTCCTTGCACCCTTCGATTTTGAGGGGGGCTGCGTAGGCCGCCGCCGACCGGGCGTTGAAGCCCAGGTCCGAAAGCCCCAGGCAGACCAGGCCGGCCCCGGTCAGTTTCATGAACCCACGACGCGAAATGCCCATACCGCCTCCTTTGTCCGTGTTCGTTTCCCCAACCGCCGGGCGGATGACCGCCGGGCGGGCGCTTCTTCAGTCGAAACCGGCATGATATTTTGTATGGAAACCGTTTGCCTGGGGTCAAAAGAAACGGACTTGCTTGAGGATTGGCACTGGCAGTCACGATTTATTCAATAAAAATACAGGGCTGAATATGTATTTTTCGTTGAAAAATCGTTAGGTTAGATTAAATACAAGCAAAAAAGTACGCGGATATCAAAAAAACGTGTTCCGCAGGGGCGTGACGGTTGACGCCCGAATCGATTCTTGGCAGGCCGGACTGGCCTGTCACGGGCCTTGCTCCACGCGCGACCGCCCGGCTGCCGCCCGCTGCAAACGGCGACGGCCTATTTCCGGGACCGCCGTCCCGGGCAGGCGGCGTGGCCGGACAAGGAGCCGCCGCCATGGAACTCGTCTCTCCCATCTCCGAAGACATCAGCCGGTTGCGCCGGGAACGGCCCCATGTCCGGCCCTTTGTCGAACCCTATGTCGGCCTGCTGCTGGCCCGGGATGCGCTCGTGGAGGCGCTTGTCGCCGACGACGACGCGCTGCCCGCGCCCCAGCCCGATCTGGTGCGCCTGACCCAGGGCGCCTGCCTGGAGCCGCGCGACGCTTTTCCCTTGGACGTCCGGGCGCTCAAACGCGCCTTCGAGACGCTCCAGCCCGTGATGACGGCCGGCTTTCGGGACGTGCGCTCGGATCTGCTGACCGTTGGCCGGGCGGCCATGGAGGACAAGGATTTTCTGGAAACCACGGCCTCCGGACTGCTGCACGACCGGCACCGGGAACTGGCCCGGGTGTCCTATGGCATGGGGGTCGGCCCGCGCGTGCTGGGATTTTGGGGCGTGCAGCTGCTCACCCCGCTGGCCATGGCCCGGGGCCGGCGACTGGCCCCGCTTGTGGCCGGGGCGTCCTGGAACCGGGGCTATTGTCCGGTGTGCGGCTCGTGGCCGGGGATGTTGCGGCGCGAGGACGCCAGCGGCGGGACGCTCACCTGCTCGTTTTGCGCCACGCGCTGGCGGTTTACCCGGCGGGAATGCCCGTACTGCGAAGCGCCGGGACCGTCCGGACAGGTCTACGCCATTCCGGGCTTCGAGGGGGAGCGGGTGGTGGTCTGCCGCCGCTGCAACCACTACCTGGCCGAACTCGACACCGACGCCCTGGCGGAGCACGCCCCGGAAGTGGCCGGGCTGGCCCTGGCCCCGCTGGAACTGCTGGCCCGCCAACACGGCCACCCGGCCGCCACCATGGACTGGCGGCAGATGGTTTGGTTCTAGGGGAAGAGGGAATAAAGATGCCTCCGGCGGCCGGGAGGGGGTCACCCCCTCCCGGACCCTCCCGAAATGGGGCGACGGGATGTCGGTCGGTCTGTGGGCGTTCGGACGTTTGGCGGCGCACTTGTGCCCAGGCTTTGCCTGGGCACAAGTGCGC
>JAFABC010000352.1 GCA_023426275.1 Pseudomonadota bacterium | reverse complement strand
GGGGTCCGGGGGGAATCATTCCCCCCGGCCGCCGGAGGCTTTTTTCTTCTCCTGGCGCAAGGGCATTTTCCAAAGGAAGTGAAGGGCTATGCGGGACGCATCGGTTCGGGCGGATATCCTGTGTCTGGTGACGGCGTTGATCTGGGGCCTGGCCTTTGTGGCCCAGCGGATCGGCATGGACCACATGGGGCCCATGGGCTTCAATGCCGTCCGGTTCGCGCTGGGCGCGGTGGTGCTTGCGCCGCTGGCCCTGCGTTCCCTGCGCTATCCGCCGGCCTCGCCGTTTCTGACCACCGGCCGGCGGTGGCTCCCCTGGCTCGGCGGCCTGCTGGCCGGCACGGTGCTTTTTAGCGGCGCGTCGTTGCAGCAGGTCGGGCTCAAGTACACGACCGCGGGCAAGGCCGGATTCATCACGGGCCTGTACGTGGTGCTGGTGCCCATGCTGGGCTTTTTCCTGGGCCAGCGTCCGGCCCGGGGCGACGTGGTGGGGGCCGTTGCCGCGGCCGTGGGCCTGTATTTCCTGTCCGTGACCGAGGATTTCAGTCTGGCTCCCGGCGACGGGCTGGAGCTTGTGGGTGCGTTTTTCTGGGCCGCCCATGTGCTGGTCATCGGCTGGCTGTCGCCGCGCACCCGGGCCCTGCCCCTGGCCATGACCCAGTACGCGGTTTGCGCGGCGCTGAGCCTCGTGTGCGCCCTGAGCTTCGAGGAACTCACCTGGGCGGGCATCCGGGGGGCGGCCTGGCCGATCCTCTACGGCGGCGTGATGTCCGTGGGCCTTGCCTACACCCTGCAGGTGGTGGCCCAGCGCGACGCCAAGCCGACCCACGCCGCCATCCTCCTCAGCTTCGAGACGGTGTTCGCGGCACTCGGCGGCATGGTCATCCTGGGCGAACGGATGACCGGACGCGCCTTGCTGGGCTGCATCCTCATGTTCGCCGGCATGCTGGCCTCCCAGCTGTGGCCCAAGAAATCGGTGAGCGCGTAGGGCGCAAAAGACAGGGAAGATGCCTCCCGGCCCCTCCCGAAAGGGACGGCCCGCGTCACTTGGCCGGGGCTGGGAGGCGGTCACCGTTGAAAGGCACAAAAAAGCCCGGCCGGAGCCGGGCTTTTTTTATGGCAAAGGCGGGCGGGCCTATTTGCAGAGGTTTTCCTTCTTGGCGCTTTCCAGCAACTCGCAGTCGCCAAGGGAGCAGGCCTTCTCGTAGTCCTGGCACATGGGGCCGTACTGCTTGAGGTTCAGGTAGGTGAACCCGCGCCCCTTGTAGTAGTCGGCTTCCTTGGGGCCGAAGCCGATGGCCTTGTTGAAGTCCTCGATGGCCTGGGCGTAGTGGCCCGAGCGCGTACGGCTAAGCCCCCGCATGGAGTAGGCCAGGGCGTAGTTCGGATTCTTCTCGATGGCCTTGGTGTAGTCGTCGATGGCCTTGGAATACTGCTTCAGGTAGTAGTGGGCGTGGCCCCGGCTGGCATAGTAGTCGGCCCGGTTGGGGTTGAGCTTGATGGCCTTGTCGAAGCTCTCCACGGCCTTCTGGAATTTGTTTTTCTTGCCGAATTCGATGCCGCGCTCGAAAGCGGCCTCGGCATCGGCCGTTCCCTTGGTCGGGGGCGCCGGAGCGGGCGTGGGGGCGGGGGCGGGAGTCGGCGTCTCGACCTCGGCCTTGGTCGGCGGTTCAGGCATGGTTTCTTCGACGGCCGGAGCCTTGGTCGGCGCTCTTTCCGGTTCGGGAGCCGTCGCGGTTTTCCCGGCCGGGACCGTGAGCTTCTGGCCCCGATGCAGCCGTTTGCCCATGCGGGGGTTGAGGCGCGAAAGCTCCTTGGTGCTGATGTGGAACTTGCGGGCCACCGAATGCACGGTGTCGCCCCGGCGCGCGGTATAGGTCGTGGTGTCTTCCTCGGGGCGCGCCGTCTCGTGGGATTTGGACTTGGCGGCGGGTTTTTCCTCCGCTTTTTCACTGGCCCCGGATGCGCCGCCGGGCAGGGCGATCTCCTGGCCCACGCGGATGCGCTTGGGATCGAGGCCCTTGTTGGCCTTGAGCAGGTCCTTGACGGACACACCGTGCCGGCTGGCGATGCCACCCAATGTGTCGCCTTTCTTGATGACGTACTGGCCGCCCGTTGCGGCGGGCGAGGAGGCCTTGGAGGACTTGCCGCGCTCTTCCCGTTCCGACCGCTTGGTCGGGGCTTTCTTCTCGGGTTCCTTCCGGTTGTCCGCAGCCTTCTTTTCTGACTTGCCGGGAATGACCAGGGTGTCGCCGACCTTCAGCCGGCTCGGCTTGAGGCCCTTGTTGGCCTTGAGCAACGCATCGACGGAAATCCCGTGCTTCTTGGCAATGGAGGACGGCGAATCGCCGGCTTTGATCGTATAGGCTCCAGCGAGGTCCGGATGGGCGGTGGCCAGCAGGCTGAGACAGAGCAGGGGGAAAAAGAGGCGAAACAATCGAGGCATAGCACCACCTTGGCACTGACAGGTTATGAGCGAAGCCGGATGGCGGGTTCGAAACCGAAGGCCTTTTTGTAGACCACCTCGGCCAAGGGGGCAATGATTTTCAGAAGTTGAAAAATTACAAGAAGATGAATTCTTTGTTCATGTATGACCGGCTTTACGGCCGTCAAAGCCGGTGGTATCAAGTAAAAAGCCGAATAGTACGCCTTCTGCAGGGCGCGCATCGCTTCCCCGCCGCGCGTTATGAATAAAAAACGATACGGAATCTCCGTTGTCACCTATACCTACAACGACCACGAACTGGTGGCCGATCTCCTGGCGTCCATAGGCCGGTGGGATTTCAGCCCCAGGGAGATCCTCGTGGTCGACGACGGCACGCCCGAGCCGTTCGTCGCGCCGGAAGCGCCGGCCGGCGTCCGCGTCCTGCGGCTGGCGGCCAACCGGGGACCGGCCGGGGCCAAGATCGCCGGTTTGTCGGCCGCGACCGGCCGGTTTCTTCTGTCCCTGGACGCCGATATCCGCCTGCCGCCGGATTGGGCCACCCGCTGCCTGCCCCTGGCCGCCCGGCCCGAGGTCGGCCTTGTGGCCACGCCCATCGTCAACGAGGCCGGGACGGGGCTGCTGGCCGACTACCAGCGGCTGCGCTTCAGTCTCCAGGTCGCCGTGCCGGAACAGCCGAAGGTCATGCCCGCCGGCCTGTGGCTGCTGCGCCGGGAGGTCTGGGAGCGCCACGGCTTTGTCGATTACCCGGACAGGCTGCACGAGGACGTCTATTTCAGCGAGATCCTGCGTCGGGCCGGGTTGCGCCTGCACGTCGCGGCCGAACCGGTCGCCCGGCAGGTCCGCCGGCTGTCGCGACGCACCATGGTCCGGCGGGGCTGGACCTGGCAGGGCCGGGAATATCTTGCCGCCGCGGCTACTGACGGGATCGGGGCGTTAAACGCCTTCCTGCTGGCCATGCGTCGCCGCATCGGCCGCCATCAGGCCGTGGACCCGCGCTTCCTCTATTATGATGTGCTCTCCCTCGGCTTTGCCCTCGACGCCCTGCTCGGGGCGGCCGGACACCCGCCGACCCTGCGCGGCGCCCTGGTCACGCGATTGGCCGCGCTGTTCCCCGCGCCCGGGCCACGCGACCTGTTTCTGGCCGACATGGCCGGTCTCGGCTGCCCGCCCGGGCCACCCCTGGAATACCCGCTCCTGGACGACCTGACCCGGGCCGTCCGTTCCCTGCTGCCGGCCGGGAGCGACGCCGCCCTGGGCGCGGCCCTGCCGGACCTGCGCCAGGAAGACCAGCGCCGGGACTGGCATTTCTCGTTTTACAACCAGGAATAAAGGGAGGAGGCGTTGCCTCTCCCGTACCCGCACCATCTGGGGCATGTCCCCGCTCCCTCACCGGAAAAGCAAGCGGCCTCTTCCTCTTCCCTTTGGTCCCGCGCG
>JAFABC010000113.1 GCA_023426275.1 Pseudomonadota bacterium | reverse complement strand
AAGACACGTCGAGGGGGTCCGGGGGGCATCATGCCCCCCGGCCGCCGGAGGCCTCTTGTCACCGCCCAGGAGTTCCCGTGTCCGACGCCGCTGAAATCGAATCCAAGTTCGCCGTGACCGACTTCGTGCCCGTACGGCTGGCCCTGACGGCTGCCGGCGGTGAACGGCTGTCGCGCCGGTTCGAGGAAAACGTGGTGTTCGACACGCCGGACGGCCGGTTGCGTCGGGAAGATATTCTGCTGCGCCTGCGCCGGGACGGACGCGGCCGGGTGACGCTCAAGCTCCCGGCCGAGCGGGCCGACAATCCCGCCATCAAGATCCGGCGCGAGATCGAGACGGTGGTGGAGGACCCGGCCGCCCTGGAGGCGGTATTCACCCATCTGGGCTATGTCCCGTCCCTGCGCTACGAAAAGGTCCGGGAAACGTGGCGGCTCGGCGCGGTCCTGGTCTGCCTCGACGAACTGCCTTTTGGACATTTTTTGGAAATCGAAGGGGCGGCAACGGCCATTGCCGCCGCCGCCGCGAGCCTCGGCCTGTCCATGGACGAGGCCACGGCCAAGACCTACCACGCGCTCTATCAGGACCATCTGGCCGCCTGCGGCCTGCCTCCGGCCGATTCGTTCGTTTTCGCCCCGGAAACGCGGCAGGCCCTGCTGGCCGCGCTGTCGGATTCCTAGCGAAAGCCTCAGCAATATCAGTTGCGTGCGATCACGGTTGTCAGTGGTCGCGTTTTTCCGTACCCCTGGACAAGGGGGAGAAAGCCACTGTCCGCGCCATTTGCGCCAGGTTCGCCCCCTCGACAGTGCGGGGTGGCGACTTATATATCATGGAACACGGAAACAGACCGCCGGGCCACGCGTTTTCGGCCTGCGGGAAGAGGTGACGACAAGCCCATGAGTCATCCCATGGAACAGGAACAGCCAGGTCTTGGCGTCAGCGTCGAAGAGGAAGTGCGCGAGCCGAGGCGTTACAAGGTCTTGTTGCACAACGACGATTACACGACCATGGAATTCGTGGTCCAGGTGCTCGTCGGCGTGTTTCATAAAAGTGAAAACGAAGCCACGCAGATCATGCTGAACGTTCACAACCATGGTGTGGGCGTCTGCGGCGAGTACACCGCCGAGGTGGCCGAACTCAAAGTGTCCCTGGTCCACTGCCTGGCCAGGGAAAGCGGTTATCCTCTCAAATGCAGCATGGAAGAGGTTTGAATGCTCAGTAAGAAACTCGAGAAGGTGTTGACCAGCGCCGTCAAGGAAGTCAAGCGACGCAACCACGAATACCTCACCTTGGAACATTTGCTCTATGCGATGCTCCTGGAGGAGACGGGCCGGGACATCCTGGTCCATTGCGGCGCCAACGTGGTGCGCCTGAAGCACCAGCTTGAGCGCTTTTTCACCGACCACATGGAAACCCTGCCCCAGGAAGTCAATTCCGAGGTGGTGCAGACCATCAGCGTGCAACGCGTGCTCCAGCGGGCCATCATGCAGATGCAGTCCTCGGGCAAGCAGCAGGTTGAGGTCGGCGATGTTCTGGCCGCCATTTTCGACGAGGAAGATTCCTACGCCGTTTACTATCTGAAGTCCCACAACGTGTCCCGCCTGGACGTGCTGGAATACATCTCCCACGGCGGCGGTCGCGAGCAGGCCCAGCAGGCCGAAGGGGCCGGCGGCGAGGAACAGCCCGGCAAATCTGGCTCGGCCCTGGAGCAATATACCGTCGATTTGGTGGAGAAGGCCAGGAAGGGCGAAATCGACCCACTGATCGGTCGCGATCAGGAGTTGACCCGCACCATCCATGTGCTGTTGCGTCGTCGTAAGAACAACCCCATCTTCGTTGGCGATCCCGGCGTGGGCAAGACCGCCCTGGCCGAGGGGCTGGCCTTGCGCATCGTCAAGGGAGACGTCCCCGAGAGCTTCCGGGACACGAAGATCTACGCCCTCGACATGGGGTCGCTGCTCGCCGGCACCAAGTATCGCGGCGACTTCGAAGCCCGGCTCAAGGGCGTGCTGTCCGAGCTTGAGCAGAATCCCGGGGCGATCCTGTTCGTGGACGAAATCCACACCATTGTCGGGGCCGGCGCGACCAGCGGCGGCACCCTGGACGCTTCCAACATCCTCAAGCCCGTGCTCGGTTCCGGCAAGCTGCGCTGCATCGGGTCCACGACCTATGAGGAATACAAGAACTACTTCGAAAAGGACCGGGCGCTCTCCCGTCGGTTCCAGAAAATCGACGTGGGCGAACCGACCATCGACGAGGCCGTGGAGATCATCAAGGGGCTTCGCAGCTACTACGAGGCCCATCATGGCGTGCGCTACACCCCGGCGGCCCTGCGGGCGGCCGTGGAGTTGTCCTCGCGGCACATCAACGACCGCTTCCTGCCGGATAAGGCCATCGACGTGATCGACGAGGCCGGGGCCGTGCGCAAGCTGGCCGGCACCGCCGCCAAGGGCGCCATCGGCGTGGTCGAGATGGAGAAGGTCGTGGCTTCCATGGCCAAAATTCCGGCCGCCCGGGTGACCTCTTCGGACAAGATCCGGCTGGAGAACCTGGAAACGGAACTCAAGAGCCTCATCTTCGGCCAGGATCAGGCCGTGGAGGCGATCTCCAAGGCGATCTTGCGGGCGCGGGCCGGACTGGCCAACGCCGGCAAGCCCACGGGTTCGTTCCTGCTGGCCGGTCCCACGGGCGTGGGCAAGACCGAGATGGCCAAGCAGCTGGCTTCCGTGCTCGGCATCCACTTCGTGCGGTTCGACATGAGTGAATACATGGAAAAGCACGCCGTGGCCCGGCTCATCGGTTCGCCTCCGGGCTATGTCGGCTTCGAGCAGGGCGGGTTGCTGACCGACGCCATCCGCAAGCATCCGTATTCGGTGCTTTTGCTCGACGAGATCGAGAAGGCGCATCCGGACATGTTCAACATCCTGTTGCAGGTCATGGACTACGCCACGCTCACCGACAACAACGGCCGCAAGGCCGACTTCGGCCATGTGGTGCTGCTCATGACCACCAATGCCGGCGCGCGGGAAATGGCCGCCAAGAGCATCGGTTTCGGCACGGGCAAGTCCGAGGACACCTCGGACAAGGGCCTCAAGGCGGTCAACAGGCTGTTTAGCCCCGAGTTCCGCAACCGGTTGGACGGCATTGTCTCCTTCAAGCCGCTGACCAGCGAGGTCATGGACCGCATCGTCCACAAGTACCTGCGCGAACTCAATGCGCAGATGGCCGAAAAGCGGGTGTTCGTGCACCTGACCCCGGCGGCCGTGACCAGGCTGGCGGAAAAGGGCTTTGACGCCGATTACGGCGCGCGGCCCCTGGCCCGGGTCATTCAGGAAGAGATCAAGGACGCGCTTGCCCAGGAAATGCTCTTCGGCAAGCTGCAAAAGGGCGGCGAGGCGGCGATTGACGCCGCGCCGGAAGGAGCTCCCGAGCTGTTCACCTTCACCTTCTCGCGTCGGGCGCCGCGCAAGACCGCGCCCGAACCGGCCGAGGCCGAGTAGAAGGGATCGGGGAACGCCTCGGCGTCCGGGAGGGCCGGTCCCTCCCGGACGCTCCCTTTTTCATTGGGCGGCGCAAGGCCGTGGGATGTTCCCACGGCCTTGCGC
>JAFABC010000173.1 GCA_023426275.1 Pseudomonadota bacterium | reverse complement strand
GCCGCCAAGGTGCGCCAGCGTCGCTTCGCGCCGCAGCAAGAGTCACTCTATCGAGGGAGTCCGGGGGGCATCATGCCCCCGGCCGCCGGAGGCATCTTGTTTCTGTTTCTGGTGAACAGGCCCTGGGGAGCCGCGTAGGAGCATGATGGGACGAAGAACGGCAGTCGCGCTTGCGGCCATGGCCGTGCTGGCCGTGCTGGTCCTTCTGGCCTTTGCCGGGGTGCTGGCCCGGCCGGGCATGGTCGGGCACACCTGGGACTGGGGCATCCCGGCCTTTGCCGAGCAGTTCCGCGACATGGCCTGGCGGCATCTGTCCACCTGGGACGATTATTTCGAGACCGGCCGCTACCACTATTTCAAGCTGGAGCTGCTCTACTGGTGGCTGCTGTGGCCGTTTTCCACGGCCGGCGGCGAGGCCGTGTCCAAGTGGCTGCCGCTGGTGCTGACCTTTTGCGCCGGCGCGGCCATGTGGCCGCTGGCCCGGCGGCAGAAGCTTCCGCCGTTTTACGCCGCCCTGGCCTGCGTGTTCTACGCCTTTTCCCCCTACGCCCTGTCGCGCATCGTGGCCGGGCACATGCCCATGCTCGCCGGTTACGCCCTGCTGCCCCTGGTGGTGCTGGCCGGGCAGGCGCTCATGGCCCGGGTGGAGCAGCGCCGGCGGGGGGTGTTCTATTTCACGGTCCTGACCGGCTTTCTGCTGGGGCTCACCTCGCTGCATCCCGGCGTCGGCATGAGCGCGGCGGCCATGCTGACCATCGCCTTTGGCTGGCGGCTGCTCGCCAGCCGGCGCAGGCGCCTGCTGGTCGTGACCTTTTGCGGCCTGGGCTTCGTGGCCGTGGCCATGAACATCCACTTCATGGCCCCGTTCGTGGGCGATTATTTCGGCAAGGGCGCCATCCGCCACGGCTGGGGCCTGTCGGTTTCGGCCGAGGGCGACGTGACCGTGGACACGGAGCTGCCCCGGCGCGAGGCCTACCATAATTCCACCAGCCAGCCCGTGGACGCCTCGGCCCTGCTGCGCCTG
Organism: Pseudomonadota bacterium; assembly: GCA_023426275.1. GTDB lineage: Bacteria > Desulfobacterota > Desulfovibrionia > Desulfovibrionales > Desulfovibrionaceae > Solidesulfovibrio. The sequence continues at coordinate 3,673 of JAFABC010000173.1, read as the reverse complement.
CGCCAGGGCATGGACACGGAATACGTCTACCCGATCCCCGACGGCCTGACCGCGCCGTGGTACGCCGCCGCGCTGCTCGTGGCGCTCGGCGTTTTCACCTACGCCTTTCGCTCGCGCAAGAATCCGGAGCTCTCGGCCCTGTTCGTCACGGCCGTCATCGGCGTGCTGCTCGTTTCCGGTTCGCGGACCCTGCCGGGCATGGTCTTTTACCAGCTCGTGCTCAAAAAGGCCCTGCCCATCCTTTTTGCCGCTTTTTCCAACACCACCCGCTGGCTGCCGCTGGTGATCCTGCCCTATGCCATCCTGTTCGCCCGGGCCGCCGCCGATCTGGCCGACCGGGGCCGACCCCGGTTTTTCGCCGCCGCAAGCGTCGTGACGGTGCTGGTCTTTGTCTCGCCGTTTCTGGCCGGCGGCCTGACGCGTCCTTTCGACCACGACCGCGACAGCCAGCCGCTCACCCTCAAGCAGACGCCCATCGGCCCCGAGGACGGCGCGGTCTATTCCTTTCTGCGCGCCCGGCGCGACGACTTCCGCGTGGCCTACCTGCCGCCCATCGGCATCACCTGGCCGGGGGAGACGCCGTTTACCTTCGAATGGACCTCGGCCTATTCGCCCAAGCCCTTTTTCCTGGCCTTTAAGACCCAGCCCCTGGCCGAGCCCGTGTTCGCCGGCCTGTACGCCGAGCATCCCGGCACGTCCCTGGCCCGGCTCATGGCCCTTGGCTCCTGCCGGTTCCTCGTCTATCCGCACTACGAGCACGCCTACACCTACGACGACTTCCAACCGGCCTACGTGCCCCCGGCCATGGTGGACGGCTACAAGGACTACAAGCCCGTTTTCGACGCCAATCTGGCCATGCAGCGCGATCTGGTCCGGCTGCCCCTGTTTCGCACCATCGACATCTATGAAAACACGGCCTTCCTGCCCCTGGTGCGCCCCGGCGACCGGGTGGCGGCCGTGGAGAATGTGGGCGCGGCCCGGGTGGCCAATCCGGTCGTGGCCGCCCTGGCCGAGGAAACGGCCCTGCCTGACTACGATCCGGGCACGGTGTATCTGCGGGCCGGTCGCGATCCGGTGTTCCTCGATTTCCTGGCCGCCATCATGGGGCCGGGGCCGAAAAAGAGCCGGTTGCTCGTTTCCCGGGCAAGCGGGGCCAGGCTGGCCGTGGAGCGCCCGGGTGCGCGCATCGAAACGCCCACCGTGGAATTTCGCCGCCTGGGCCCCACGGCCGTGCGGCTGCGCGTGCACGGGGCGACCGCCGCCTTTCCCCTTGTCTACCAGGAGACCTACCACGCCGGCTGGAAGGCCCTGCTCGTGCCCCGGCGCGCCGGCGAGCTGACCGGCGACGCGGCCGCGGCCAAACGGTTGCTGTCCGGCTACGCCCCCCTGCCGGTGCAGGCGGGCGACGCGGCCGATGCGCGCGAGCTGGCCGGCTACCTCGACCGGGGAGCGGTTTCGACCCTGGGCGACGGCGCGGTCAAACGCCGCCGGGCCTTTGTCTACGGTCCGGGCGGGGCTGTCACCGGCAGTCGCGAAACAGCCGTTTCCGTGGCCTACGTGTCGCGGCTGCGGGCCGGGGCGGTGCAAAACGACAATCTGCCGGCCGGCCGGCTGACCGAGGCCTTTTTTCCCGGGGCCATCGTGCCGCGCGACGCCGAAACCCTGTCCCATCCCCTGGACCCGGCCGGCTGGGTCCTGTCCGGGGCCGACGGGCGCAAACCCGTGGCCTGGCCGGACGCGCTGCACGTGGAGGCCTACGGCTTCGCCAACGCCTGGTGGCTCGATCCGGCCCTGCTGACGCGTCTGCCCGAGGCCGGGGCCGACCGGCCGGGCTATTTCATCCGCCGGCCGGACGGCCGGCTGGACTTCGAAGTGCTGCTTTCCTTTGCCCCGCAAACCTCGTACTGGATCGGCCTTGGGGCCAGCGCCGCCGCCTATCTCCTCTGTCTGGCGGTGCTGGGCCTCGGACCCTTTGTGGGGAAACGTCGGGGGACGTCTGATGCCTGATTTGCACACGCCCGCGCCGCTGACCGCCGGTTCCGCCGGCCGGGGCTTTGGCGGGGCGGTTTTTCTCGGGCTTTCCATCGTGCTCGCCGTCATGGCCTGCTTCAAGTATCTGGCCCTGCACTCCACGGTCTTCGACCTGGGCGTGTTTTTGTCCAACCTGTATTCGCTGCATGTTTACGGCCAGTGGTGGCGGGCCTTTCTCGGCCATGCCCAGCCGTTGCTGCCGCTGTATGCGCAGGTCTACCGGCTGGTGCCGGATCAGGCCGCGCCGCTGCTGCTGCTCACGGTGCAGGCCGTGGCCCTGGCCCTGCCGGCGCTCTGGGCCGGGCGGCGCTACGGCGTGCTGGCCGCGCTCAGCTACGCCCTGTACTACCCGGTCTGGACCAACGGCCTGTTCGATTTCCACCTGGACCACCTGCTCATTCCCATCCTGTTCTGCTTTTTGCTGGCGGCCACGTCGGAGCGCATCGGTCTGGCCTTTTGCCTGGGACTGCTGCCGGCCCTGGTCAAGGAGCCCTACGCCCTGACCACGGTGTGTTGCGGGCTGTATCTGGTGTTCGTGACCGGCCGGCACAAGCCGGGCTGGTGGCTGGTGGCGCTCGGCGGCCTCTATTTCTACGCGGCCACCGCCTGGATCGTGCCGTTTTGCACGGCGGACGGCGGCCTGGGCGCGCAAAGCGGGGCCTATGCCTGGCTTGGCGGCGGACCGGGTGCAGCGCTTATGACCATGGTCACGCATCCGCTTCGCGTGCTGGCCGAGGTGGTCGGCGTGCCGGGCAAATGGAAGTACATGGGCTTTTTGTTCGGGGCGTTGCTTTTCTTTCCGCTCTTTCGTCCCAAATACCTGCTGCCGGCCCTGCCGGCCCTGGCCCTGCCGCTGTTGTCCGCCAATCCCAATTATTACGGCTGGGCCAACCACTACACCGCCGGTGCGGCCGGGGCGCTTTTTTTCGCCTATTGCGAGGTGCTCGGACCGGTGCGCATCCTGGCCAGACAGTCGGGGGTGGACGCGCGGCGTTTCGGGCTGGTGCTTTTCGCCGCGCTCGGGCTCGGGCATGTGTTGCTGGCCCCGTCGCCGGTGTCGCGGCTTTTCTGGACCACCGACAACTTCGCCTTTTCCGCTGACGCCTACGAGCCGACCGCCCGGGACGCCGCCATCCTGGCCGAAATGCTCAAATCCGTTCCCCGCGACCCGGGCATGGCCGTGGTGGCGCAAAATACGCTCAATTGGGGGGCGCTGGCCGAGCGTCTGGACTACAACAGCTTTCCCCTGGGCGTGTTCGCGCCGCACCCGGTGCGCGACCTGTCCACGGCCACCCTGGCCGATTTCTGGCATTTCGTGCGCACCGGCCGGATGCCGGATCTGCCCGTGCGTTCCTGGCAGGCCCAATATGTCATCCTGGACCTGACCCGGCCGTGGTTCGTGCTGGACCGGGGCTGCGAATTTTCCGGCGGCGTCTGCCATGACGCGGCCGTGGCCAAGGAGTTTACGGCCCTGGTCGACCGCGCCCGTGGGGAGCTTGAAACCGTGTACGACCAGGGCGGCTTCCTCTTTTTGCGCCGTCCCGGCGCGCCCCGGCCCGGGGACGTCGCGTCGCCGGCCACGGCCGCGCCCGCCGCGCCGGCTACGCCGGCCGCTCCGGCGGAGAGCCCGACGGTCGTGACG
>JAFABC010000136.1 GCA_023426275.1 Pseudomonadota bacterium | reverse complement strand
AGAACTATCGAGGGGGTCCGGGGGGCATCATGCCCCCCGGCCGCCGGAGGCGTTTTTCCTACCGAAAAACCACCGTTTTGTTGCCGTAGACGATCACCCGGTCTTCCAGGTGCCACTGGACCGCGCGGGCCAGCACCGTGCGTTCCAGGTCGCTGCCCGTGGCCTTGAGGTCGTGGATGGAGAACCGGTGCGTCACCCGGGCCGTGTCCTGCTCGATGATCGGGCCGGCGTCGAGCTCGGCCGTGACGTAATGGGCCGTGGCCCCGATGAGCTTGACGCCTTTTTCGTGGGCCTGCCGGTAGGGGTCGGCGCCGACGAAGGCCGGCAGGAACGAGTGGTGGATGTTGATGGCCCGGTTTTCGTAGGGCCGCAGGAAATCCGCCGACAGCACCCGCATGTACCGGGCCAGCACGATCAGGTCGGTGTTGTCGCCGAGCAGCTCGGCCATCTTGGCCTCGGCCTCGGCCATGCCGCCGTCGCCGACCGGCACGCAGGTAAAGGGCACGCCGAATCCCTCCACGCTGGTCCGCAGCTCCTCGTGGTTGCTGATGACCATGGCCACCTCGCAGGGCAGCTCGCCCCGGGCCCGCCGCCAGAGCAGCTCCATGAGGCAATGGTCGTGGCGCGACACCAGAAAGACCGCCCGTTTGGGCACGTCCGTATAGGACAGCCGCCAATCCATGTCGAAGGGCGTTCCCACCACTTCCCCGAAGGCCGATTCCAGGGCCGCGCGCGACACATCCATATAAGGCGTGTAGAATTCCAGACGCATGAAAAACGCCCCGCCCTCGGGGTCGGTCGAGTGCTGGTCCAGGTCGATGATGTTGGCCCCGTGGGCGTGCAGAAAGGTGGTGACCGCGGACACGATGCCGGGCCGGTCGGAACAGGTGATGCGCAGGCGGGCGATATTGCTCATGACGGCGAAGGTCCTTTTGTGGGATGCCGGCGGCGGACCGCCGGGGCCAAGCCCATACCGCAGAACGGTTTTTGAAGCCAGTCGGGTTTTGCCAAAGATTATTCGGACAATATTGTTATTTTCCGAAAATTCGTTTACAAAAAACCATCAATACCGAGCGTGACCCCGTTCCGGGCCCGCCCGGGCCGAAGGGATGTGCAACCCTGTAACAATCCTGTCCCCATGAGGAGCGCGTATGATCATCGGTATCCCCAAGGAAATCAAAACGCTGGAGAATCGGGTGGCCATGACGCCGGGCGCGGTGGCCACCCTGGCCCGCCGGGGCCATGAGGTGCTGGTCGAGGCCGGAGCGGGACTGGGCTCGGGGCTGGCCGACGCGCAGTATGCCGAGGCGGGTGCCAAACTTGTCGATGCGGCCACGGCCTGGGGCGCGGAGATGGTCATCAAGGTCAAGGAGCCCATCGCCTCCGAATACCAGTACCTGCGCAAGGGACTTTTGCTCTTCACCTACCTGCATCTGGCCGCCGACCGGCCGCTGACCGACGCGCTGCTCGCCTCGGGCACCACCGGCGTGGCCTACGAGACCGTGCAGCTGCCAAACGGCGAACTGCCGCTGCTCATCCCCATGAGCGAGGTGGCCGGCCGCATGGCCCCGCAGGTCGGCGCCCACGCCCTGGAGAAGTCCCAGGGCGGACGGGGCATCCTGCTTGGCGGCGTCCCCGGCGTGCCGCAAGCCTCGGTGGTGGTGGTCGGCGCGGGCATGGTCGGCTCCAACGCCTGCAAGCTGGCCGTCGGCATGGGCGCCCAGGTCACGGTCCTCGACGTCAACCACGCCAAGTTGCAGTACCTCGACGATATTTACCAGGGCCGCGTGGTCACCATGGCCAGCAACGAGGCCAACATCCGCAAGGCCGTGACCTACGCCGACCTGCTCATCGGCGCGGTGCTCATCCCCGGGGCCAAGGCCCCGCATCTGGTCACCCGCGACATGCTGCCCACCATGAAGGAAGGCTCGGTCATCGTGGACGTGGCCGTGGACCAGGGCGGCTGCGTGGAAACCATCAAGGCCACCACCCACAAGGACCCCACCTACGTCATCGACGGGGTGGTCCACTACGGCGTGGCCAACATGCCCGGCGCGGTGCCCCGCACCTCCACCTACGCGCTGTGCAACCAGACCCTTCCCTATGCCCTGAAGCTCGCGGCCAAGGGCCTGGACGCCCTGCGCCAGGACCCGGCCCTGGCCCTGGGGCTCAACACCTGCGACGGCAAGATCACCTTCGCTGGCGTGGCCGAGGCGTTCGATCTGCCCCTGGCCCCGTTGGCCACGGTTTTGGCCTGATGTATCGCCCCGCCGGCTGCGGAAAAAGTCCCTGTTTTCCGCAGCCGGATTTTCACAAATATGTGTTACGGGGGCCCGGAGGGGATTCCCATCGCCGCCGAGTTCATGTATTTCCCAAGGAATTTATGTTGGCTGTAAGTGCTTGAAATTGACTGTAAACAGGAGGCGTCCATGAAAAGGTCCTGGCTCATCGCCCTTTTGCTTGTCTTTGGTATGGCCGCGCCGGCCCGGGCGGCGGATACCATCAAACTGGGTTTCAACATCCCCATGACTGGCGATATCCCGGATGTGGGCGAGTCCTCGAAGAACGCCGCCGAGATGCTCAAAAAGAAAATCAACGACGCCGGCGGCATTCAGGTCGGCGGCAAGAAGTACATGGTGGAGTTCCTCTACGAGGACAATGAATCCAAGGCCGAGTCCGCCCTGTCCGCCGCGCGCAAGCTCATCACCCAGGACGAGGTCCTCGGCATCGTCGGTCCGCAGTCCAGCAAGCAGGCCGTGCCCGCCGCCGAAACCTCCAACGACCTGCAAACGCCCATGATGGCGCCCTGGTCCACCAATCCCAACACCACCAAGGATCGGCCCTTCGTCTTCCGCGGCTGCTTCCTCGACACCTTCCAGGGCCCCACGGCCGCCAAGTTCGCCACCGAGGAATTCAAGGCCAAGAAGGCCGCCGTGCTCTACGACATCGCGTCCGACTATCCCAAGGGACTGGCCGAGGACTTCAAGGCCGCCTTTGAAAAGATGCATGGTCCCGGCTCGGTCGTGGCCTTCGAGACCTTCACCACCAAGGATGTGGACTTCTCGGCCCAGCTGACCAACATCGCCAAGTCCGGCGCGGATGTCCTGTTCGTGCCCCAGTACTACAACGAGGTGCCGCTGATCGTGAAGCAGGCCAAGGCGCTGGGCTTCAACAAGCCCGTGCTCGGCAGCGACTCCTGGGGGTCGGGCGACCTGATGGGTCTTTGCGGCGCTGACTGCAAGGGCTACTTTTTCGTCACCCACTACGCCGCCGCCGGCGCCAAGGGCAAGACCAAGGAATTTATCGACGAGTACACCAAGCAGTACGGCAAGACCCCTGACGACGTGGCCGCCCTCACCTGGGACGGCACCAACCTCATGATCGACGCCATCAAGTCCATGAAGACCATCACCGGTGACGTGGCCAAGGACCGCGAGGCGCTGATGCAGGCCATGGCCGGCATCAAGAAGTTCGAGGGCATCACCGGCAACATGTCCTATCCGGCCTCCGGCCCCCACGATCCCATCAAGTGCGCCGTGGTGGTCAAGATCAACGACGCCGGCAAGTTCGCCTTCTACAAGTCCGTTTGTCCGTAGGCTGATTCCGGCGGATTCTCGTCGGATGGCATCCGCCCGCGTGGGACGTCGCCCTGGCGACATCGCGACGTCCCGCGCGGTTTCGGCCGGGAGCGGCCGCCGGCAGGGCGGTCGCAACGGCAAACCACCGCGCCAAGGGGGTTCCCGTTGTTGCAAAGCCTGTTGCAAAATATTTTGAACGCCCTGCAATGGGGGAGTTTTTATTCACTGATCGCCCTTGGCTACTGCATGGTCTACGGCGTGTTGCTGCTGATCAACTTCGCGCACGGCGACATTTTCATGGTCGGGGCCTATATCGCCTTTTTCGTCTGCACCTTTTTGCTCGGCTCGTACGGGGTCATCCCCGGTCTGCCCGGCTGGCTGGTCCTCGCCCTGGCCGTGCCCGTGACCATGATCCTGACGGCCATGGTCGGCGTGACCCTGGAGCGGGTGGCCTACCGGCCGCTGCGCCGCAAGGGCGTCAACCGCCTTTACGTCGTCATCACGGCCCTGATGTGCGGCCTGATCCTCGAAAACGGCAACCTCGCCCTGCTCGGGGCCAGCCGCAAGAGCTTCCCGACGCTCATCCCGACCAACGTGTTCGACATCGCCGGGGTCTCGGTCACCAACATCAAGCTCATGGTCATCGCCGTGGCCATCCTGTCCTTTCTGGTGCTGCACTTCATCATCAGCCGCACCAAGATCGGCATGGCCATGCAGGCCATCTCCTACGACCGCTTCGCCGTGCCGCTCATGGGCATCCCCGTGGATACGGTTATTGTGTTCACTTTCGTGCTGGGGTCGGCGTTCGCCGGATTGGCCGGGCTGTTTTTCGCCATGACCTATCCGGTGCTCGATCCCTACATGGGGGCGCTGATCGGCTGGAAGGCCTTCATCGCGGCCGTGGTCGGCGGCATCGGCTCCATTGCCGGGGCCTTTGCCGGGGGCTTTTTGCTCGGGTTCGTGGAAATCATGGTGGTGGCCTTTTTCCCGTCCACCTTCCGCGACCTGATCGCGTTTTCCATTTTGCTGCTCATCCTGTCCATCCGGCCGACCGGCCTGTTCGGCGTGGCCCGGCGGACGAAAATCTAGGACCAGTCAGGGAGTCGCCTTATGAAGCGTCTGAGTGTTCCCGCCCTGCTGGCCATCGTCTTCGCCGTGCTGGTATGGGCCTCCAAGTCCGGAGCCATGAACCTCTACTGGCAGTCGGTGGTCATGTTCATGGGCGTCAACATCATCCTTTCCTCAAGCCTCAACATCATCAACGGGAACATGGGGGAGTTTTCCTGCGGCCATGCCGGATTCATGGCCGTGGGCGCCTACGTGTCCTCGGTATTGTCCGTGGCGCTGTTCGCCAAGTCCTCGGCCTTCGGCGCGCCGCTGCTGTCGCCGGAACTGGCCGTGTGGCTGTTCCCCGTGATCCTGCTGGCCGGGGCGCTGGCCGCCTCGGTGGTCGGCCTGCTGGTGGCCATCCCCTCGTTTAAGACCCGCGGCGACTATCTGGCCATCATCACCATCGCCGCCGCCTACATCGTCAAGTCCACCATCGAAAACATCAACATCATCGGCGGGGCCAGAGGGTTTATGGGCATGAGCGGCGTCATGCGCGCCATGAACAAGACCGCCAACCTGCCCTGGATCATGATCTGGGTGATCATCGGCACGATCTTTTCGGTCTGGCTCATCCGCCGGTTCATCTATTCCACCTTCGGCAAGGGCGTGGACGCCATCAGCCAGGACGAGATCGCGGCCGAGATCATGAGCGTGGACACCAACCGGGTCAAACTGGTGGCCTTCATGGTGTCCTGCGGGCTGGCCGGTCTGGCCGGCGGGCTGTTCGCCCACATCCTCGGCTACGTGAACCCGGGCTCGTTTACGATCCTCAAATCCACCGAGGTCATGGTCATGGTCTACCTCGGCGGCATGGGGTCGCTCTCGGGATCGGTGATGGCGGCCGTGCTCATGACCCTGCTCATGGAGGCCCTGCGCCCCCTGCAGATCATCAAGTGGGTGGTGATTCCGCTGCTGCTCGTGCTGCTCATGCAGTTTCGTCCCGAGGGCATCATGGGACGACGGGAACTGGCTGACGTGTTTCCGGGATTGCGTAAATTCTACAGGTTCAAGGGGTAGGCCGTGGCGTTGCTGGAAGTGAAGGAAATGACGCAGAACTTCGGCGGGCTGTGCGCCGTGTCGGAGTTCTCCGTGTCCCTGGAACGAGGCCAGCTCGCGGCGCTGATCGGCCCCAATGGCGCGGGCAAGACCACGGTGTTCAACCTGGTCAGCGGGTTTTACAAGCCCACGCGCGGCGAGATTCTCTTCAACGGCGAGTCGATCAAGGGCCTCAAACCGCATCAGGTGACGGCCAAGGGCATCGCCCGCACCTTTCAAAACATCCGGCTGTGGTTCGACATGACGGTGCTCGACAACATCCGCATCGCCCAATACCACGCCCTGGGCTACGGCCTGCTCGACTGTTTCCTGCGCACGCCGCGCTACATGAAGCGCGAGCGCGAGATCGAGGACCACGCCATGGAGGTGCTCGAACGCCTGGGGCTGCGCGAGGTGGCCGGGGAGTTCCCGAAAAACCTGCCCTATGGCGTGCAACGGCTGGTGGAGATCGCCCGGGCGCTGTCGATCAAGCCGGATCTGCTCATGCTCGACGAACCCGCCGCCGGGCTCAACTCCGCCGACGTGGACGGGCTGATCAAGCTCATTGCCGACATCCACAAGGATTACGGGCTGTCCATCTGGATGATCGAGCATCAGATGGACGTGGTCATGACCCTGTGTTCGTGGATCAAGGTCATCGACTTCGGGGCCACCATCGCCGAGGGCACGCCCGAGGAGATCCAGAACAACCCCGAAGTCATCAAAGCCTACCTGGGAGACGATACAATCTGATGCTGCTCTCCGTTGAAAACCTCCGGGTCAAGTACGGCAACATCGAGGCCCTGCACGGCATCTCCTTTCATGTGAACAGGGGGGAGATCGTCGCGTTGATCGGGGCCAACGGCGCGGGCAAGACCACCACGCTTTTATCCATCATGCGCCTGCCGCCGCCAGAAGCCCCCAGGGTGGTGGAGGGCGACATCAAGTACGACGGGACGTCCATCCTTTCCATGGAGCCCCACGACGTCGTGCGCAAGCTGCACATGGACCTCTCGCCCGAGGGCCGGCGCATTTTCGGCAACCTCACGGTCATGGAAAATCTGATCCTGGCCACCTACGCCCGCAAGGACGGGGACGCGGCCGTGGCCCGGGACCTGGACCGGGTGCTGTCGCTTTTCCCGCGGCTGTCCGAGCGGCGCAAGCAGCGCAGCGAGTCGCTTTCCGGCGGCGAGCAGCAGATGCTGGCCGTGGGCCGGGCTATCATGACGGGCTGCGACTTCATTTTGCTCGACGAGCCGAGCATGGGGCTTGCGCCGCTGCTCATGTACGAGATGTTCCGCACGCTCAAAAAGCTCAATGAAGAGGGCCTGACCGTGCTGCTGATCGAGCAGAACGCCAAGGTGGCCCTGTCGTTCGCCCACCGGGGCTATGTCCTCGACACGGGCGAGATCAAGACGTCGGGCACGGCCGACGAACTCAAAAACGACCCCGAGGTGAAAAAAGCCTACCTCGGCGGCTGATCGTCGTTTTCGCGACCAGACGGCCCGGTCCGGCGCACGCCGGACCGGGCTTTTTGTTTGGCGCGCGCCTTGCTTGTAACCTTTCGTCACGGCCCGCGTCTGGAACATCCTGCCATTTCAGGAACATATTTTGCCACTTCCCTGGTGGGGAGCGTTTCGCCCGGCAAAAATTTCCCGCCCCCCGGGAGGTATGGACATGAGCGTTGCGTCCATAGGGCAATCCGCCAGCGACTTGTGGCTGCAACAACTGCTGGCCGGCTATGGTCAGTCCACGACGACGACGGGCCAGGCACAGACGTCCGCACTCAGTCTCCTGTCGCAGGGAAGCGACGCCACCGACGACGCGTCGGCAACAACTTCCGCGACTGCCTCGTCGCAGTCCTTCGGAAGCTTCAACGACATATTATCGGCCATGCTGGAGGGCAACGGCTCTCTGGGCTACGATATGGACACCGGGACCCTGACCATGGCCGGGCAGGGCGGCAACAGTGAAATGCCGCCGCCTCCGCCGACCGGAGCCATGGAAGGAAGCGGGGGAGGGGGGCTGACCCGCTCCGAAACCTCCACCGAAAACGACGACGGCTCCACCACGAACACCGTCACCCTGAGCGATGCCGACGGCAACGAGGTCGGGACCGAAGAAACCGTGCAAAACGAGGACGGCACCTTCACCACGACCATCACCATGACCGACCCGTCGGGCGCGACCACCACCCGGACCATCACCGGCGAAAATACCGATGACGGCTTTCTGGTCACGAGCACCCTGACCGCCGCCGACGGCACCGTGCTGGCGACCGGAACCGAATTGACCGCCGAGGACGGGTCCGTCACTCGGAGCACGACCAGCAATGGTCCCGACGGCGGGTCCGCGACCGAAAGCGCCAGCTTCGACGCCGATGGCACGCTGGTGTCCAGGACCTCCTCCGTCACCGCGCCGACGACCACGGCCGCTGCCGACGGGACCACAACGACGGACAGCGCCGATGCGTCCGAAAGCGCGCAGGGGTCCTCGGGCGCGTCCGGCTCGTCGTCTTCCTCCGACGATGACGACGAAACCACGACCACCGTGTCCATGACCTTCACGGACAAGGGCATCGAGCAGACCACCACGGTGACCGATGCCGACGGCAATATCGTCAGCCAGACCGTCAAGGAGATTCCGGTCTCCACCACGGCTTCCGGCGACAGCTATGGTTCGAACCTGGATGGCGAGGACGGGCTGGCCGGCGTGTTGTCCCAATACGCGGCCAACCGCTTCAATGCCTACGGCAACCAGCAGCAGACGGGCATGAACCTGGGCGCTGACGGCGGGTTGAACCTGGAGGCGTGAAGGCGCGCTCGCGCGCCCCGAGACGGCCAAGGCGGTTCCTGACGGGACCGCCTTTTTTCTTGGCAGCCTGTGCCGGACATGCGAAAAACGGTTAAAGGCCGGCGCTGCCTCGCGCCGCGCAAAAATGTGCGGGTGTGCATCGCGCCCCTGGCGGTGCTTTTTGTGTGACCGGAGCCTGGAAGGCGGTATGCGCAACAAGTTTCTGGGGACCGGGGAGCCGGGCTGGCACCCGATCCGAAAATTGCTGGTGATCCTGTCGGGGCTGCGTTTCGCGATTGTCTACGATGTGAGCGTGGCCTGGAAGGTGGCGGGGTCGCTCGTCGTCCTGGCCGTCTTCGCCTGGATCGGCTATTGGCGGGATTTTTTGCTCGTACTCGTGGCCACGGGACAGATGCTGGCCCTGGAACTGGTCAATTCGGCCATCGAAGGGGTGTGTGACTTCCTTGTCGCCAAGGAAGACCGCCGCATCAAGGCCATCAAGGACATGGCCGCGGCCGGCGCGGGCATCGGCATCGCCTTCTGGTTGCTGGTGCTTGTCTGGGAAGCGGGGCACCTCATCCACGTCTGGCCCGGCCTGTGATGCGGAAAGGGCCGTCTGGCGCGCCGGGGTGGGGCGGAAATTTCGCGGGACGCGCCCCGGCGGGCCCGGGCAGGACGGCGGGGGGGGGCCGTGCGGCCCGCGAAGGCTAGAATTTGTCCTTGGCCCGGAGGATGGCGGCCTTGAGTTCGGACAGGGCGCCCTCGAAACCTTCCCGCAGTTCGGTCAGGGCGTCGCCCCCGCCCTTGCGCAGCAGCGTCAGCTTGTAGCGGGCCTTGTCGTATTTTTCGAGCATGTGTTCGAGTTCCCCGGCCCACCGTTCGAAGGAGTCGGGGCCCTTTTTCTTGGCCGTTTCCCGGGCGGCCTCGATTTTGGCCTTGTACTCTTCGAGCAGTTCTTCCATGTCGACGCCAAACGGCTTCTTGTCGTCCATCGTGGTCCTCCCGGGGAAATGTGTATGAAAAAGGGAGTAGCGGAAGCGGACGGGGAGGGCAAGGTTGTCACGGGGGCGTCACATCGCTTGCGCACCGCAACCCTGTCTGCTAAAAGGAAAACGCATGGAGTTCGGGGCGACGCCGCACCGTTGGGGAAAAAGGCGTCCACCCCTGGTCAAGTCCCGGAGGCGACTTATGTCTAACTCCAGACGACCGCGCGCCGGGAATGGCCTTTTCGGCCAGAGGCAAAAAAACGTGGCCGTATCGCCAACGGAAAAAAGGTTAACGGTTTGAGGTACTCAAGGAGGAAGGCCATGAATGCGCGTTTGCAAAAAATTTTGATGCTGGTGATGGCCGTCATGCTCGGCTTGACGGCGCTGCCGTCCCGCTCCTACGCCATTGGCGAGGCGGGAACGTTTTATCTGCAGCCTGAATTCGGTGTCTACGGGACCAGCCAGAAGCAGATCAACTCCATCATCACCTTCGGCGCGAGCGGAAGCTACTTCGTGATGGACGGTCTGTCTCTCGGCGTGGAGGCTCTGGCCTATTCGTTCGACCAGCAGCGTGATGCCGTGGGCCGTAGCGGCTACACCTCCAATCCGTGGGCTTTCGGCGCCAACGCCCTGGTGCGGTTCTACCCGGTGCACACGGAAAAGGCCGCCTTTTTCATCGGCACCGGTATCGGTGGCCTGTTCGCCGGCGACCGCATCCCGTACTACATCAACGGCGGTCAGGGGAATTACAACAACCCGACCCTGCCCGTGGATGTGGGTTTTGTCGTCAATGTGGCCCAGAACGTGGCTTTCGAGGTGACCGGCCGCTATCAGCGCATCGGCTTTGACAACCAGGGCCTGGATGCCTGGGGTGGTCATGCCGGCATTCGCATCACTTTCTAGGCTGACAAACCCGGACAACTAGGGTAACAAGTCAAGCCCTCCCGCCCGCACGGGGTGGGAGGGCTCGTTTTTTTTGTTGGCAGTCCCATTGCCGCTTGACACGGCAAGGCGATGGGTCTATATGCCTCTGTCTTTGCCATACACTACGATTATTTTTGAACGGAGACGGCTATGCCCACGATCAATCAACTTATCCGCAAGGAGCGGGCCAAGGTGCTCAAGCGCCGCAAAACGCCCGCCCTGCAAGCCTGCCCGCAGCGCCGGGGGGTGTGTACCCGCGTGTACACCACCACGCCGAAAAAGCCCAACTCGGCCTTGCGCAAAGTCGCCCGCGTGCGTTTGACCAACGGCATCGAGGTGACGTCGTACATTCCGGGTGAAGGCCACAACCTGCAGGAGCACTCGGTGGTGATGATCCGGGGCGGCCGTGTGAAGGACCTTCCCGGTGTCCGGTATCATATCATTCGCGGCACGCTCGACACCGCCGGCGTGGCCGATCGTCGCCAGGGCCGTTCCAAGTACGGCGCCAAGCGGCCCAAGTAATTCCGGTGAAAGGAGAAGACGCGTATGCCGCGTAAAGGTCCCGTTTCAAAGCGCTCGGTGCTGCCCGATCCCAAGTTCGGCAGCCATCTGGTGACCAAGTTTATCAACCGTCTGATGTACGACGGGAAGAAAGGCGTGGCCGAAGGCCTGTTCTACAAGGCCGTCGACGTGCTGGCCGAAAAGTCGGGCGAGGATCCGCTCAAGGCTTTCGAGAAGGCCGTGGCCAACGTCAAACCGCACATGGAAGTCAAGCCCCGCCGGGTCGGCGGCGCCACTTACCAGGTGCCCATGGAAGTGCGCCCCGAGCGGCAGCTGACCCTGGCTCTGCGCTGGCTGGTCGGCAACGCCCGTTCGCGCGGTGAAAAGGGCATGGCGGAGAAGTTGTCGGGCGAACTGCTGGACGCCTATCACAATCGCGGCGGAGCCGTGAAAAAGAAAGAGGATACGCACCGCATGGCCGACGCCAACAAGGCGTTTGCCCATTACCGGTGGTAGTCGCACAAGGATAGCGTCGTGTCTAAGACTGTACCCATTGAGCGGCAACGCAATATCGGCATCATGGCCCACATCGATGCCGGGAAGACGACCACCACCGAACGTATTCTTTATTACACCGGGGTGTCGCACAAGATAGGCGAAGTCCATGATGGCCAGGCCACCATGGACTGGATGGTCCAGGAGCAGGAGCGTGGCATTACGATCACCTCCGCCGCCACGACTTGTTTTTGGCGGGACCATCGGATCAACATCATCGATACGCCTGGTCACGTGGATTTTACCATCGAGGTGGAGCGTTCCCTGCGTGTCCTCGACGGGGCGGTCGCCGTGTTCGACGCCGTATCCGGCGTTGAGCCCCAGTCCGAAACCGTGTGGCGTCAGGCCGAGCGGTATCACGTGCCGCGCATGAGCTTCGTCAACAAGATGGACCGCGTCGGCGCGGACTTCTTCCGTTGCGTGGACATGATCCGCGACCGCCTGGGCGCCAAGCCCGTGCCCCTGCAGATTCCCATCGGCGCCGAAGAGAACTTCGAGGGCGTGGTGGACATGATCCAGGGCAAGGCCGTCTATTTCGATACCGAGTCCCTGGGCAAGGAGTATGTCTACAAGGACATCCCGGCCGAGCTGATGGAGCGCTACGAAGAGCTGCACCAGCACATGGTCGAGTCCATCGCCGAAGAGGACGAGGACCTCATGGAGAAGTACCTCGGTGGCGAGGAGCTCACCCCCGAGGAACTGATCGCCGGCATCCGCAAGGCCACCATCAATCTGGCCATCTGCCCGGTGCTGTGCGGCTCGGCGTTCAAGAACAAGGGCGTGCAGCCTCTGCTCGACGCCGTGGTCGACTATCTGCCTTCGCCTGTCGATATCCCGCCCATCAAGGGCCACGATCCCGACGACGAGGAAAAGATCATCGAGTGCCCGTGCGATCCGGCCCAGCCGCTGGCCGCCCTGGCCTTCAAGCTCATGAGCGACCCGTTTATCGGCCACCTGACCTTCCTGCGCATCTATTCCGGCCGCATCGAGTCCGGCATGACCGTGCTCAATGCCAACACCGGCAAGAAGGAACGCGTCGGTCGCCTGCTGAAAATGCACGCCAACAAGCGTGAAGAGATAAAATCCGCTGACGCCGGCGACATCGTGGCCGCCGTGGGCATGAAGATCACCTCCACCGGCGACACGCTGTGCGCGGAAAACCGCCCCGTGGCCCTGGAGTCGCTCAACATCCCCGAGCCCGTCATCGAGGTCGCCATCGAGCCCAAGACCAAGGCCGACCGCGACACGCTGTCCCAGGCGCTCGGCAAGCTGGCCAAGGAAGACCCGTCCTTCCGCGTCAAGTCCGACGAGGAGTCCGGGCAGACCCTGATCGCCGGCATGGGTGAGT
Source organism: Pseudomonadota bacterium (assembly GCA_023426275.1). Taxonomy (GTDB): domain Bacteria; phylum Desulfobacterota; class Desulfovibrionia; order Desulfovibrionales; family Desulfovibrionaceae; genus Solidesulfovibrio. The sequence goes on along the minus strand of JAFABC010000136.1, from coordinate 1,036 downwards.
TGCACCTGGAGATCATCGTCGACCGGCTCATGCGCGAGTTCGGCGTCAACGCCAACGTGGGCGCGCCGCAGGTCGCCTACCGCGAGACCATCACCAAGGCGGTCAAAAACGATCTGCGCTACGTCAAGCAGACCGGTGGTCGCGGCCAGTACGGTCACGTGGTGCTGGAAATCGAGCCCAAGGAAGACGGCGGCTACGAGTTCATCAATGAAATCGTCGGCGGCGTCATTCCCAAGGAATACATTCCGGCCGTTGACAAAGGCATCCAGAATGCCATGAAGGGCGGCGTCATCGCGGGCTTCCCGCTGGTCGACGTCCGGGCCAAGCTGGTGTTCGGCTCCTATCACGAAGTCGACTCCTCGGAGCAGGCGTTTTTCATCTGCGCCTCCCAGTGCTTCAAGGAGGCCGTGAACAAGGCCGCCCCGGTGCTGCTCGAACCCATCATGGCCGTGGAAGTGGTCACCCCGGAAGAGTACATGGGCGACGTCATGGGCGACTTGAACGGCCGTCGCGGCCGCATCGCCAAGATGGATTCCCGGGCCGGGGCGCAGATCATCACCGCCCATGTGCCCCTTTCCTCCATGTTCGGGTACGCCACGGACCTGCGCTCCAAATCGCAGGGCCGCGCCACCTTCAGCATGCAGTTCGACCATTACGAGAAGGTCCCGGCCAATCTGGCCGAAGAGATCATGAAGAAGAAATAACGCCCGAGGCAATCCGGGCGAGGTGGAACATTAACGATCCGCAGAGGCGGAAGTTCAGGGGGACGACATGGGCAAGGCGAAATTCGAGCGGAAAAAGCCGCACGTCAACATTGGCACTATCGGTCACATCGACCACGGCAAGACTACGCTGACCGCCGCCATCACGCGTCTGGCCAGCCTCAAGGGCTTCGGTGAGTACATTCCTTTCGACCAGATCGACAAGGCTCCCGAGGAAAAAGAGCGCGGCATCACCATTGCCACGGCCCACGTCGAGTACGAGACCGACAAGCGCCACTATGCCCATGTCGACTGCCCCGGCCACGCCGACTACA
>JAFABC010000134.1 GCA_023426275.1 Pseudomonadota bacterium | reverse complement strand
GGCAGTGCCCCTCCCGGCCGCCGGAGGCATCTTCTCTTCTTATCCTACGGCCTTGGGCCGGCAGGCGGCCTGGCAGCAGCCGTCGGCGAGAAATTCGCTGTAGGCGAACAGGATGCGGCGTTCGCGTTCGATGGCCGTCTCGGAAAGTTCGGGCGCCGGGGCCTGCCGGTCCATGGCCGCCTGCCATGTGGGCACGGCCCGCATCCCCCGGCCGAGTTCCTTGCCCGTAGCCGTTTCCAGCAGCACCGCGTCGTGGGTGTCCGTCACGAGCACCAGGGGCACCGCGCCGCCCTGGTGGATGCGCGCGGCGGCCAGGGCCTCGCGGATGTAGCTGCCGGGTTCGCCCGAACAGAAGATGACGAACAGCAGGGGCTTGCCGACGGCGTCCGTGGCCAGCAGGTCGATCATGCGGGTGTAGTCCTTGCCGTCGATGGGGAAGCACACCCCGACCTTGGCCTGCAGGCGTTCCCTGGGGTAGCCCTTTTCCTCGACGAACATACGCGCCAGGGCCTGCCGGAACTCCTCGTAGGAGGTTTCGGCCACTTCCTCGCCGGTCAGATAGTCCCGGATCACATTGCCAAGCGATTCCTCATGCATGACGGGTTCCTCCCCCCGGGATTGCCGTGAAAAGCCCCGGCCGCCAGCGGGCCAGCCCGGCGGTCCCGGCCGTGAGGGCGCAAAAAACGGCCAGGGCCGCCGCGCAAAGCGGTCCCCGGCGCCTGTCGTCGGGCGTGATGAACACAGGGCGCGCCGTGGCCGTCACGGCGATGATCGTGCCGCCCTCCGGTCCGGCCGCGACCACCCGGGCTCCCGAAAACCGGAAGCGTTCCACTGCCTCGTGGGGCAGCCAGGGCAGGCGGATGCGCTCGCCGAACCGTCCCGACGGGGTGATGGTCACGCTGTTGGGCGTGGCCGCGACGGGCAGCCGGGTGCTGCCGGACAGGGCCAGGATGCGGTCGCGGTAGAAGTCCTTGATGGAAAACGCGCCGTAGAAATTCGGATTTTCGGTCAGATACGGCATCAATTCCCGGTTTCGCGACCAGAACGTCAGGCAGGTCAGGGCCAGGAGCACGGAAAAGACGGCCAGCCGGGTTTTCCCGACCGCGCCGGCCGGCTGCCAGCGGCCCAGCCGGTCCACGATCACGAAGATGCAGAAATTGTAGGCGATAAAAAGATAGCGGAACGGATAGATTTCCGAGGACGGCAGATGCAGCAGGGCGGCGAGGTCCCGCCACACGCTTCCCCAGCCGAGAACCAGAAAGGTCAGGGCGGCCAGCAGGCAGGCGGCGTCGGTGGTTATCCGGCCGGCGTCGGCCTCGCGGCGGCGCAACGCGGCGAACAGCACCGCGCCGGCCGCAAGTCCGGTCAGCACCACAAAACCCGGCCCGACCAGCAGCGAACCGTCGTAGAAGGCCACGTTGTAGTGGGAGTAGGTCTCCGGGAACTGGAACATGGGGAAACCGGCGTCGGTGAGCAGCCCCCACAGATCGGCCAGGGAGGCGTAGCCGCCGGCCGGGATGCGTCGCCAGCCGCCGTAGACGCTGGCGGCGGCGTAGGCCTTGGGCGCGACCAGCCCGGCCGTGGCCGCGAAGAAAAAAACGGTCCGCCAGACATGGTCGAGGCGGCGGGCCAGCAGGGCCTCGAACGCGACGAACACGCCCACGGCCAGAAGCAGCCACACAAAAAGATGCAGCGCGCCCTGGTAGCAGACCAGGGCCGCCAGAGCGGCCGCCCCGGCCCATTCCAGGGGGCGGAATTCCCGGGCCGCCAGCAGGGCGACGATGAGCGGGATCAGGCACAGGCTGATTTGCGGCGAATAGCCGATGGCCAGATGCTGGACCAGCCAGGGATTGCCCAGGAAAAGAACCAGCAGCACCAGCGCGCGCACCGGGCCGAAGCCGCACCGTCCGGCCAGCAGCCGGATGCCCCAGGCCGCCGCCAGCAGGTGCAGGCCGAAATAGGTCTTCATGAAGGCCACGACCGGCATGACAAAGGCCAGGGGAAGGAGCGGCGAAAAGCTGATGACCTCGGGATTGGACCAGTAGGACAGGTCCTGCAGGGTGGAAAACCAGGCAATGGAGTGGGGAATGGCCAGAAACGACAGGGGAAGCTGGCCGAAGCTGCGCAGGGAATCATGGAGAAAGGCGAAATAGAAAAGGTCCTTGCTCCAGTCCAGGATGCCCACCCGGTTCGAGAATAGAAACGGACCGTACAACAGGCCGATGACGCCCAGGGCCGCAAGCCAGTAGAGCAGTGCGCCGGTCGGGGCGCTGCGATGGTCGGCGGCGGGAGTGTTGGCGGTTGGCGTTGGCATGGCTCGATTCCGGGTGGTTTGGGCGCGCCGTGGACGCGCCCGTCGCTCTGCCTGGGATAGCGGCAATGGCCGCGGCGGGGCAAGTTTTTTCCCCGCGGCCCGGGACGTCCGGGGAACCGTCCTTCGGCTCCTCCCGCTCGACGAAGTTCGATTTATTGGATAGATAGGGCCATTCTTGACCGGCGGGGGGAGGGGCGCATGGAAGATGGCCGCTTAAGCGACAGGCTCACGAGCCTCAAGGAACATCTGCAGCTGGAAAACCCGCTCCTGGTGGAAGCGGTCGAGAGCTTCGGCCTGCTCGACCAGGTCTGTCGGGGCCTGGGACTGCTCGGCAACGACCAGTCCACCATTTCCCAGATCGCCTGGTGGCCGCTCATCTCCATCCTGGGACCGTTTTCCGCCGGCAAGTCCACGTTCATCAACCACTATCTGGACATGCCCGTGCAGCAGACCGGCTCCCATGCCGTGGACGACAAGTTCACGGTGATCTGCTACAACGCCGCCGGCGAATCCCGGGTGCTGCCCGGCACGGCGCTCAACGCCGACCTGCGCTTTCCCTTTTACAAGATGAGCGAGGAGCTCGAAAAGGTCGAACCCGGCGAGGGCGGCCGCATCGACTCCTACATCCGCCTGAAAACCAGCCCCAGCGAAAAGCTGCGCGGCCTGATCCTCATCGACTCCCCGGGCTTCGACGCCGATGCCCAGCGCACCTCCACCCTGCGCATCACCAATTACATCATGGACCTGTCCGATCTGGTCCTCGTGCTTTTCGACGCCCGCCGGCCCGAACCCGGGGCCATGCGCGACACCCTGACCCATCTGGTGGCCGCCACCATCAACCGTCGCGACTCCAATAAATTTATTTACATTTTGAACCAGATGGACATCGCCGCCCGGGAGGACAATCCCGAAGAGGTGGTGGGGGCCTGGCAACGGGCCCTGGCCCAGCAGGGGCTGACCGCCGGCAAGTTCTACCGCATCTATTCGCCGACCGCCGCCGTGCCCATCGCCAACGAGTCCCTGCGCCAGCGCTTCGAGGCCAAGCGCGACGCGGACATGGCCGCCATCCACGAACGCATGGACCAGGTGCGGGTGGAGCGGGCCTACCGCATCGTGGGCGAGCTGGAAAAGCTCGCGCGCGAAGTCGAGGACGTGCGGGTGCCGGAGTTGCGGGGGATGCTCATCCGCTGGCGCAAGGGAACGCTGCGTCGCGACGGCCTGCTCTTCGGCGGCCTGGGCTTTGTGCTGCTGACGCTGTACCTGCTGACCGGGCATCCGTTCTCGAACGGGCTGCTGCCGGCCTGGCTCGAATGGGTGTTCGCCGAATCCTGGCGGACCATTCCTTTTCTCGTGCTGTGCCTGGGCGGCGGCCTGTGGCTGCACATGCTGGCCCGCAAGTGGTCGGCCCTGTCCGTGGCCAAACTGGTGGAAAAGGTCTATTCCCATGGTCCGGTCCGCGAGAGCCTGCTGCGGGCCCTGTGCAAAAACATCGTGCCCTGGCGTTCGATTTTCCTGACCGAGCCGGCCGGCTGGGGCGCCAAGGCCCGCAAGGCCCTGGCCTCGGTCATTTCCGACAGCGAAAAGTACATCCAGTCGCTCAACGACCGCTACGCCCATCCCTCAGGGGTGCGCCGCCCCCTGACGCCGCCGTCCCCGGCTCCGTGCCCATGCCCGGCTCCCGCCGCGGCGTCGGCGGACGAACACGAATAACGCCGTCCCGGCCCCGCGGCCGGAGCGCGTCCCGGGTCGGTGCCGGCGCCGGCCCGCAAACCCAACCGGAAGCATGCGCCATGAATCCCGCCTGCAAGGACATCACGTCGTTTCTCGTCATGGATATTCTGGAACGGGCCCAGATCATCGAGGCCCGGGGGGATCGCGTCATCCATCTGGAAATCGGCGAGCCCGATTTCGACATCCCCGAATGCGTCAAGGAAGCCGCCAAGAAGGCCGTGGACGATGGCAAGACCCATTACACCCACAGCCTCGGCGTCGTGCAGCTGCGCGAGTCCATCTGCCGGCTGTTCGCCGATGAATACGGCGTCACCATAAGCCCCGACCGCATCCTCGTCAGCGGCGGCACCTCGCCGGCCATGCTGCTGGCCTTCGGCGTGCTGGCCCGGCCCGGGGCGCATATCCTGCTGACCGATCCGGCCTATGCCTGCTATCCCAACTTCCTGCGCTTCATGGGCCTTATGCCCCATTACGTGCCCGTGGCCGAGGAGGACGGCTTCCAGTTCACCCCGGAGACCATCGCCGCCAACGTCTCGGACATGACCGCCGGCATCCTGGTCAATTCCCCGGCCAACCCCACCGGCACGCTCATCAGCGACGCCACCATGGAGGCGGCCTGCGCCACGGGCGTGCCCATCATTTCCGACGAGATCTACCACGGCCTGACCTATGGCCGGCGGGCGCGCTGCGCCCTGGAATTTTCCGAGGACGCCCTGGTCTTAAACGGCTTTTCCAAGCGGTTCGCCATGACCGGGCTGCGTCTGGGCTATCTGATCGCCCCGGCCCCGATGATGGGGATGTTGCAAAAGCTCCAGCAGAACCTGTTTATCTGCGCCTCGTCCGTGGCCCAGTGGGCGGGCGTGGCCGCGTTGTCGCCGGAAGGGCTGGCCGCGGCCGAGGACATGCGCCAGACCTACGACATCCGGCGCAAGGCGCTGCTGGCCGGTCTGACCAAACTCGGACTGGCGCCGCGCATCGAGCCCACGGGCGCGTTCTACGTGTTCGTGCGCGCCGACCACCTGAATCCCGATTCCCTGGCCCTGGCCTATGATATCCTGGAAAAGGCCCACGTCGGCGTGACCCCGGGCATCGACTTCGGTCCGGGCGGCGAGGGGCATTTGCGCTTTTCCTACGCCAATTCCCTGGAAAATATCGAGGAAGGCCTGGACCGCCTGGGTCGCTACATCAGCACGTACTGCGGATAGGAACCGGAGGAAGGGAAGATGCCTCCGGCGGCCGGGGGGCATGAT
>JAFABC010000021.1 GCA_023426275.1 Pseudomonadota bacterium | reverse complement strand
GGTGACCCCCTCCCGGCCGCCGGAGGCATCTTCCTCTGCCGCACGCGCGGCGCGTCAGCCGTCGATATCGGGGCAGGCCTTGAGCGATTCGGCGATGGTCGCCTCGGGGTAGGCGAAATCCGTCAGTTTGCCCTGCATGAAGGCTTCGTAGGAGGCAAGGTCGAGCAGGCCGTGGCCGGAATAGAGAAACACCACGTTCTCGCCGGGCTTGGCCTTTTTCGCCGTTTCGATGGCGCCCTTGATGGCGTGGGAGGTTTCCGGCGCCGGCAGGAAGCCCTCGGTGCGCAAAAAGAGCCGGGCCGCCTCGAAGCATTCGGTCTGGAAGTAGGCCGTGGCGTCGATGAGGCCTTCATTGGTCAGATTGCAGATGATGGGCGCGCCGCCATGGTAGCGCAGGCCGCCAGCGTGGATGGGCGCGGGCATGAAGGAGTGGCCAAGGGTGTGCATTTTGAGCAGCGGCGTCAACTGGGCCACGTCGCCGTAGTCGTAGCGGAACTGCCCCCGGGTGAGCGTCGGGCAGGCCTTGGGCTCCACCGCGATGAACCGGATGTTTTCCCCGCTGAGTTTGCGCGGCAGAAACGGCAGCACCAGCCCGGCGAAGTTGCTGCCGCCGCCGACGCAACCGACCAGATAGTCCGGCTTTTCGCCAAGAATGGCCAGTTGCTTTTCCACTTCCAGGCCGATGATGGTCTGGTGGTGCAGCACGTGGTTGAGCACGCTGCCCAGGGCATAGCGGGTGTCGTCGTGGGTAACGGCGTCTTCCACGGCCTCGGAGATGGCCAGCCCCAGGGAGCCGGTGCAATCGGGGTCCCCGGCCAGCATGGCCCGGCCGGTCTTGGTGTTCTCCGAGGGCGAGGGGAATATTTCCCCGCCGTAGGCGTTGATGAGGATGCGGCGATAGGGCTTTTGGTTGTAGCTCACCTTGACCATGTAGACGGTGCAGTCCAGGCCGAGCTGGGAGCAGGCAAAGGACAGGGCCGTGCCCCACTGTCCCGCGCCGGTTTCCGTGCTGATGCGGCGCACGCCTTCCAACTTGTTGTAGTAGGCCTGCGGAATGGCGGTGTTGGGCTTGTGGGAGCCCGCCGGAGAAACGGATTCGTTCTTATAAAAAATCTTGCACTTGACGCCGAGGGCCTGCTCCAGCCGGGTGGCCCGCACCAGCGGGGTCGGCCGGTACAGCCGATAGATGTCGAGCACCGGTTCGGGGATGTCGAGCCAGCGCACGGGGGAAAGTTCCTGCTCGATGACCGCCTTGGGGAAAATCAGCTCCAGCTGCTTCGGGTCCACGGGCTGCTTGGTCTGCGGATCGAGGGGCGGGGCCAGGGGCGTCGGCAGATCGGGCAAGGCGTTGTACCACTGCCGGGGCAGTTCCGACTCGGGAAGATTGATCTTGTGTTCCATGCGTTCTCCGGATGCGTGATTTCCCGGCGCGCGCTCCACTATCCACCTCTCGGCGCGCGCCGGCGCCAGACAATGCGACACCCCTACATGCCCGGGCCGCATTCCTCAAGGGTCGGGGCCGTTTTCCCGCCTCTTTCCTTCATGAGGTCTTGCGGCTATCCTGCGGCATCTTATCGACAAGGAACGGGACATGAAACGACTGCCTGCCGCGCTCCTGCTGCTTCTGGTCCTGGCCGCCCCGGCCGCGGCCAGGGAACTCACCGTCTTCGCCGCCGCCAGCCTGACCAACGCGGTGGGCACGCTCAACAGCGCCTTTGAACGGCTGCACCCGGACACCACCGTGAAAACGGCGTTCGCGGCCTCGGGAACCCTGTTGCAGCGCATGGCCAACGGCCAGCCCTGCGACGTCTTTGTGAGCGCCGACGCCGTCACCATGGACATGGCCGCCGACCGTGGCCGCGTCGATCCGGCCACGCGCCGGGTCGTGGCCGGCAACGCCCTCGTGCTGGCCGTGCCGGCCGGCAATCCGGCCAGGGTCGAAAACCTCGAATCCCTGAGTCTTGGCGGCGTGCAGCGCATCGGCGTGGGCAATCCCGAGTCCGTACCGGCCGGGCGCTACGCCAAGCGGGCGTTGCAAAAACGGGCCATGTGGTTCGCCCTGTCCTCCAAACTCGTCTTCTACCCTTCCGTGCGCCATGTGCTCCAGGCGCTCACGGACAAAGCCTGCGACGCCGGCTTCGTCTACGCCACGGACGCGGCCATCGCGGGCAAGGCCGTGGCCGTGGCCGCCGTCATCCCGACCTCGCCGCCGGTGACCTACGCCGGGGCCGTGGCCAGCGCGGCCGCCCAGCCAAAGCTCGCGGCCGCCTATCTCGATTTCCTGGCCACGCCCGAAGCCCGGGACATCCTGTCCCGCTACGGCTTCACCGCGCCCTGACCCGGGCCGGGGCGCAGGCGTCTCACAGCTCCGGGGCGAAGTTCGGCACGAGGCAGACGATCACGAGCGGCTCGTCGCCGGTATTTTCGATGCTGTGCACGGCATCGGCCGGCACAAAGGCCACGGTGCCCGGTCCGATATCCGTCCACTGGCCGTCCTGGCCCAGCCGGCCGCGTCCGGCATGGACGAACTGTTCGTGCTCCCAGGGATGGCTGTGCTCCGGCACCACGCCGCCGGGCGCGAGTTCGATGACGCGCATGCAGAAATTGTCCGCGCCATCGGCCTTGCCGGCGACCACCCGGCCGGTGACGCCGCGCATGGTGGCCGAGGTGAGCTCCCGGGCCGGAGCATCACGATAATCAATGATTTTCATGGCAGATCCTTCGGTTACGGTGAAACCATTCCAGACGGCTCCACATACCTCCGCCCCGGCCCGGCCGTAAAGCGAATGGGAAACCGGCACGCCGCGCCCCTTTCCTTTCCCGCCCGCATTGGCTAGCATGCGACAGTCGCAGTCCCGTTGTCCGGAGAATGTCATGCCAGTCATGTTCGTCCGCCTCAGCCTGTCCTTGTTGCTCGCCCTGACCGTGGCGGCCTGTGCGCCCACCCACCGCTCCACCGCCAAATCGCCTGCCGTCGCCGGGGAAAAACCAACGACCGCGCCACATCGGCCCATGCGCGTGGTCATGGGCGAACCCCTGCCGGAAGCGACCGCTCCGAGTGCTCCGTCAGCCCAGCCCTTCCAGGCCCCCCCGCCGGTTCAAGCGGCGCAGCCGGCCCCAACCGGGCAGCCGGCCCTGGCAGTCCCAGCGCCTCAGACGGCCCAGGCGGCCGAGGCCAAGCCCTTCGCGCCTCCCCTGGACGCCTCGGGACAACCGACCGGCTTCGGCGGCATGGCCTGGGGCGCGTCAATCGCTTCCAATCCCGGGCTGGCCGTGCAAGAGGCGGACAAGGCCGCAGGCGTGACCACCTGCCTGTGGCCGGAAGGGCCACGCGACATCGCGGGCGCGCCCATCCGTGACGCTTTTTACGAATTCTACCAGGACAAGTTCTATCACGTCTGGATCGACTACGACGGCATGGCCGCCTACAAGGCCGCCCTGGCCGAGCTCGTCCGGGCCTACGGACCGCCCACCAAGGAAGTCCCGGATAAATACTACCACGCCTGGACCCTCGGGCAGGTCAACGTCTATTGCGCCTACCATCCCGCTGAAAACGGCGGCGACGTGAGCTTTTTCTACCAGCCCGTCTACGAACCCATGATGGCCGCCCGCAAAGCCGCGGCCAAGCACGCTGCCGGGAAAAAAGCCAAATGAACCCACAGGAAGCCTACCGAAAGCTCGTCGCCTACGGGCGGGAAAGCACCGATCTTGCCGCCGCCATGAGCCTGCTTTCCTGGGATCAGCAGGTCATGCTGCCACCAAACGCCCACCCGGGCCGGGCCGCGCAAATCGGGGCGCTCACCGCCGTGCTGCACCGCCGGGCCACGGACCCGCGCCTGGGCGAGTGGCTGGCCGCCTGCGAGGGCTCGATGCTCACGGCCGATCCGGCCTCCGCGGAGGCCGCCAACATCCGGGAATGGCGACGCGATTTCGATCTGGCCGTCAAGATTCCCGAGGACCTGGCCGTGGCCCTGGCCCGGGCCGCCAGCGCCGGGCAACGGGCCTGGGAGCTTGCCAGGGAAGACAAAAATTTCAATGCGTTCTCGCCAAACCTTCAAGAACTGCTTCAACTTTCCAGGGACAAGGCCGCGGCGTTGGGCTACGCGGCGGAACCCTACGACGCCCTGCTCGACGGCTTCGAGCCCGGGGAAACCACGGCCGGCGTGACCCCGATCCTGGCCGAACTGCGCGACGCGTCCCGGGAACTCATCGACGCCGTGCGGGACCTGCCGCCGCCGCGCCCGCTGCCCCCGGGGCCCTATCCCCTGGCCGCCCAGCAGACGTTCCTGGCCACGGTGACCAAGCTGATCGGCCTGCCGCCCGCCGCCTCGCGCCTGGACGTCTCGGCCCACCCCTTTTCCACGATGATCGGCCCAAGCGACGTGCGCATCACCGTGCGCTACGACGAAGGGGACTTCACCAAGGCGCTGTTCGGGGCCGTGCACGAAACCGGGCATTCGCTCTACAGCCTGGGCCACGACACCGGGGACGCGCGCCACGGCACGCCCATGGGCGAATACGTCTCCCTGGCCGTCCACGAATCGCAGTCGCGCCTGTGGGAAAACCAGGTCGCCCGCTCCCTGCCCTTCTGGGAGCATGTCCTGCCCCTGGCGGCGGATCATTTCCCGGAACTGGCCGACCGCTCGCCTGGCGACCTGTTCGCGGCGGTCGGGGCCATCCAGCCCGGCCTCATCCGGGTCGACGCCGACGAGACGACCTACAATCCCCATATCGTCCTGCGCTTCGAGCTGGAGCTGGCACTTGTACGCGGCGATCTGGCCGTGGCCGACCTGCCCGGGGCCTGGAATGAAAAATCCCGGGACATCCTGGGCCTCGTGCCGCCGGACAACGCCAGCGGCTGCCTCCAGGACGTGCACTGGGCCACGGGCGCATTCGGCTATTTCCCCACCTACAGCCTGGGCAACGTCTATGCCGCCTGCCTGTTCGAGGCGGCGGGCAAGGCCATTCCCGATCTCGACGCCGCCATGGCGGCCGGGAATTTCGCCCCGCTGCTCGCCTGGCTGCGCACCGCCATCCACGAAAAGGGCCGGCTGTTGCGGCCGCGCGCCCTCATCACCGCCGCCACGGGGCAGACCCCCACGGCCGCTCCGCTCATCCGCCATCTGCGGGCCAAGGCAAAGGCCATTTACGCCTTGTAACCGGGGCGACGGCATGGCGAAAAGCCGTCCCCGGGCCGTCAGGAAAATCCGCCGGGACCAGCCTTCCCCCCTTGCCACTCCCATGGGTTAAGATTATCAATCGCCCCGTTTGACAAACTCAAACAGGGCCACGCCGCCACGACGACGAACGCGCGCGTTCCCGCCCTTGAAAACGTCCTTTCACACCATTTTCCTTCCCACGGCGGGACGTTGTCGGATGGCCCCGTTCCAGGAGCAAGCGGGTGGCATGGATCGTGCTGCCCCGCCTGGACAACGGGGGTTTCGGCAACGCTGGCGAGCTGCGTATCACTTTTTGAAACGGGGAGAATTTATGCGACGCGTACTGTTTCTGGTCATCGTCCTGTGCCTGATCGGACCGAAAACGGCCCTCCCGGCCAACCATTCCGGGAAGCTCCCCGTCAAAGCCGCCCTGGTGGCGGAGTACGGTTCGGGCAAAATCCTTTACAGCCAGGATCCCAACAGACGCATCGCGCCCGCCTCGGTCACCAAGGTCATGACCATGTATCTCGTGTTCGACCTCGTGGCCGCCGGCAAGGCGAGCTTTTCCGACAGAGTCAAAGTCAGCTACCGGGCCGATTCCACGGGTGGTTCCACCATGAACCTGCGGGCCGGGGAAACCGTCACCCTGGACGAGCTCATGCGCGGCATGGCCGTGGCCTCCGGCAATGACGCGGCCGTGGCCGTGGCCGAGCACTTCGGCGGCGTGCCCCAGTGGGTGGCGAGAATGAACCGCAAGGCCCGCGATCTGGGCATGAAAAGCACCCATTTCGTCAATCCCAACGGCCTGCCCGCCCGTGGCCAGCTGACCACGGCCGGCGACCTCATGAAGCTGGCCCAAAGCTATCTGCGCCATTACCCGCAGGCCCTGCACTACCACTCCACCACCATCATCAACCACTGCGGCGCGGTCCATGGCAACACCAACCAGCTGCTCGGCGTATGCGAGGGCATGGACGGCATCAAGACGGGCTTCGTCAGTTCCAGCGGCTTCAACATCATCGCCACGGCCAAGCGCGGCAAGACCCGGGTCATCGCCGTGGTGCTCGGCGGACGCACCAAGCAGATCCGCAACCGCGAGACCAAGCGCGTCCTCGACGCCGCCTTCACCGGTTCCATCACCTCCATGATGGCCGCCAACACCACGCCCGACGACCAGCAGGTGGCCCCGACCAAAGTCAAGCATCGCAGCGCCAAGCGCCACGCGAGCAAAACCATGCGGCTGGCCACGGCGGAACGCAAAGGCAAGATCAACAGCCGGCGCGGGGCTTCCGCCCACATCGACGGCCACGAGGCCCATGTCAAAAAAAGCCGGCACGCATCGAAGGCCAAGGCCCCGGCCAGCCACACGAAAAAGGCCCACGCCGACAAGGCGAAAAAGAAGGCTGGTGCGTCGAGCCGCTAACCGCCTTCCAGCGACTCCCCCACTCCCCGGATTTTCCAGCCGCCGCCCGGTATTTCACCGGGCGGCGGCTTTTTCTTTTCGAGACAGCGTATCTCTTGCATCACGCTTTTCCTGAAAAGAGCGATCCTCCTTCACAGCAATACCCCGACCACGCTCAAGTCACATGCAATCGCAACATCGCGTGACAGCGAAACATAAAATCTGACAGCATTGACCATATTGAACACACGCGCCTATTGTACAGTGTTTCCCAAACCTCAATCCAGGAGATGCGTATGAAAGTCAGCGCGAGAAATCTGATCCCCGGCAAGATCAAATCCATCACCAATGGCATGGTCAGCAGCGAGGTGGTCGTAGAAATCGCTCCCGGCGTCGCCATCACCTCGGTTATCACCAAACACTCCGTGGAAGACATGGGCCTGAAGGAAGGCGATTCCGTCAAGGCCATGGTCAAGGCCTCGAGTGTGATGCTCGTCACGGAATAATCAGGCTCCCCTGTCGGTTCGGTTCGCCCCTGACGCATCCTGCCGGCCCCGGTTCGACCCGCATCGATCCGGGGCCGGCTTTTTTGCGAAAAGCCCTGTCGGCGCCTTGCCAGCGGCCCGCCCCGGCTGGCATGTTTGGAGACGCCCGATCGAATGCCGCCCGGAAGCGACCTTGCCGCGACCGCAGGAGAACCACCCGTGCCCGCCCTTGTCCTTTGCCTGCTCACCTGTCTCGTGTTGTCCGCCGCCGCGCCCATCCCGGTGCGGGCCGAAGGCTCCCCGGCGGCCTTTGCCGCCCTGTCCGACGCCGACACCCGCCGCGTCGATCCGGCCGAAAAAAAATCCGGGCGGCGCACCGCGCCCGACCGCACGCCGCCGGCCGCGACCGAGGCCCCGCCCTTGCCGCCCCTGCCTCCGGCGCTGACCGGCTCCATCCGGCGCGTGGACACCCACGGTGCGAAGCTCGTCGCCCTCACCTTCGATCTGTGCGAACTGGCCGATCAGGTGTCCGGCTATGACGGGGCCGTGGTCGAAGCCTTGCGGGCCGCCGGGGCCAAGGCCACTTTTTTCGCCGGCGGCAAGTGGATGCGCTCCCATCCCAAACGGGCCATGGAACTCATGGCCGACCCCTTGTTCGAAATCGGCAACCACGCCTGGACCCACGGCAACTTCGGCCGTCTCGACGACGCGGCCATGCGCCGGGAAATCCTCTGGACCCAGGCCGAATACGCCGTGTTGCGCCGGGAAATCGTACGTCGGGCCGAGGCGCGCGGCGTGGCGGCCACGGCCATCGACAGCATTCCGGCCGCGCCCACGCTTTTCCGCTTCCCGTACGGCCGTTGCCGGGCCGAGGCGCTCCACCTGCTCGCCTCCCTGGGACTGGCCGCCGTGCAGTGGAGCCTGACCACGGGCGATCCGAGCCCGGCCTCCACGCCGCAACGCCTCCTGACCACGGTGCTCGACCGGGTGCGCCCCGGCGACATCATCATCGGCCACGCCAACGGCAACGGCCACGGCACGGGCGAAGCCCTGCCCCGGCTCCTGGCCGAACTGACCAAACGCGGCTACCGGTTCGTCACGGTCAGCGAATTGCTGGCCGCCGGCCGCCCGGTCGTGGCCTCGGATTGCTATGATTTTCATCCGGGCGACACGGCCCGCTACGACGCCATCTTCGGCGACGGCACCACCCATCCGCCACGCCCAAAAAAGGAGTCAGGGGAAAAGCCTCCGGCGGCCAAAGGGCTCTCGCCCTCCGGACTCCCACAAAAACCCAACACACAACCGTAGACCAATCCTCCTGAAAAGATTGTCTCCCGGTCCAGGAGGGGCCCTCGGCCCCGCCTGGCCGCCGGAGGCATTCTTCTTTTTTCTTTTCCCCTATTGCTTCTCCGCCTTCTCGCCATCCGGCGCGGCTTCGCGGCGGTAGTGCGTGATCGAAGCGACCCTGGAATCCCTGCCCGCTTCGAGGTACTTGACGATCATGGTGTTCTTTCCGGTCACTTTGCCGATATAGGTGCCATCGTTGTCGACCATGTAGATTTTATGCCCATCCAGCACGCCGACCACGGACTCCTTGGCCTTGGCCGAGGCCTTTGTGCCGGAGAAGTTCGGTCCTTCCTGCTTGTCGATGGTGAGCGTCCAATCCATGTGCAAAAATTTCGGCGTATCGGACGGAATGGTGTGGCCGAGCCTGCCCACGGCCACGGTGTCCGACGTGCCCTTCCACACCCCCGTGACCTCCGGTACTTCCTTTTGCTTCTTTTCCTTGTGCTCCTTGGCCAGGGCCGGTACGGCAACAAGACAAAGGCCAATGACGCCAATGAGCAGCAACAAGCGGAAATGACGAACCATAACAACCTCCATGTCGGAATTTCGGACCGGCCCGGAGCCCTCCCCGGCCGGCGGGCCAGGACAAGCCTGCCCGATGCCTTTTCCGGTATCAATGAAAGAAAGGATCAGCCATGACAACCGCTGTCCCTCCGATTCTTGTGGCCCGGGGCGCCAAAGACGTCGTCCTCGAACCGGCCATGGCCAACCGGCACGGTCTGGTGGCCGGGGCCACCGGCACGGGAAAAACCGTCAGCCTGCGCGTGCTGGCCGAAGCGTTTTCCGAATTGGGGGTTCCGGTCTTTCTGGCCGACGTCAAAGGCGACCTGTCCGGCATGGCCGTGCCCGGCGGCGACAATCCCAAGATCGCGGCCCGGGCCAAGGAGCTTGGCCTGCCCCTTGCGCCCCAGGGCTTTCCCGTGGTCTTCTGGGATGTCTTCGGTCGCGACGGGCATCCGCTGCGCACCACCATTTCGGAAATGGGACCGCTGTTGCTGGCCCGGCTGCTCGGGCTCAACGACACCCAGTCCGGCGTGCTGGAGATCGTGTTCCGGGTGGCCGACGACGCCGGACTGCTCCTGCTCGATCTCAAGGACCTGCGGGCCATGACGGCCTCTGTCGGGGAAAACGCCGCCACCTACCGCACCCGCTACGGCAACGTGTCCACGGCCTCCATCGGGGCCATCCAACGGGCCCTGCTTTCCATCGAAAGCCAGGGCGGCGACCAGTTTTTCGGTGAGCCGGCCCTCGATATCGACGACCTGCTCCAGACCGACGCCTCGGGCCGGGGCATGGTCAACATCCTGTGCGCCAAGGGGCTTATGGCCGCGCCCAAAGTCTACGCCACCATGCTGCTGTGGCTGCTCTCCGAACTGTTCGAACAGCTGCCGGAAGTCGGCGATCCGCCCAAGCCCAAGCTCGTCTTTTTCTTTGACGAGGCCCATCTGCTCTTTGACGACGCCCCGCGCGCCCTGCTGGAAAAAATCGAACTGACCGTGCGCCTGATCCGCTCCAAGGGCGTGGGCGTCTATTTCGTCACCCAGTCGCCCCTGGACCTGCCCGAAAGCGTGCTGGCCCAGCTCGGCAACCGGGTGCAACACGCCCTGCGCGCCTACACCCCCCGCGAGCGCAAGGCCGTGATTACGGCCGCCGCCACCTTCCGGCAAAATCCCGCCTTCGACGCCGCCAAGGCCATCACCGAGCTCGGCGTCGGTGAAGCCCTGGTGTCCTGCCTCGACTCTCGCGGACAGCCGGGTATCGTGGAGCGGGCCCTCGTGGTTCCGCCCAAAAGCCGCCTGACGCCGCTTTCCGACATGGAAAAAACGCAGATCATCCAGGCCTCCACCCTCTACGGCCACTACGAGCAGGGCATCGACCGGGAGTCGGCCTTCGAACTGCTCAAAGCGCGCGCGGCCAGGCGGGAGGACGCCCCGGTAGCCAAGGAAAAAGACAAGCCGTCACAAGTCGAAAAGATCGTCACCTCCATGGCCCAAAGCGCCCTGCGGTCCATCGGCACGCAGATCGGCCGACAGATCGCCCGAGGCATCCTCGGCGCGCTCTTTGGGAGC
Source organism: Pseudomonadota bacterium (assembly GCA_023426275.1). Lineage (GTDB taxonomy): Bacteria > Desulfobacterota > Desulfovibrionia > Desulfovibrionales > Desulfovibrionaceae > Solidesulfovibrio. The sequence continues at coordinate 124 of JAFABC010000021.1, read as the reverse complement.
TCCAAGCGATAGAGGTAAGCAGAGAGAGAGAAAGATGCCTCCGGCGGCCGAGAGGGGCACTGCCCCTCTCGGACTCTCCCGAAAGGGGGTGGCGGCCGGACGTCCGGCTGGTCGGGCTCCGGCC